>JBDTEH010000343.1:0-22982 GCA_039922635.1 Kofleriaceae bacterium | reverse complement strand
CTTCGCACCGCGGCCGAGCTCGCGGTGGCCGAGCGGTTCACCGCGCGCCGCCGGCACGAGCTCGAGCGCGCACGCGACGAGCAGCTCCGGGCCGAGCTCGCCCACGATCGGCGCACCGCCGAGGTCGATGCGGCGCGCGCGCAGCTCGCCCGCGCCCGCGCCGATCGCCAGCTCGTCGAGCGCCACTTCGAGCGCTGGCGCGAGGCCCAGCGCCGCGCCGCCGAGCGCCAGGCCGATTGAGCGCCCGCAACAGGGCGCCGCGCGCGGTGTCGTGACGACATGCGCATGTTCCTCGCTGCCACGATCGTCTGTACCGCGACGCTTGCCTCGGCTCAGCCGGCGCCCACCGCCTCCGAGCATCGCGATGCCGCCACGCTCCACGCCGATGACTGTGCCCGCGCCCGGGCGCTGCACAGGACCTGCGTGCTCGACATCAAGGGCGACGACATCGACGGCAGCGTTCCGGCCGGTGGCGGCACCGTGATCCAGACGCGGGAGTGGAGCCGCGCGAGCAGCCTCGTCCACCTCCGGCGCGACTTCATCACCGAGATCATCAAGACGGCCGAAGACCTCTAGCGGCGAGGGCTCGCGATCACTGGCAGTCGAGCACGTCGCTGCAGGCGGTGTGCTTCGCGACGCACTCGGCGTGCTTCTGGACCTTCGCGAGGTTGTCCTGATCGGCCTCGAGCACCGCGCATGCCGCGATGCACTCCTTCTCGTCGAACGGGATCGAGCTCGACGTCGAGGTGACGCACTCGGATTCGCGCGCGCACACCTGGGTGCAGCGCTGACTGCGCGGCTGCACGCAGCCGGCCAGCACGAGCGCGAGCACGAGGTAACGCATCGCCAACATTGTACGCTACCCTGCCGGCCGTGCAGCGCGACCCGGTGGAGCGCGAGTCATGAGCCTGGCGGAGCGGCGCAGGCTGCGGTTGTTCACGCTCTGCGTGATGTACGTGGCCCAGGGCATCCCCTGGGCGTTCACCGCGATCACGCTGCCGTCGTACCTCTCGGCGAGCGGCGTCAGCGACGCGGCGCTCGGAGCGATCCTCGCGATGACGACGTTGCCGTACTCGTTCAAGTGGGCCTGGGGCATCGTGATCGATGCATTCCCGAGCCGGCGGTTCGGCCGGCGGCGACCGTGGATCGTGTTCGCGCAGGGCATGATGGCGGTGACGATCGGCGCGATGATCCTGATCCCCGATCTGACCGCGAGCGTGCGGTTGCTCGCGTGGATGGTGTTCATCCACACCGTGTTCAACTCGATGCAGGACGTCGCGGTCGACGCGCTCGCGGTCGACCTGCTCGACGAGGCCGAGCGCGGCCGCGCGAACGGCATGATGTACGCCTCGAAGTACGTCGGCGGCGCGATCGGCGGGGCCGGGCTCGCGCACGTGATCGCGTGGACATCGCTGCGCGGCGCGCTGATCGTACAGACCGTGATCCTCGGCTCGATCATGTTGCTACCGCTGCTCGTGCGCGAACGGCCGGTCGGCGACGAGCCGAAGCGCCCCGCGGTGTGGACCGCGGTGGTCGCGTGGGCCAGGCGGACGTTCGCGGGGCGCAAGGTGCGCTCGGTGATCTGGGAGTCGCGTACGGCGCTGCGCTCGGCGCTGCTCGTCGGGGTCGTGATGCTGATCTCGAACTTCGCGACCGCGCTGCTGTCCGCGATCGGCAACGGCCTGTTCACGCGCAAGCTCGGCTGGGATCCCGAGACCTACGCGACCCTGACCGGTGGCTGGGCGCTGCTCGCCGGAGGGCTCGGGGCGACCGCCGGCGGCTTCCTCGCGGATCGGGTCGGCCATCGCCTGCTCGCCGGCCTCGCCTCGCTCGTGCTCGCCGGCTACTACGTGCTGTGGTCGCAGTGCGAGGCGCACTGGGCGAGTCACGTGTTCGTCTACAGCTTGTTCTGGATCGAGCCGCTGCTGGTCGGGATGATGACGGCGTCGCTGTTCGCGCTGTGCATGGACGTGACGTGGAAAGCCGTCGCCGCGTCGCAGTTCGCGATCTACATGGCGTTCTCGAACCTGTCGTCGACGCTCGCGTTCGGGCACGCCGGCGACGCGACCGAGCGCTGGAGTTACCCGACGATCTATCTCGTCGCGGCCGCCGTGCAGGCGAGCCTCGTGCTCGTGCTGCCGCTGGTGACGCCGAAGGCGGCCAACGCCGCGGCTCCGGGATCCTCAGGTTCTTCGTGACTGTCGTCGCCAGACGTTCGCCAGACGTTCGAACCAGCCATCACCCGCGCGCATACGTTACGGTGTCGCCGATGGCGGTCGCAAAGCTCGGCGTGGTCTACACCCCACGTGCGGTCGCGGCGCAGATCGTCGAGCGCACGCTCGCGCCGCTGGTGGCCGGCAAGAGCGCCGATCAGATCCTCGCGCTGCGCGTGTGCGACTTCGCGGTCGGCGAAGGCGCGTTTCTCGTCGAGATCGTGCGCTATCTCGCGACCGCACACGGCGGCCGCGAGGCGAAGCGCCTGGTCGCGACCCACTGCGTGTTCGGCGCCGACCTCGATCCCGCGGCGGTCGCGAGCGCGCACGCCCACGTCGAGGCGTTTGCGGGGGCAGCGATCCCCGCGGGCCACCTCCGCACCGGTGACGCGCTCGCGCTCGCGTGGGACCGCTTCGACGCCGTCGTCGGAAACCCGCCCTACATCCGCCAGGAGAAGCTCGCGCCCGCGACCAAGCGAGCGCTGCGCGGGTACGCGAGCTACGACGGCGTCGCCGATCTCTACGTGTACTTCCTCGAGCTCGCGCATCGTCTCGCGCGCGAGGGCGGTCGTTATGGCGTGATCATCCCGGCGAAGTGGTTGACCGCGGCGTATGCGCGGCCGCTACGGGCGTGGCTCGCGCGCGAGGGCAGCGTCGAGGCGATCTACGAGGCGCCCGGCGCGTTCCCGGATCACGATGCGTTCCCGTGCATCGTGGTCGGCGAGCGCGGCGCGGCGCATTCGCCGCGTCCAGGCGGCGAGCCCTGGCACCTCGACGATCGCGCCGATGCGCAGATCTTCGAGCGCTGGGCCGCGCTGCCGGTGCTGGGGGCCTCGCTCGTGCCGAGCCGCGGCGTCGTCACCGGCTGTAACCGAGCGTTCGTGATCTCCGGCGTGACCCGCGCGCGCCTCCTCGACGAGGATCCGGCGTGCGCGGCGTGGATCCGGCCGTTCGTGAAGGGCCGCGACGTACGGCGCTGGCGCGTCGAACCCGACGATCGGTACCTGTTGATGTGCGATCGCGGCGGCGTGCTCCCCGCGGCGATCCGCCGTCACCTCGCGCCGCTGCGCGCGCAGCTCGAGCCCGGGACCGGTCGCAAGCCCGGCACGTACAAGTGGTACGAGCTCCAGGATCCGATCGGTGCGCTCGCGCGCTCGACCGCACCGCGCTTGTTCTATCAAGACATCCAGACCGCGCCGGCGTGTGCGCTCGACACCACGGGCCTGGTGCCCGACACGACGGTGTGGATGCTCGGCACCGGCGATCGCTTCATCCTCGCGGTGCTGAACTCGCGGCTGTACGGCTGGTACGCGCGCCGCCGCTTCCCACCGGCGTTGAACGGCGCGGTCCGGCCCAAGCGCGAATACCTCGCGCGACTGCCGCTCGCCCAGCCGCTGCCCGCCCTGCGCGCACGGATCCTCGAGCTCGCCGAGCTCCAGCTCGCTGCTCCGACCCCGGCACGCGACCGCGAGCTCGACGCGCGGATCTGCGCTGCCTACGGGGTCAGCGGCAACCTGATCGTGTAGCGATCGACGCCGCAGCGCAGCTCGCCGCCTTCGCGGAGCAGGGCGAACGACGCGAGCGCGAGCACGTCGCCGGCGTTCGCCGGCAGCGGCGTCGCCGGTGGGCCGGTGATGATGACCTCGATCACGTGATTGTTCGCCGCGCCGACGAGGTCGACCGTGCGGCCGTGCGCGAGCGGCCCCGCGGCGAGATCGAGGATCACCGCGCACGCGTGGACGATCGACGGCAGCGCGATGTCGACCGTGCACGTCGCGAGCTCGCCCGCGGTCTTGACGCCGCTGCGCTCTGCCGCGCGCGCGAACACCTCGGCGATCGGGGTCGGCCGGCGCTGCGGAGCCTTGCCGAGCGCGCGGTTGGTCAGGAACAGCTGGGTCAGCTCCTTGACCGCGAGCATCGCCGCGGTCGTGGCCGCGCGGGCCTCGATGGTCTCGGCGAGCTCGGACAGCTCGTCGACGGCCATCATCAGGCTCTGCAACTTCGAGGCGACATCGTGGTGAAAGCTCGGCATGCGCGAACCGAGCAGCGCCATCGCCATCAGGTTCGAGGCCGAAGGCGGCGGGTGGCGCTTGCAGGGCTGGCCTGACTCGTCGAGGTGCTCGGTCACGACGACTCCAGCTTCCGATCGAGGCCGGCGAGGCCGAGCGCGATCGCCTCGGCCCACGGATCGGCCGGAACGACCACCGCATCCTGCACGCGAACGACGTGCGAGATGCCGGGATATTCGGTCTCGAGCGCGGTGCGCAGCGCATCGCGGCGTTCGCGACGTTCGCGGTCCCCGGTCAGCGCGAGCAGCTCCTCGTGGCGCTGGACGCCGTCGAGTACGGCCGCGTGAAGCACCTTGTCGACGAACGGCTTGTTGATGAACCGGAAGATCTCGCCCTGGTTGATGCCGTCGATCGCGGTCTCGAGCGAGCGCATCCCGGTCAGCAGGATCCGCACGGTCTCGGGACGCACGCGCCGCGCTTTACCCGCGAGTTGCGCGCCGGTCATCTTCGGCATCTCGTAGTCAGAGACCAGCACCGCGACCTCTTCCTTCGCGAGCCACTCGAGCACCTGATCCGGATCGAGCGTGGTCCGGATCTCGAGCGAGGGCTCGCGCCTCAGCGAGCGCGCCACGCTCATCAGCATCTGCTCGTCGTCGTCGACGCAGACCACCAGCGACTTCCTCATCCCAACCACTTTCTCCAACCGCGTTGGTGTACGACTCGATCGATCTCGTCGAGCGCCGCGAGCATCGCGCGCATCCCCGGGAACCGCTGCTGTGGCGACTTCTGCAGGCACGTCGTGATCACGTCGGCCAGCTTCGCCGGAAGCGGGCCGTGGGGGCTCTCGACCGGTGGGATCGGCGCCTGGATGTGCATCATGCACAGCTCGCGCAGGTCCTTGTGGATATACGGCGGCCGCCCCGTGACCAGCTCGTACAGCACGGCGCCCAGCCCGTACTGATCGGAGCGGTCGGTCGCGGCGAGCCCACGCAGCTGCTCGGGCGAGATGTAGCTCGGCGTGCCGAGCACGAAGTCGCTGTTCTGCTCGCTGAACGCTTCGCCCGCGATCGCGGCGAGGCCGAAATCGATCAGCTTCACGTGGAGCGGCTCGTCGGAGATGATCAGCGCGTTGGACGGCGTGACGTCGGCATGCACGACGCCGTGGTCATGCACCGTCGCGAGCGCCGCCGCGAGCTGGCGCGCGATCGTCACCACGTCCGGTGCCTGGAGCGCCTCGCGCGCGACGCGATCCGCGAGGCTCTCACCCTCTAGCAGCTCCATCACGAAGTACGGCCGGCCATCGGCGAGGTGGCCGAAATCGAACACGTCGCCGATGTTCGGGTGGCGTACGCGGGCGGCCGCGCGGGCCTCGCGCAAGAACCGCTGGCCCGCGGTCGGATCTTTTTCGAACACGCGCGAGCGCAACACCTTGAGGGCGTACGACCGGCCGAGGGCGACGTGATCGACACGATAGACCGTCCCCATGCCACCCTCTCCGAGTGGCTCGACGATCCGATAATTCCCGATCACATCGCCGATCCCGCCGAGCGAGACGGGCGGCGCGGTGCGGGCGCGGCCCCCGCGCTGGGGCATCACGACGATCTCGGCGCGCAGACCCCGGGTCGGGCGCAGCGTGATCACCACGTCCGCGTCGCGGTCCCCGGAGCGCACCTTCGTGACCGCGCTGGTCGCGCTGGTCGCGGCCAGGTCGAGGTTCGCGATGTACGCGAGCCGCGCGACCGTGGCGGCGCCGGATAGGGCTTCGACCTGCACGGTCGTGATGGTCTGACCGCCGCGCTCGAACGAGAACGTGTACATCTCGTCGTTGGCCGCCGGTTCGAGATAGACCGTCTCGGATTGCGACCGCACCGCCGCGGCGAGCACGACATCTGCGAGGCGTTTCGGATCGAGGCCGCGTGCTTCGCTGCTCACCATTCCCCTTACTGATATTATCACCCCCGCGATGTCTTTGGAGGCGATGAGCGTATCCGACGTGACGATGCTGCCGAGCTCGGTCCGGTTGCTCGTGGTCGATGACGATGTCGCGATCTGTCGTCAGATGGCGGCGGGGCTGGCGAGCGCCGGATTTCAGGTCGTGACCGCGAACGACGCCGAGAGCGCGTACGCTCAGGCTGCCTCGACCCCTCCGGATGTCGCGATCGTCGATCTGGAGATGCCGAACATCGGCGGCCTCGCCGTGATCGCAGAGCTCAAGCGCCTACATGACGGTGCGGTCCACGTGATGGTGTTGACCGGCCACGACGACGAGCAGCGCCGCGCGGACTCGTTCGAGGCCGGCGCCGACGACTACGTGGTCAAGCCGGTGCCGATGAGCGAGCTGCGCAGGCGGGTGTCCGCGGCGGTGCGCACGCAGCGCGCGTTCGTCCACGTCCGGCTCGAAAAGGAGGCGGCCGAGCGCCGCCTGGTCTACGGCCAGGAGGCGAGCGCACTGCTCGCCCACGATCTCAACAATGGCCTCGCGGTGAGCCTCAACAACCTGGCCTATCTGGTCGATGTAGTGAAGGGCGACGCCGAGGTCAACGACGCGATCGCGGCGACGCTGCGGTCGGTGCGCCGGATGTCGGGGCTGGTCGCGAACTTCGTCGACATCGCTCGTTTCGAGGATGCCGCGGTCAAGCCGACGGTCGCGATCACGAACGTGCGCGACCTCCTGCAGTCGGTGATCGACGTACATGCCGCCTCGATCGCACGCGGCGTGACGTTCGAGAACCTGTGCGCGCCCACGCTCCAGGGCCGCTTCGACGCCGGGCTCGTCGAGCGCGTCTTGCACAACTTGTTCGGGAATGCCGCGCGTTACTGCGGCAGTGACGGCACGATCCGGCTCGGCGCGCAGCCCTGGCCCGAGCCGGCCGAGGGGGCGGTCGAGATCTGGGTGTCGAACACCGGTCCGCAGATCCCCGAAAACATCCGCGGCACGCTGTTCGGCAAGTACGTCCAGGGCAAGGGCGGCAAGCGCGGAATGGGCCTCTACTTCTGCCGGCTCGTGGCCGAAGCACATGGTGGAAGGATCGCGTACGAGGCCCGGACCGACGGTCCGAGTTTCGTACTGCGTCTACCGGGGCGCGTCTAGAAAGGGTAGTGTGAGCTCGTGGCTGCGATCTTGATCTGCGATGACGATCCCGACATTCGCTCGGCCATGCGGCGCACGCTGCGCGGTCACGAGGTCGTGGAAGCCGGATCGCCGCGCGAGGCGCTCGATGCGCTCAAGCTCCGCACCTACGAGGCCGTGATCTCGGACTTCTCGATGGGCACCGACAGCGACGGGCTCGATCTGCTCGCGCACGTCAAGTTGATGTATCCCGACACCGTGCGGTTCCTGGTCACCGCGAACCGCGAGCTCGACGTCGCGGCGCGCGCGGTCAACGAGGGCTCGGTGCATCGCTACTTCTTGAAGCCGTGGGACGAAGTGAAGCTGCGCTCGGCCCTCGAGATCGTGCTCGCCTCGAAGCACGGCGCAGACAGGTAGCCATGGCGGTGCTGGGTGGAGGCGACAAGGTTCACCTCGGACGCGTGCTCGTCGTCGATGACGACGTCGCGATCCGGCGGGTATGCGCGCGCGTCTTGAACAGCGAGGGCTGGACGGTCGTGCTCGCCGATCACGGCCGCGCCGCGATCGAAGAGGTCGAGACCGCGAAGGTCCCGTTCGATTGCGTGCTGTCCGACGTCAACATGCCCGAGCTCGACGGCTTCGGCCTCGTGCGCGAGCTGCGCCAGCGCGACGGCGATCTGCCGGTGCTGCTGATGACCGGCGATCCATCGCTGCACGGCGCGGTCCGCGCGCTCGATCAGGGCGCGATCTCCTACATCACCAAGCCCTTCGATCACGAGGTGCTCGCGGCCGCGGTCGCGAGGGCGGCGCGCGTCCACGGCGTCCAGCGGATGCGGCGACGCGCGGAGTCGTACGCGCGCGAGCTCTACGGCGGGACGATTCCGGATCGCGAGGCGCTCGAGGGCCGGTTCGGCAACGCGATCCAGCAATCGTGGATGGCGTTCCAACCGATCGTCGACACCTCGACCCGGTCGATCTACGCGTACGAGGCGCTGCTCCGCACCGAGGAAGCGTCGCTGCGCCGGCCCGATATCTTCATCGCGACCGGGGAGCGCCTCGATCGGATCCAGCAGATCGGCCGGACCGTGCGCGCCGCGGTCGCGGCCTCGATCGCTACCGCACCGAGCAACGCGCTGTTGTTCGTCAACGTGCATGGCCTCGAGCTCACCGACGAAGAGCTCTACGCCGCGACCAGCCCGCTCGCGCAGCACGCTCACCGCATCGTGCTCGAGATCACCGAGCGTACGAGCATCGATCCCGCGATCGGCTCGACCCGGGTCGCGATGTTACGCCGGCTCGGCTACCGCATCGCGGTCGACGACCTCGGCGCGGGCTATGCGGCGCTCGGTGCGCTCGCGACACTGGAGCCCGAGATCGTGAAGCTCGACATGTCGCTGATCCGCGATCTCGACCGCCACACCAAGAAGCGGCGGATCGTCGGGGCGATCGCGGGCCTGTGCCGCGAGCTCGGCAGCCGGGTGGTCGCCGAGGGCGTCGAGACCGAGGGCGAACGTACGGCGTGTACCGACGCCGGCATCGAGCTGTTGCAGGGCTTCCTGTTCGCGCGGCCCGCGAAGGGGTTCGCGCAACTCGTGCTATAGCTTCGATTCATGGGAGCCCATGGTTCGGACGCGGCGGAGGTGATGACCTCGCTACGCCGGCTCGTACGGATGATCCGGCTCGCCGATCATGATGCGAAGGCGGGCCACGATCTCAGCGCCGCGCAGCTGTTCGTGGTGCATTCGTTGGCCTCCGCTCCGGCGAGCTCGCTCGCCGAGCTCGCGCGGCGGACGCTGACCGACCAGAGCTCGGTCTCGACCGTGGTCGCGAAGCTGGTCGCGAAGAAGCTGGTCCAGCGCTCGACGAACGCGCTCGATCGCCGGCGCGCGGAGCTCCATGTCACGCCCGCCGGGCAGCGGCTCGTGGACAACGCGCCGCAGCTACTCCAGACCCGGATCATCGAAGCGGTCGCGGCGATGCCCGACAAGCCGCGCAAGGAGCTCGTGCGCTCGCTCGAGAGCCTGGTCGATGCGGTCGGCGCGGACGCGGTCGAGCCGAGGATGTTCTCCGACGAACCGTAGGCGTATAGTGGATGTGACCGCGCGGGAGCTATACAGGTTGTGATGTCGCCGTTCATCGAGCGCTTGATCGCACGCCTACCGGCGCGCGACGTGCGGCCCCCCCAAGACGGCCGCCGGCGTGCGGCGGTGGCGGCGCTCGTCCACGACGATCCGAGTGGTCCCCGCGTGCTGCTGATGAAGCGCGTCGAGCGCGAAGGCGATCCGTGGTCGGGCCACATCTCGCTGCCCGGCGGTGGCTTTCACGCGAGCGATGGAGATCTGTTGGCGACCGCGATCCGCGAGACCGAGGAAGAGCTCGGACTCGATCTGCACGGCACTCGCCTCGTCGGCCCGTTGCCGGTGCTGTCGCCGCTGTCCGCCGGGCCGATGGGAATCGAGGTCACGCCGTTCGCGTTCGTGACGTCCGCGGCGCCGCCGACCGTGGTCGGCCCCGAGGCGCTGTCGGCGTTCTGGTTGCCGCTCGAGCGCGCGGCGGCCGGAACCTACGACAGCACGTTCACGTATCCCGGCACCGATCGCGTGTTCCCGAGCTGGAGCTACGAAGGCTTCACGATCTGGGGGATGACGTGGCGGATCCTCGGCGACCTGATGGCCGCGGGGAAGCCGTAAGCGCGCTATCGTCCGCGCGTGCGCGACTTCGATCTCGTCCTCCTCGGTGCGACCGGCTTCACGGGCAAGCTGGTCGCGCAGTACCTCGACCGGCACGCGATGCGCTGGGCGCTCGCCGGGCGCAATCGCGACAAGCTCGAGGAGGTCCGCGCCTCGCTGACGAGCGATGTCCCGATCGTCGTCGCGGACGCGCTCGATCGTGGCGCGTGTGACGCGCTGGCAGCGCGGACGAAGGTGATCTGCACGACCGTCGGGCCATACACGAAGTACGGGAGCGAGGTCGTCGCCGCGTGCGCCGCCGCCGGCACCCACTACTGCGATCTCACCGGCGAGGTCAGCTGGATGCGCGCGATGATCGATGCGCACCACGCCACCGCGCGCGCGACCGGGGCCCGGATCGTCCACGCCGCGGGCTTCGATTCGATCCCGAGCGACCTCGGCACGTGGGCGACCCAGCAGGCGTTCATCGCGCGGTTCGGCGCGCCCGCGCACTCGGTGACCGCATACTTCGGCAAGCTCTCCGGGGGCTTCTCCGGCGGCACCGCCGGCAGCATGTTCGTGATCGCCGATGCGATGGAGGATCGCGAGGTCCGCCGCGTGCTCGGTAATCCATACGGGCTCGATCCAGATCCGGACGCGCAACGCCCGCCCGCACCCGACGACAAAGCGCCGCGCTGGGACGCGACCGTCGGCATGTTCACCGTGCCGTTCGTGATGGCCGCGACCAACTCGCGCGTGGTGCGCCGCGCGCACGCGCTCGCCGGCTTTCCATGGGGCGAGGACTTCGTCTACCGCGAGGTGATGACGACCCCCAAGAGCGCGAAGGGCCTCGTGATGGCGGCGGGCATCACCGCCGGGCTCGGCACGCTCGCGGTCGCGCTGCGCTCGCGCAAGCTGCGCAAGCTGCTCGAGGCGCGGGCACCGAAATCTGGCGAAGGTCCCGACGAGCAGACCCGCCGGCGCGGCCACTGGACCGTGCACTTCGTCGCGCAGCGCGACCAAGCGCGGCTCGATTATGTCGTCGCCGACCCGCACGGCGATCCGGGCTACGCGTCGACCTCGAGGATGCTCGGCGAGGCCGCGATGTGCCTCGCGTTCGATCCACTCGCGTCGCAGGGCGGCGTGACCACGCCGTCGGTGGCGATGGGCGGGGCGCTCGAGGCACGGCTGATCGCCGCCGGCCTCGAATTTCACGTGGTGTAGCCCTCGATGTCCTCCGGTCGGCGTGGGGGGTTCAACCGGTCGGTCATGCTCGGGACGCGGCGATTCGCGAGACGCGATGTTCGCGGCCGTGTTACAGGCTTGAGTATATGTTCGGTCGCCTGCTCCCGCGCGAGACCAGCTTCTTTGATTTCTTCGAGGAACACGCCGCGCTGACGATCGAGGGGACCAAGGAGTTCCTGTCGATGGTCACGACCGGCGCGAACATCGCCGCGAAGTGCCGGCGGATCTCGGATATCGAGCACGAGACCGATACGATCACGCACCGCTGCGTCGAGGCGCTCCACAAGACCTTCATCACGCCGATCGACCGCGATCAGATCCACACGCTGATCACGCGGATGGACGACGTCATGGATTTCGTCGAGGCGGCCGCGGAGCGCATCGCGCTCTACGAGATCACCACGATGACGAGCGACGTGCGCGACCTCGCGGACGTCCTGCACCGCACGGCCCAGCAGGTCGAGGGCGCGGTGCGCGGGCTGCGCGATCTCAAGGACACCCACGCCACGCTCAAGCTGTGCATCGACATCAATCGGCTCGAGAACGAGGCCGATGCGATCCTGCGCCGCTCCGTCGCGCGCCTCTTCAAGGAAGAGAAGGATCCGATCATGGTCATCAAGTGGAAAGAGATCTACGAGAATCTCGAGAGTGCATCGGACCGCTGCGAGGATGTCGCGAACATCATCGAGGGCGTGATCCTCGAGCACGCCTGACATGGCGATCACGACGCTGGTCTGGATCACGGTCGCGGTCGCGATCCTGTTCGACGTGATCAACGGCTTTCACGACGCGGCGAACTCGATCGCCACCGTCGTGTCGACCCGCGTGTTGTCGCCGCGGCTCGCGGTGTTGTGGGCGACGGTGTTCAACTTCGTCGCGCTGTTCATCTTTCGCGAGGGCGTCGCGAACACGATCGCGAAGATCGTCCACATCGGCCACTCCGACCCGGCCTTCGTGTGGATCGTGATCTGCGGGTTGTTCGGTGCGATCGTCTGGAACCTGCTGACGTGGTGGTGGAGCCTGCCCTCGTCGAGCTCGCACGCTCTGATCGGTGGGCTCTCGGGCGCGGCGCTCGCGTACGCCGGGAGCTTCAGCATCCTCGACGAGGCTAACCTCCTCAAGACGCTCTACTTCATCGTGCTCGCGCCGGTGATCGGCCTGATCCTCGGCTTCATCTTCATGGTGATCGCGATGAACCTGTTTCGCAACGCGCGCCCGCGTAAGGTCGACCGCACGTTCCGGATCGCCCAGCTGTTCTCCGCGGCGGCGTACTCGATCGGCCATGGCGGGAACGACGCGCAGAAGACGATCGGGGTGATCTGGGCCGTGATGCTCGCCGGCGGTGTGTTGCCGGCGACCGCGACGTCAGCGCCCTACTGGGTGATCCTGGCGTCGTACAGCGCGATGGCGATCGGTACGCTGGTCGGCGGCCAGCGCATCATCAAGACCATGGGCATGGGGATCACGTCGCTCAAGCCGATCGGTGGGTTCTGCGCGAACCTGTCGGGCGCGGTGACGTTGTTCGGCGCGACCGCGCTGAGGATCCCGGTGTCGACGACCCACACGATCACCGGCGCGATCATCGGTGTCGGCTCGGTGACGAAGGTTCGCGGCATCCGGTGGGGCCTCGCGACCCGGATCGTGTGGGCATGGATCTTCACGATCCCGGCCGCCGGTGCGGTCGGCGCGGTCTCGCTGTACCTCGCGCGGCTGCTGCACGCCTGGTAGGTGTCAGACCCCCGATCGATGGTGGGCCCGTGGCGAAGCTCTACTTCCGGTACGGCACCATGGATTCGGCGAAGTCGATGAACCTGCTCGCGGTCGCGCACAACTACCGCAAGCAAGGTAAGCGGGTCGTGCTGATGAAGCCGCGGCTCGACACGCGGTTCGGTGCGGGGAACATCTCGTCGCGCTCGGGCCTCGAGGCGACCGCCGACCTGATGATCGACGAGGACACCTCCCTCGATCCGCGCGACTTCGCCGGCGTCGACTGCGTGCTCGTCGACGAGGCGCAGTTCCTGCCGCCCTCGGTGATCGACGACCTGCGCCGGATCACCGTCGATCCGGGGGTGCCGGTGATCTGCTACGGCCTGCGCACCGACTTCAAGACCAAGCTGTTCCCCGCGGCCCAGCGGCTGATGGAGCTCGCCGATGGCATCGAGGAGGTCAAGGTGACCTGCCAGTACTGCCAGCGCAAGGCGATCTGCAACCTGCGGTTCGTCAACGGCACCCCGACGGTCGAGGGCCCGCAGATCCAGCTCGGCGCCGAGGAGTCGTACGCGCCGGTGTGCTGGGCGCATTACGATGAAGCGACCCGCCAGATCTCGGACGATGCGTCGGACGATGCGTCGGACGATGCGTCGGGCGTGGCGTCAGGCGATGCGTCGGGCGCCGTCGTCCGGCCTAGTTGAGGTCCGCGCGCTTGCCGCGCCACTCGACGAACAACGCAGCGAACCTCGGATCGCTCGCGAGCGGCTCGAGATCGGGGTCGGTCTCCATCTTTTCGGCGTGCTCGTAGCCATGCTCGATGGCGAGCGCGACCTGCGCGATCGCGCGATCGATCTGGCCGACCGCCGCGTACGCGCAGGCCGCCGAGTGATAGATGTACGGATTCTCCGCCGCGAACCGCTGGCCACCGTCGGCGAGCTCGACCGCGAGCCGGTAGTCGCCGAGCGCGTGCGCGTGAATACACGCGTTGTTCCACGCCATCACGAGCGCCGTGCGAGCCTCGCCCGTGGCTTTGATCGGCTCCGGTAGACTGATCACGCGGCGCAAGATCGCGAGCGCCTGCGGCCGGTCGACCGCGAAGCTCGCATTGTAGAGGTGAGGCACCAGGCGAACATCGTCCGGCAGCTTGGCGAGCACCGCCGCCAGGTGGGTCGCGCCCGGCACGTGGCGCGCGATCGAGGCGACGAGCTCCGCGAGGTCTTCGGGCGGAGTCTCCCGCGCGGTCTCGTCGTCGAGCAACGCGAGTGCCGGACCGAGCTCCGCGGGTGCGTGCTCCGCGATCTCGCCGATCACGAGCAGGCGAACGTCACGGCTCGGCGCGGCCTCCGCGAGCTGGATCGCTTCGACCAGCCGGTGCTGGCGAACCAGCACGATCGCGAGATAGCCGGCGGCATCCGAGCTGGTGTCGAACGCTTGCGCTCGCCGCAACAGGCGCTCGGCGACGAGCGCGGCCTTCGGATCATCGGGGTCGTGCTCGAGCGCAACCTCGACGAGCATGCCGGCGAGCTCGCGCCGGCTCCACGAGCTCTGCGACACCGCCCACGCGAGTGCGGCCTCTTCACCCTGGCGGCGAAACCGATCGACGAACGGATTCCCGGCCAGGACGAACGGCGGCTCGCCGTCGTCGCCGTTCGCGCGCGCCTTCATCGTATCGTCGACGGTGTCGAACCGGGCCCACGCGAGCGGCACGATCTCGTCGAGGCGGGCGGCGATCCACAGCAGGAAGTGGACCTGATCGGAGGCGGTCGCCGGCACCGCAAACCGCTCGACCCACATCAGCGCGGAGCGGTGGCGGCGATCGTGGATCACGTCGGCGCGCTGGAATGGCTCGAAGTCGTCGGCGCGCTCGTCCTGGTAGACGGACAACCACAGCGCGAAGAACGCGTTGATCACCGACTCCTCGCCGAGCGTCGCGGTCCCCGCGAGCTTGACCGCGATGCCGAAGCTCTCCCAGTCATAGTCGTCGATGATCTCGGGGTACCGCTCGATCGGGAACGACACCGAGTGTTCGAACGGCGGCGCACCGTTACGCCAGTGGCTCTCGAGCTGGATCGAATCGAGCTCGTCGTCATCGTCGTCATCGCCGTCGCGATCGTCGTCGCCGTCATCGTGGTCCGCTGCGCTCACGGCGACCAGCGCTGCCTCGGCGGGCGCATCCGGCGCGGCGTACAGCACCTCCGCGGCCGGTGGCGGCCCGGCGCCGGCGACCGGGACCTCGATCTCGCCTTCGAGGTCGAGGTCGTCGTCGTCGAGGTCGAGGTCGTCGTCGTCGTCGAGTGCGTCGGCACGTGACTCGGCTTCGAGCTCCAACCACGCGACGCCGTCTGCGCCGGTCTCGACCTTGACGAACCACACCTTGTCGAGCTCGAACGCGGCCCCGGCGGCCTCGACGGCGGCGCGATGTGCGGCGAGCTCCTCCGCGATCGGAGGCAACCACGGGGCGGCGTGAAACTGACGCTCCGGGTCGTTCGCGTGGTCCTCGGTCTCTTCCTCGGTCCGCTCGGTCACGCCCGCGCTCGCCAGGGCAGCCCACAGCGCGTCCTGGGCGGTCGCATCGAGAGGTCGGGCGCTCCGCGCGATCAGAATGCCGCGCGCCAGATCGCTCCGCCGCGGCTCGAGCCCGACGATGTCCATGCCTTCGCTCAGCCTATCAGGTCAGCACTCGATGATGTTGACCGCGAGGCCACCGCGGGCGGTCTCCTTGTACTTGCTGCTCATGTCGGCGCCCGTGCGCCACATCGTCTTGATCACCTTGTCGAGGGACACCTTGTGCGTCCCGTCGCCTTGCAAGGCGAGGCGCGCGGCGTTGATCGCCTTGACGGCCCCCATCGCGTTGCGCTCGATGCATGGGACCTGCACGAGCCCGCCGATCGGATCGCACGTGAGGCCGAGGTTGTGCTCCATCCCGCTCTCGGCGGCGTTCTCGACCTGTGCGGGGGTGCCGCCCATGACCTCGACCAGCGCGCCGGCGGCCATCGAGCACGCGACGCCGACCTCGCCCTGACAGCCGACCTCGGCGCCGCTGATCGAGGCGTTCTTCTTGTACAGCGCGCCGATCGCGGCCGCCGTGAGCAAGAACCGGATCGAGCCTTCGTCGTCGGCGTTCGGCAGGAACCGCCGGTAGTAGGTCATCACGGCGGGGATGATGCCGGCGGCCCCGTTCGTGGGTGCGGTCACGACGCGCCCGCCGGCGGCGTTCTCTTCGTTGACCGCGAGCGCCCACAGGTTCACCCAGTCCATGATCCCGAGGGGATCGTGCTGCGCGCGCGGATCGGTCTTGAGCTTGCGGAAGATCGCCGCCGCCCGCCGCTTGACCTTGAGCCCGCCCGGCAAGATCCCTTCACGCTCGCAGCCGCGCTTCACGCACGCCTCCATCGCGTGCCAGACCCGCAGCACGCGGGCATAGATCTCGGCCTCCGAGACCGCCAGGTGCGCCTTCTCGTTCTCGAGCATCAGCGACGACACCCCCATGCCGTGCTCGACCGCGAGCCGCAGCAGCTCGTCGCCGGAGTTGAACGGGTACGGCACGTTGATCTGATCGGCCGGGGTCGAGCCATCGGCCGGCGCGCCGGCGTGGTCGACCACGAAGCCACCGCCGACCGAGTAGTAGATCCGCTCGACGACGACCGCGGTCCCCGCGAACGCGGTGAACCGCATGCCGTTGGCATGGAGCGGCAGCTTCTCGCGCCGGTGAAAGATCAACGCGGACGCGGGATCGAGCTCGACCTCGTGGCTGCCGAGCAGCACGATCCGCTTGGACGCTTCGACCGCGGCGACGCGGCGGACGACCGAGTCGATGTCGACGGTCGCCGGTTCCTCGCCCTCGAGCCCCAGGATGATCGCGCGGTCGCTGCAGTGGCCGCGGCCGGTGAAGCCGAGGCTGCCGAACAGCTCGACCTTGACGGCGGTGATGCTCGCGAGCTGACCGTCGGCCGCGAGCCGCTCGGCGAAGCGCTTGGCGGCGCGCATCGGGCCCACGGTGTGCGAGCTCGAAGGCCCGATCCCGATCTTGAAGATATCGAACACCGAGATATGCACGCGCCGGCACTCTACCTCGCGCGGCCGCGCCAGACACGTGGCGGGCGGGGAAGCGCTCGATGACGCGTCCGGCCAGGGGCCGGCCGACCCCGAAACGGCGTACTTCGCGGCGAAACCGTCGAGCGAGCTGTTCGGCAAGCCGACCGCTCGCCATCCGCGGGTCCCGCAAGCGCACGCTCGACTAGAACAGGATGCGCGTCTTGATGCTGGTCGGGAGCTCGCCGACCGCCTGCTTGACGTCCTGCGAGACATCTTGATCGAGGTCCATGATCAAGTAGCCGACGTCCGAGTCGGTCGACAGCATCTGGGCGCGAATGTTGGCGTTGTGGTCCGAGACGATCTTGTTGATGTCGCGGAGCACGCCGGGCACGTTGCGGTGGATGTTGAGGATCCGGTGCGTGCCCCTGGTGATCGGCAACTCGACCTGCGGGAAGTTGACGGCGCCGGTCGTCGACCCCTGGTTGACGTACTTGAGCAGCGCGGCCGAGACCTCCTTGCCGATCGCCTCCTGCGCCTCCTCGGTGGAGCCACCGATGTGCGGCGTCAGGATCATGTTCGGCAGGTTGCGGAGCGCACTCTCGAAGCCATCGCTGTTGGACGCGGGCTCGCTGGGGTAAACGTCGACCGCGCCCCCGCCGATGTGACCGCTGTGGATCGCCGCGGCGAGCGCGTCGATCGCGACGACCGTGCCACGGCTCGCGTTCAACAGGCACGCGCCGGGCTTCATCTTCGCGAGCTCGGCCTGGCCGATCATGTTCTTGGTCTGGGGCGTCTCGGGGACGTGGAGCGTCACGAAGTCGGAGACCGCGAGCAGCTCCTCGAGCTTGTCCATCGCGCGGTTGTTGCCCATCGGCAGCTTCGCCATCACGTCGTAGAACACGACGCGCATGCCGAACGACTCGGCGAGCACGCCGACCTGGCTGCCGATATGGCCGTACCCGACGATGCCGAGGGTGTGACCGCGAACCTCGTGGCTGCCGACCGCGACCTTGCGCCACTGGCCCGAGTGGACCTCGCGGAGGCGATCGCCGAGCTGGCGCGACAGCATCACGATCTCCGCGATGATCAGCTCCGCGACCGAGCGCGTGTTCGAGAACGGCGCGTTGAACGCGGGCACGCCACGGCGGTTGGAGTGCACGAGATCGATCTGGTTCGTGCCGATACAGAAGGCACCGAGCGCGAGCAAGCGGCGTGCTTCGTCGAGCACTTTCGGCGTGACCTGGGTCTTCGAGCGAAAGCCGAGCAGGTGGACATCGCGCACGCGCGCCGCGAGCTCGGCCTCGGGTAGCGAGCCCTTCACGGACTCGACTTGAAAGCCTTCGGCGGCGAACGCCGCGGTGGCGACGGGATGGATATTCTCGAGCAGCAGGACCTTGATCGAGGACTTCGGAAACGACGTCTCGGGCATCTCGATCGCCACCTTACCAGGGTTAGAGTTCGAGCCATGGCGAAGGCGAAGGCGAAGGCCGAGACCAAGTCGGCCCCGGCGAAGAAGAAGGAAAAGACAGCGAGCCCACCGCGAAAGACCAAGGTGAAGGCCGAACCCGGCTCGGTCGGGCTGACCGCGGACGAGGTCGTCGAAGGTACGAAGTCGAGGGACATGACCGGGCTCGAGGCCCAGATCACGGCAGCCGGAGGCCACGTCCTCGCCGCGTACCGCGAACCGCTCGGCGGCCACTGGGTCGCGCTCGCCGTACTCCCGATCGAGAAGGTCAAGCCGACCCCATACCAGCGCGAGCTCTCGAAGGCGCACGCCGACAAGCTCGCGACCGTGATCCCGAAAGTCGGGCGATTCCTCGATCCGGTGATCGCGGTCGCGGATGGAGACGGCTTCATCTCGCCCAACGGCATGCACCGGCTCGCCGCGATGACCGCACTCGGCGCGAAGGCGATCGTCGCGCTCGTCCTGCCGGAGCCCGAGATCGCGTTCCGGATCCTCGCCCTCAACACCGAGAAGGCCCACAACCTCAAGGACAAGGCGCTCGAGGTGATCCGGATGGCCCGCGCGATCGCCGAGGATGGCAAGCGCAGCGAGCGCGACGTCGCGTTCGAGCTCGAGCAGGCCTCGCTCGTCACGATCGGGATCTGTTACGAGAAGAACTCGCGGTTCTCGGGCGGCGCGTACAACTCGGTGGTCACCAAGTGCGAGGCGTTCTCGACCGAGCCGATGGCCAAGAGCCTGCGCTTGCGCGAGGCCCACGCCGACAAGCTGCTCGAGCTCGACGAGGCCGTGACCGCCGCCGTCGCCAAGCTCAAGGCGGCCGGCTTCACGAGCGGTTACCTCAAGCCGATCGTCGTCGCGCGGGTCAACCCACTCCGGTTCGCGAAGCCCGGCAAGGACGAGCAGTCCGACTTCGACAGGACGATCGACAAGATGATCGAGGGCGCCAAGAAGTTCGATCCATCGAAGATCCGCGCCCAGGACGTCGCGATCGCGGCCGCCGTGGGCGGGGGCGAAGCCGAATAAGCCTAGTAGAAGTAGTAGTGGATGCCGACGCCACCACCGAGGCCGAAGCCGGCGCTGCCACCGACCGTCGAGCCCGTGATGCCGACGCCATCGGCATCCGCGACTCCGATCACGAGCCCGCCGGTCGCGCTGAGCGCGACGTTCGAGCTGAGGAACGCGCGGATCTCGAAGCCCGGCTCGAGATAGACGAACGCGTTGCGGTTGCCGCCCATCGTCGGCTCGCTCGAGAAGCCGAGGCTGCCACCGAGCCCGAAGTCCGCGAACGCGGTGTGGTGGACGTGATAGTAGAACCGCCCGGCGAGCTGGAACACGGTGTTATTCGGTCCGGCCGGATCGCCGAACCCGAGCGAGCCGCCGACATGGAACTGACCCGCATCGTAGTTGACCGAAACGCCGCCGATGCCGTTGAGCTGATACTCGGCGCCGACGCCGATCGAACCGGGTTGACCGCCGGCGCTCGCGGTTCCGACCGCGGCGCACAACAGCAGCGAAGCAAGAAGGCTGGTCTTGGACATGCGCGGATGCTCTCCCCATCTCGATCGCGGATCAAGTGGTAGGCTGAGCGCGTGCTCTCGTCGGAGCTCGAGCTCGGTCACCTCGACGCGAGGCAATGGCGCAACGGCTGGCGCCTGCTCGTACCACCGCGCGTGCTCGACGCGCCGGCCTGGGCGCTCGTCGTGGTGGAGGGCACGCCGCCGAACCTGATCTCGGTCGTGATCGCGGGCAAGGCCGCGCGCGGCCGGCTCGCGGCGCCGCCGCCCCTCGTCTCGTGCGAGCCTGCCGCGCTCGAGGCCTATGCAAAGCAGCTCGCCGTCGGCGCGGTGATCGTGATCGATCGCGCCTTGATCGCGCAGCTGTCCACGGAGATCGAGGGTGCGCTGCGGTTCGAAGCCGATGGCGTCGCGCAGGCGTTGCTCGCGCTCAAGGCGCTCAAGCATCACGCCGGCAAGGGCGTGTGGACCGAGCCGCCGCTGCTCGACCTGCTGCCGGCGCCGGCGTACGAGCCGATCCAGCGCACGTTCGATCTGCTCGTGCCGGATCGCAGCGCCTTGCTCGCGTACGTGATCGAAGATGATCGAACGCGGGTCCACACCTCGATCATCGCGACCAAGGAAGCTGGCGACATCACCCGCGCGGCGACCCATCGCGCGATCGCGGATCTGGTCCCGGAGGCGGCGTTCGCGCGCGATTGGCCCCACCATTACAAGCGCGTGCTCGCCGCGACCGAGGAGCGGTTCGCGAAGCCCTCGATCGGCCTGTTCCTCGAGCGCGCGACGCTGCTCAAGATCCTCACCGGCCCGAGCGACACGCTCGCCCGCGAGCTCAACGCCAAGCGGGTCGTGATCGATCCCGCGCCGGCGTGGCTGCTCGGCCTGCTCGGTGGCGCGGCCGTGGCGGCGATGGCCGGGCGAGCCGCCTCGGCGCTCGCCGCGATGTTGCCGCAGGCGACGCGCGACCGCGCCTCCGCGCTGGCCCAGCGCGCGCAGGCCGTGATGAAGGAGTCCGGCGCGCATCCGTTCGCGCTGCTCGGGTTCGATCCGATCGAGCTATGGCATCGGCTCAAGCACCACTACCGGCCCTGAGCGATTTGCGAGTATAGATGCGGCGTGCCCAAGCGTCCGCCCCGCATCGCACGCGAGCTGGCGGTGCCGCGCGATCTGCAGGGCCCCGGCCCGACGCAGGCGCACGCCGACGAGCGGGGCGCGCTGTGGCACTGCGACGCGCTGCACTTGCTCGGCACGCTCGCGGATCGCTCGGTCGATCTCGTCGTCACGGATCCGCCGTACGCGATCGACAAGGAAGCGTGGGACGAGTTCGAATCGCTCGAGGCCTATGTCGAGTGGTGCGATACCTGGCTCGCCGAGGTCGCACGCGTGCTCGCACCGCACGGCTCCGCATACGTGTGCGGGTTCTCGGAGATCCTCGCCGAGGTCAAGGTCCGCAGCGCGAAGCGGTTCGCGAGCTGCCGGTGGCTGATCTGGGCCTACAAGAACAAGGCGAACCTCGGCCGCGATTGGGGCCGGTCGCACGAGTCGATCCTGCACCTCCGCGGCGAGGACCACGCGCTCGACGTCGACGCGGTGCGCGTGCCGTACAACGGTCACACGACGAAGTATCCGACCCGGATCCAGGCGGTGTCCTCGCAGTACGGCGGTGCCGGCGCCCGGCGCGACCAGTGGCAGCCGCACCCGCTCGGCGCCAAGCCGCGCGACGTGATCGAGGTGCCGGTGATCTGCAACGGCATGGCCGAGAAGACCCCGCACACCACGCAGAAGCCGGAGGCGCTGATCGAGCGCCTGATCCTCGCCTCGAGCAAGGCCGGCGAGCTGGTCGTCGATCCCTTCGTCGGTTCGGGGACGACGGCGGTGGTCGCGACCCGGCTCGCGCGGCGCTGGCTCGCGGGCGATGCCGACGCGCGCTACGTCGGGCTCGCCCGCGCTCGCCTGACTACGGCAGCTTCGGCGTGAGGCCCATCTCGGTGATGAGGTGGTCGGCGCCGTCGAGCAGGTCCATCGTCCAGATCATGTAACGCGCGTCGACCTGGATCGTCCGCGTCGTCGCGCCGTTGAACACGACATCGGAGGCGAGCCCCTCCTTGTTGCCGTCGAACGCGAGCCCGACCAGCTCGCCCTTGTCGTTCAACGTCGGCGAGCCCGAGTTGCCGCCGGTGATGTCGAGGTCCGACTCGAAGTCGACCGGCAGGTCTCCACCGAGCAACGGGTCCGCGTACGGGCCGAAGTGCTTGGCCTTGATCGCCTCGAGCAGCTTCGCCGGCGCGTTGAACGGCTCCTTGCCGGTATCCTTCGCGAGGATCTGCGACGCGACCGTGAACGGACCGTCGGCGAGCTGGTTGGAGTCGGGCTTGAGCGACTTCACGGTGCCGTACGTGATCCGCAGCGTGCCGTTCGCGTCGGGCGCGAGCGCGCCCCCGAGCAGCTGCTTCATCGCCTCGTTGTAATACGGCTCGTAGATCAGGGCGTCGCCCTTGCGTGCGTCCTGCCGCTTGTCCTCGGCCTTGTAGACCGGCCAGATCCGCTGCGCGGCCTGGATAAACGGGTCCTTCGACGCGCGGAGCTGCGCCGGCGTCCCCTTGTCGAGCAGCGCGAGCCGGAGCTTGACGTCCTCGAGCGGCGGCGCCTTGTACCAGGCGTCGAGCGTCTTATCGATCAACGCCTCGTCGATCTTGGTGCCCTTCTTGACGCCGAGCAGCGTCGCGAGCCACGGCCGGTCCGCTTCGCCGAGCTGGAGTGCCCGGGTGAGCGCCAACCGGAAGGTGCCGCGATCGAGCACCGCGTCGAACTGCTTCGCGAACTGCTTCTGGCCCGCGGTCGCCCGCGCCAGGTCACGGTCCTGATAGCCCGGCTTGCGATCCGCGTCCTTCTTGCCGCGCTCCTCGGCCCAGCGCGTGAGCGACAGCGCGGTCATCATCATCCGCGAACCGCCGAACGCCTGGCCGCGATCGAAGTCGACGCGGGCGGTCCGGAACCCGTCCTCCTGCAACGCGTCGAGCTTCGCGATCGCGTCCTTGTAGTTCTCGTGGCC
>JBDTEH010000342.1:0-27680 GCA_039922635.1 Kofleriaceae bacterium | reverse complement strand
GATCGTCGACGACCAGGCCCTCCCCGCGTTTCCGGGACCCCACGAACGCTGGTTGATTGCCCACGACGCGAGCCCGGCGCTCGCGGGGCTCGCGAGCGGGCTCTCCGGCGTGATCGCGAGCGCGAAGCCAGCGCCGTTCGATGCCGAGCCGGATACGCCTTCGATCGAGGCGACCGGTGCGGTCGTGCGCCGGCTCGGCCGCGGCTTGCGGGGAGCGACGGTCTACCTCGCCGGCGAGTTCAAGTATCTCGACAAGGGCAAGATCGCCGCGGCGGTCGAGCAGGCCGGCGCGCGGCTCGTCAACGGGCCGTTCCCGGGCACCGACTACTACGTGCACGGGGACTGGTGCGCGGTCCAGACGATCGCGCAGCTCGAACGCCAGGGCGCTCGCCGGTTGCGCGCCGGCGAGCTGGAGGGGATCTAGTGGCCGCGATCCCGAAGCCGCATCGCATCGCGGTGCTCGTGCCCGAGGTCAAGATCGACGGCCCGGACGCGGCGTACGAGCGCGAGGCCGCGGTGCTGCTATGGACCGCGTGCATCGAGAGCTGCGAGCGCCACCCCCGGCTCGCGGTGCTCGACGCCGACGCGACGCCGCTGTTACCGCAGGACGGCCACTTCGCGCCGCAGCACGCGGGTCGCGGCGGCAAGCCGACCGACGCGTTCTACGCGCCGACGCGGCGCGACGAGGTGATCTGGCTCGAGCTCGGGCTCGGCGCGAAGGCCGCCGTCGTCCGGCTCCACGTGCTCGGCCGTGATGGCACGCAGGAGACCTTCGACGCGCTCGGCCGCAGCACCGGCGAACAGATCCAGCAGGTGCTCGCGGCGTGGTGGGGCGCGCGCGGCCTCGGTGCGCCGGCCAGGAAGTTCGAACCGGTCACGGCCGACGAGATCCTCGCGGTCGTACGCGTGATCGGCCCGACGCTCGTCGAGCGAGCGCGCGCGTGGTCGCTGCCGGTCGCGCACCAACCGCTGTGGAGCCTCGCGATCGTCGCCGACGAGCCCGACGACGACGATGCCGATGTCGATGACGACGGCGAGGGCGACGGCGACGACGACGGTGATGACGATGACGATGACGCCAGCGACACGCTCGGCATCGACCTCGATCGAGTGCTCGCCGAGGTCGATGCACCTCCGCCGGCACGGCCGGCACCGCCAGCGCGACCGGCGCGGCCGGCGCGGGCCGATCCGACGATCGACTCGACCGCCGAGCTCGAGCTAGCGCGCACCGCCCCTGCCCACGAGGAGCGGCGGCCTTCGCTCGCGCGGCCGCTCGTCAACCGTTTGCCCACCGCGTTCCGCGGCCCGGCGCTGCGCCTGCTCGAGCTCGCGCTGCGCGAAGACCTCGGCGAAGACCTGCGCGCGATCGACCCCGATCATCCGCATGCGTTGTTCGCGCAGTTCGAGGCGGCCGCGCCGCTCGGCCGCGATCACGCGATGCTGCGCCGGGTGATCGCGAGTGCGCCCGGGTGGGCCAGGCCGTACGAGCAGCTCGCGCCGGACGGTGGCGACGATCCGGACGGGAAGCCGAGCGCGCCGAGCGCGCTCGAGACCGTCGCGGCGGCGAGCATGGCGGCGCTGTGCCGCCCGGCCGCGCTCGAAGCGCTCGAGGCCGCCGCCGACCGGATGGCCCAGGGGCATCGCGTCGATGAAGGGCTGCGGCTCGTCGAGCGCGGCGTCGCGCTGCACGGTGAGGAGCCCCGCGCGCACCTCGCGCTCCTCGATCTGCAGGAAAAGACCGATCGCGAGGGTGCGTGGCTCGACCAGGCGCTGCGCTCGTCGAGCCTCCACGGCTGCCCGATGGATCCGGTGTTGCCGTGGTACCCGGATCAGATCCATATCGATCTTCGCGCGTCGAACGCGCTGCTCGAGACCGGCCGGCTCGACGAGGCGATCGCGTTGCGCGCGAACCGGCTCGAGGGGCGCGAGGCCTCGTGGCCGCATCACACGCGGATCCTCGCGGCGTGGCGCAAGGATCCGCGGTTCGTCGCGTGGTGCTACGCGCGTGAGGGCTACTTTCGCGGCGATGAAGCACGCGCGGTCGAGGGGTTCGGACGGATCGGGCCCGCGGCCGCGAATGAATCCCGGCCGCTCCATTTCGGGCCCGGGGATTCGGTCGACCTCGCGATCTTCCTCGATTCGCTCGTCGCGCTCGGTCGCGAGGACGAGGCGCCGTTCGCGTGGGCGCAGTTCGGGCTCGGCGGTGGCCAGCAAGGCGCGGTCGCACGGCTCGCGGCGGCGCGCGCGCTGACCGCGGCGGGCGAGCATCGCCGCGGGATCGAGGAGCTGTGGCGGGTCCAGGTGACGTCTCCGGATCGCGACGCGCACACCGCGATCGCGCGGGCCGGCCTCGCGATGGCGGGGACGCCGATCGACGTGATCGAGGCGGCGCTCGGCGAGCGCATCGCGATCGGCGCGCCGACCCTGGCGCGGCGGATGGCGCGGATCGTGGCCGACTTCGTCCCCGCCGCGGCGAGGAGCGGGCTCGTCGCCCGCGCGCTCGGCAAGACCACGCCGATCGACTTCGACCCGGCGTGGCTCAACGGATTCGCTCTCGACACGCCCGGCCGCAGGCCGATCGACGCGATGTTCGGCGAGCTCGGCAAGCTGCGCAAGGCTGGCCCGTCCGGGTTCGATATCGCCGACGAGCTCGGTCGTGGCGACGTGCTGGTCGGGCGCTGGCTCGACGTGGTGTTCAGCGCCGCGTCCGAGGAGGATCGCGCCGCGCTCGTGCAGGCCGCGGCGTATACCGCCGCCCAGGCCCTCGCGCGCTACCTCGCGGCGACCACGTATGCACCGACGACCTTGACCGGCGCGTTGCGCACCGTCGCGGCCGAGGCGCTCGCGCTCGTGCACCGGCATCGCGACGCGCTCCCGGATCGCGAGGCGCGCGCGGTGTTCGGTGCCCTCGAGCCGTTGCTCCGGCGCGTCGATCGCTGGCTCGGCGCGACCTGGCTCGCGACCGTCGAGCGTGCGCTGCGGATCGACGAGCGCAGCGCCGGCGATGTCGCCGGGTTCGTGCGCGACTATCCGACCGTCGCGGCGCGGATCCTCGGACCGGAAGAGACCGCCGTGCTGTCGTGGTCGGTCGCACGGCTCCACCGCGAGCGCGGTCAGGGCTGGGCGGCGAAGGTCGCGGTCCAGGCCGCGCGGCTCGCGAGTCACACCGGCAGCGCCGGGCTCGACGAGTGGGCCGACGCGATCGTCACCCAGGTCGCCGCGCGCGAGCTCGAGATCGAGGACGCGATCGACGCGCTCCACACCGCCTGCTATCTCGGCGACGGTGTCACCGCGGTGCCGTGTGTTCTCCTCGCGCGCGTGCTGTTCGATGCCGGCCGCGCCCCGGCCGCGCTCGCGGTGTTGTCGGCGGGCCTGCGCGCGGCGCGCAGCTCGAGCTGGCGCGACGCCCAGCTCGAATCGCTCCGCGAGCCGTGGCGGGCGGCGAGCCTCGACGTGCCGTTCGACTTCGCCGAGGTCGCGGCGGGCTGCTTCGAGGCGCTACAGCATGGTGATCCGGCGCGCGCCGAACGGCTCGGCCGCTGGGCGGTCGCGTTCGATCCCACCAACGCCGAGGCCCATCGCAACCTCGGCCTCGCCCTGGCACAGCAGAACAAGGGGCTCGACGCGATGGCGCACCTGGTGCGCGGGACGCGCGACCAGGCCACGCAGATCCTCTCGGGCGTGCTGTATCAGGCCGGCAAGCTCGCCGAGGCGATGGCGGTGCTCGACTACGCGAGCCGCTGGTACAACCGCGCCGATCAGTGGCTGACCTACGGCGGCATCGCGTACGCCGCGATGGACAACCCGCGCACGGTCAAGGCGTATCGCCTGGCCTATCAGCTCGACCCCGAGGCGTTCGATGCGAGCCAGCTCAACGCCTATGCCGGCGTGCTCGACGAGGTCGGCGAGTCCGTGACGTGCGAGGCGATCGCGAATCACCTCTTGCGCGCCGCTGGTGACGACGTGATGTGGCAGACCAACGCGTGGAATCACCTGGCGTGCGCGCTGATCGGCCAGGACAAGTTCGACGAGGCGATCGAGCTCGCCGAGCGCGCGATCGCACAAAATCCGTTGCCCGACAACGCGCAGGGCTTCGCCGCGACGCTCGCACGCGCGCGCGCGCGCCTGGCCGCTCCGCCGCCGACGCAGCCGACCCAGGCGAAGGTCCGCGATCCGATCTACGCGGCGCTCGAGGCCGGGGACGTCGCGACCGCCGCGGCGCGGCTCGGCGATCCGAGCTGGCGCGTGCGGCGGGCGGCGCTGCACGCCTCGCGCTTCCGGTTCGCATCGGAGAACCAGATCGCGGTGACGCCGCGGGCGCGCGCGGCCGCGATCGCGGTGCTCGCGGACACCACCGGCACGATGGACAAGGAGGCGCTGCTCGCACGCTGCCTCGCGCTGCAGATCCGCGAGGAGGCGTACTTCCCGCGCGATCCGCTGCCGCGCCTCGGCGATCGGATGACGCGCGAGGCGTTCTACCAGGAGTTCCGCATGCGCGGCGGCGTGGTGCTCGGCGAGGATGTGGCCCCGCCGCCGGCCTTCGTCGATCGCACCGTGATCCCGGGCGGCAAGGTCTCGCGCACGAGTGACTACGTCGCGCTGCTCCGCGACCTCGCGGCGCTCGCGCCCAAGGAGGCGATCGCGCAGTTCGATCTAGACGAGGCCGGCTATCTCGAGGTCGCGCGTGCGTGGGCCGCGGCGATGGAGGCCGATCCATCGATCGCGCGCACGATCGCCGCCGGCCTCGCGAAGCGTTCGTGATCGATCGCGCTACGCGCTGGTCATGCCGCCGTCGACGACGAGCACCGTACCGGTCGTGAACGACGCGGCATCCGAGAGCAAATAGACCGCCGCGCCGGCGAGCTCGGCCGGCTGGGCGTGGCGACCCAGGGGCGTGCGGTGGACGACCTGATCGTGGATCATCGGGTTGTGGATCAGCGCCGAGGCGAACTTGGTCTCGACCAGGCCGGGCGCGATCGCGTTGACCCGGATGTTCGAGCTGCCGAGCTCGAACGCGAGGGTCTGGGTCATGCTGATCACGGCGGCCTTGGTCGCGCCGTAGATGCCCTGCATTGGCGCGGCGCGGATGCCGGCGACGCTCGCGATGTTGACGATCGAGCCACCATGGTTGCCGGCGGCGGCGCGGGCGCGCGCGTGCTTGACGAACGCGCGCGCGACGTAGAGGTAGCCGCGCAGGTTGACCTCGAGCGTCTTGTCGATCGCCGCGTCCGGCGTGTCGATCAACGGACCGAAGTACGGGTTCGTCGCCGCGTTGTTGACGACCCCGTCGACGCGGCCGAACACCTCGACCGCCCGGGCCATCATCGCGTCGACCTCGGCCGGCTTGCCGGTGTGACACGCGATCGCGAGCGCGGCGCTCCCGAGCTCGGCGGCGACCTTGTCGAGGTCGGCTTGCTTGCGCGAGGCGAGCACGACCTTCGCACCTGCGGCGACGGCCGCGCGCGCGATCGCCTCGCCGATGCCGCGGCTCGCGCCGGTGATCACGATGACCTTGTCCTGCAACATGCGCGCAACGATGCTCGCGACGCCCGAAAGTTACAAGCGCGGCGCGGATGCGCGTGGGCGCGACGCGTCCTACGGTGGGGGCATGGACGACGCGACTCGTGCGCTGCGCGTCACCGCCGCGAACACCGCACCGGTCGCCGCCCGCGGCGCGTACGTCCTGTACTGGATGATCTCGGCGCGCCGCACGACGTGGAGCTTCGCGCTCGATCACGCCGTCGCGCTCGCGAAGCAGCTCGGTCGCCCGCTCGTCGTGTTCGAGCCGCTGCGCGCGGGCTATCCATGGGCGTGCGACCGGTTCCACGCGTTCGTGATGGACGGCATGGCCGACAACGCGAAGCGCTGCGCGGCGCGCGGCGTGACGTACCTGTCCTATGTCGAGCCCGCGCCGGGCGAGGGCGGTGGCCTGCTCGAGGCGCTCGCGAGGCGCGCGTGCTGCGTCGTGACCGACGCGCAACCCGGGTCGTTCTTGCGGCGGATGGTCGCGGCGGCGGCGACCAAGATCGCCGTGCGCCTCGAGCAGGTCGATGGCAACGGCCTGCTGCCGCTGCGCGCCGTGGCGCGGACGTTCCCGACCGCGATGGCGTTTCGCCGCGAGCTCCAGCGCCAGCTTCCGCTGCACCTCGCGCAGCGACCGTCCGCCGATCCGCTCGCGCGCTTGCCGGCCGCGGTGCGGGGGGCCGCGCTACCGGAGCTGCGCTGGCGCTCCGCGACCGCGCTGGCGGAGATCCCGATCGATCACGCGATCGCGCCGGTGCCGTATCGCGGCGGTGCCGCCGCGGCGCGCGCGTTGCTCGACGACTTCCTCGCGACCAAGCTCGTGCGCTACGTCGAGGATCGCAAGGATCTCGATCGCGATCCGTCGAGCCAGCTCTCGCCGTACCTGCACTTCGGCCACATCTCGGCGCACGCGATCGCCGACGCGGTGTGGCGCGCTGCCGGCTGGACCCCGGCGCGGCTCGCGAGCTCCAAGGTGACCGGCAAGCGCGAGGGCTGGTGGCAGCTCCCCGCCGCCAGCGAAGCGTTCCTCGACGAGCTCGTGACCTGGCGCGAGCTCGGCTACGGGTTCTGCCACCACGATCCCGATCACGCGACATGGGACGCGCTGCCGGCGTGGGCGAAGCGGACGTTGACCGATCACGCGGCGGATCTGCGCCCCGAGCTCTACACGCGCGCCGAGCTCGAGGCCGCGGCGACGCACGATCCGGTCTGGAACGCCGCCCAGCGCCAGCTCGTCGCCGAAGGGAGGATCCACAACTACCTGCGCATGCTGTGGGGCAAGAAGATCCTCGAGTGGTCGCGCACCCCGCAGGAAGCGCTCGCCACGATGTTCGCGCTCAACGACAAGTACGCCGTCGACGGCCGCGATCCCAACTCGGTCAGCGGCATCCTGTGGACGCTCGGCCTGTTCGATCGACCGTGGGGCCCCGTGCGCCCGATCTTCGGCACGATCCGCTACATGTCGTCGGAGGCGACGAAGCGGAAGCTCGACCTGAAGCACTACCTCGCGCGCTGGGGCTAGAGCGCGCGCAACATCACTTCGTCGAGTGCCTTGCCGAACGCGGCCGCATCGGGGACCTGGCCGGTGTCGGCGAGGTAGGCCTGGCCGAGCAACAGGCGCGCGTACGCGGCGAGCCGCGGATCGGTGGAATCGGCGGCGAACGCGGCCTTGAGCTTGGGCATCAGCGGATGGTTCGGGTTGAGCTCGAGCACCGGCCGCACCGGCGGCGGCGCCTGGCCGAGCTGCTCGAGCAGCTTCTGCATCCGCGGCGTCAGGTCGTGCTCGTCGGCGACCAGGCACGCGGGGGACGAGGTCAGCCGGCTCGAGAGCCTGACCTCCTTGACCTCGTGCTCGATCGCGGCGCGCAGGCACGCGAGCAGCTCGCCGAGCTCCTTGCGTTGATCTTCGATCGCGGCGGCGGCGGCCTTGCGCTCGTCCTCGGAGCCGGGCTGGACATCGCCGCGGCCGATCGACTTGAGCGGCTTGTCGTGGAACTTCGGCTCGCGCTCGAGCCAGATCTCGTCGATCGGATCCGAGAACAGCAGCACCTCGTAGCCCTTCGCGGTGAAGCCCTCGAGCAGCGGCGAGTGCGCGACGGTGTCCTTGGAGCCGCCGGTCAGCACGTAGATCGTGTCCTGGCCGTCCTTCATGCGCCCGACATACTCGCCGAGCGTCGTCGGTGCGTCGCCGTGTGTCGTCGCGGCGACGACGAGATCGAGCAGCTTGTCCTGATCGCCCTCGGAGGTCACCAGGCCCTCCTTGATCGCGGGCCCGAACCCGGCCCAGAACCCGAGGTACTCGTCGCGCGCGTGCTGCTTCATGTCGTCGAGCGTGGTGAGCACCTTCTTGACGAGCTGCTTCTTGATGATCGCGATCTGGCGATCCTTCTGGAGCAGCTCGCGCGAGACGTTGAGCGACAGATCGTGAGCATCGACCACGCCCTTGACGAACCGCAGGTACGAGGGCATCAGCTCCTTGCACTCGTCCATCACGAACACGCGCTTGACGTAGAGCTGGACGCCGCGCTTCATCTCGGGGCTGAACAGATCGAACGGCGGCTTCGCCGGCAGGTAGAGCAGCGCGTACGCCTCGAGCGTGCCCTCCATCTTGACCGGGATCGTGCGCAGCGGATCGGTCCAGTCGTGGGAGATGTGCTTGTAGAACTCCTTGTACTCGTCGTCGGTGACCTCGCCCTTCGGGCGATCCCAGATCGCCTTCATCGAGTTGAGCGTCTGGTCGCCGCGCTTGATCGGATACGCGACGAAGTCGGAGTAGCGCTTGACGATCTCGTCGACGACGCGCTCGTTGGTGTAGTCGCGCTGGTCCTCGGTCGAGGGCTTCAAGTGCAACGTGATCGTCGTGCCGGCCTCCGCGCGCTCGGCGTCTTCGATCGTGTACGCACCGTCGCCGGTCGACACCCACTTGGTCGCGCCTGGTTCGCCGGCCTTGCGGGTCACGAGCTCGATCCGGTCGGCGACCATGAACGCGGAGTAGAACCCGACGCCGAACTGCCCGATCAGCTCGGGCACGACGCGCTCGCCCGCCTTCGCGGCCGCGAGGAACTCGCGCGTGCCCGACTTCGCGATCGTGCCGATGTTGGCGACGACCTCGTCGCGCGACATGCCGATGCCGCTGTCGGCGATCGTCAGCGTGTGCGCGATCGCGTCGGACGACAGCTCGATGTGGAGCGCGCCGGCCTCGGCGCCACCGGCGACCTGCTCGAACCGCCGCTTGTCGAGCGCGTCGGACGCGTTCGAGATCAGCTCGCGCAAGAACACATCTTTGTCCGAGTACAGCGAGTGGACCATCAGGTCCAACAGCTGCTTCACCTCGGCCTGGAACTCGTGACGTTCGGCGGTCATCGCCGAAGACATAAGCGCGCGTCCGGGCGCGCGCAAGTGGCTACGTCACGGGCCGGAAGCCTTCATCGCGTCGTACGGCTCGAAGTGAAACGCGATCTGGAGGCCCCCCTCGAGGTCGCGCAGCGTGTTGTAGTCCGAGCCGACCATGATGCCGGCGGTGAAGTGTGGGGTCGCCCAGACGTCGAGCCGAGCATGCAGCTCGATCGTGGTCACGGACGTCGTGAACGTCTGGTTCAACCACGAGGCGGACGCGGTCGTCCACCGCACGGTGGGCGCGATCTCGAACCCTCCCGAGACGTTGCCCGCCACACCTCGCACGCCGGTGACGAGCTGCGGCTCCACGATCGTGCCGGAGGTCTCGTCGAGCAGCGTGCTGCCCGCCCCGGTGCAAGCCCCGCCGGGTTGCCCGCTGCACTGGGTGGGGAGCATGCCGTTGAGCGTGCCGCTCGAGTGGTAGATCGTCCCGATCTGGAACGCGGCACCGACGTAGAACCAGCGGTGGACGACGACCTGCGGCGCGAACCGAAGGTAACGCGCCTGGTACGTCATGCCGTCGGGGTCGGCGCGCATCCAGCCACCGCCGATATCGAGGAACACGCCGCTGTCGTTGGGCTTCTTCCAGTCGTAGGGATCGGCATGCGCGACGCTGCCCCACACCACCAACCCGAGCACGACGTATCGCATGGGCGCAGCGTACCGAAGATCCACGCGCCGTACACCGCCCAACCCAACCCCTTGACGCGGCGTGTTATCCAGGTCATAAAATGAATGACGGTTCATTCAGTACCGGAGGACGACCATGGCGCAGCAGAATTATTACAAGTCGAACCTTCGCGATCTCTCGTTCCTGCTGTTCGAGCAGTTCCACCTCGAGGACCTGCTCGGCAAGGCCCCCTACGCGAACTGGGGCAAGGACGAGGTGCTCGCGGTCCTCGAAGAAGCCTACGGCTGGGTGCAGAAGTACCTCGGCCCGATCAACGCGATCGGCGACGAGATCGGCTGCAAGCTCGAGGACGGTCAGGTCCGCGTGCCGCCCGGCTTCAAGGAGGCATGGAAGGCGCTGTTCGAGGCCGGCTGGCGCACGCTCGCGATCGAGGAGAAGCACGGCGGTCAAGCCGGGCCGTTCACGCTCGCGATGATGGTCGAGGAGTTCATGTGCGGCTCGTGCACGAGCTTCAACATGTACCCGGCGCTCACGCAGGGCGCGGCCGACGTGATCCTCGCGTTCGGGACGCCCGCACAGCAGGCCACGTACGTGGCGAAGATGTTCGACGGCACGTGGGCCGGCACGATGTGCCTGACCGAGCCGCAGGCCGGCAGCGACGTCGGCTCCGTGGCGACCCAGGCGATCAAGCGCCCCGATGGCACCTACGCGATCAAGGGGACGAAGATCTTCATCAGCGGTGGCGACCAGGACATGAGCGCGAACATCGTCCACATGGTGCTCGCGCGGACGCCCGAGGCACCTCCCGGCACCAAGGGCCTGTCGCTGTTCATCGTGCCCAAGCTCAACGCCGACGGCAGCTCGAACGATGTCGCGACGACCGGGATCGAGCACAAGATGGGCATCAAGGCCTCGTCGACGGCGCAGCTCGCGTTCGGTGATAACGGCACGTGCATCGGCGAGCTCGTCGGCAGCGTCGAGCAAAAGGGCATGTCGCAGATGTTCCACCTGATGAACTACGCGCGCATCGGCGTCGGCCTGCAGGGCCTGTCGATCGCGTCGTCGGCGTACCTCAACGCGCTCGACTACGCGAAGGACCGCAAGCAGGGCAGCTCGATCAAGCACTGGAAGGACGCGACCGCGCCGCGCGTGCCGATCGTCGAGCACCCCGACGTCAAGCGGATGCTGCTCGACATGAAGTCGCGAGTCGAGGGCATCCGCGCGCTCGCGGTCAAGCTGACGATGCACATCGATCGCCAGAAGGCGCTCGAGACCGCCGGCGGCGCCGAGGGCGATGCCAAGGCGCAGATCGAATATCACCAGGGCCAGGTCGATCTGCTCGTGCCGCTGCTCAAGTCCTACGGCAGCGACCAGGCGTTCTCGATCTGCGCGACTGCGATTCAGGTCTACGGCGGCGCCGGCTACCTGCGCGACTGGCCGGTCGAACAGTACTGCCGCGACTCGAAGATCTTCTCGATCTACGAGGGCACGAACCACATCCAGGCAATGGATCTGGTCGGTCGCAAGCTGATGCAGCGCGGCGGCGCGAACGTCCAGGCGTTCGCGAAGGACGTCGGCACGTTCGTCGCCAAGCACAAGGACCACGCCGCGCTCAAGGACTCGATCGCGATCCTCGGCCAGGCGATGGAGGCGATGACCACCACCGGCGGCAAGTTCATGCAGTGGTTCGGCGGCGGCAAGATGGAGCTGGTGCCCTCGGTCGCGAACCGGTTCCTCGAGATGATGTCGGAGACCACGATCGGCTGGCTGCTGCTCGAGCAGGCCGTGATCGCGGAGGAGGCGAGCGCCAAGCTCGCCGGCGATCATCCGGACAAGGCGTTCTATACCGGCAAGAAGTTCGCGGCGCAGTACTTCGCGCTCAACGTGCTGCCGGGCGTCGCCGCGAAGGCGCAGCTGATCGTGCGCGAAGATCGCAGCGCGATCGACATCCCCGTCGACGCGTTCGCCTGAGCACGGAGCCCGGTCGTCGCTGCGGAAGCCCGGCCCGCGTCAGTCCATCGTGATAGGGTTAGACATGGAGGCGCTTGTCGCCGCGCTCATCGCGGCGCTCGATGTCGAGCTGCGGGAGGCGATCGACGATGTCGATCGGACGTTGATCGCGTTGTCGCTGCAACAATCGCCGTGGAACCGGCTGAGGTCGGCGTCTCGGATGGCCCAGACCCTGATCAGGATCCGTGATGCCGCATCCGAAAGCCGCTGATCTAACCGGACTCCTGACCACCCTTTGTGATGCAGGGGTCGAGTTCATCATCGTGGGTGGAGCGGCGTGCGTGATCCAAGGCGCGCCGATCACCACCACCGATCTCGACATCGTTCACCGGCGAACACCCGAGAACATCACGCGGCTGCTCGCGGTGTTGCATAGCCTCGACGCGACGATGCGTTACGATTTCGCGAACCAACATTTGCGCCCGACCGCAGCGATGTTGGCCGGGACCGGGCAGATCAACCTTTCGACGTCGCTCGGCCCGATCGACCCGCTGTGCGAGCTCGACGCCGGCCGCGGGTACGACGAGCTCATCGCCCACACCGATTCCGTGGTCGATGAGGGGCGAAGCCTTCACGTCCTCGACCTGCCGACGCTCATCGACGTGAAGACGAAGGCGGGCCGGCCGAAGGATCGGATCGTGATCCCGATCTTGATCGCCACGCTTCAAGAGCGCGAAAAGGTCAGCTGAAGTCGAGTCGAGGCCGACGTGAGCCGACCTGAGGCCGAGCTGAGCCGACCTGAGCCGACGGTGAGCCGACGTGAGCCGACGTGATCCGATCATGGCCGACTCCGACCATCGTCGCCGTCGACGTCTCGCCAGGCACGTGGCACGATCGCCAAATGCGTGTCGGGTTGCTGGCGGTGCTGGTCGCGTGTGGCGGTTCGCCGGCTCCGGCGGCGGTCGCCGCCAAGCCCGCCCTCGCGCCGGTGACGTGTCACGACGCCAGCGTGATCTTGCGCGGGCTGATCGCGAGCGAGGACGACAAGGCGGGCCCCGCCCGCGAGAGCGCGATCCTGCGCTCGTGCGAGGTCGATCGGTGGGCCCCCGAGGTGCTCGCGTGCATCGGCATCGAGCGCAAGCCGAGCGGTTGCCTCGCGAAGCTGACCGAGCAGCAGCACCAGAGCTACGACGCGAAGCTCGGCACCTGGGAGGCGCAGTTCGGCGGGAGCGAGGACGCCGAGGCGGACGGCGATGACCAGCCCCCGCCCGAGAAGTTTACCGACTGCGCCCAGCTGATCGACGACGTCTCGCACTATGCGCCGCCGTTTGACGATCACGTCGCCGAGCGCGACTGGCAGACGCCGCTACGCAAGCAGCTCGTCGCGGCCGCATGCAACGCGAACGGCTGGACCGAGCAGACCAAGGAGTGCGTGGTGGCGGCCACCGATCCGCTGTCCACCGAGGTGTGCTTGAACGCCGAGGCCTCCGCTCCGCAGCTGGTCCAGCAACTCAGCGAGCTCGATACCACCGCCACGAAGATCGCGGCGGCCAAGCAGCAGCCGCGTTCGATCACCTGCGCCAAGGCGGTCGCCGCGCACTATGCCGCCGCGCGCTGGAAGGACCGCCTCGAGGACCGCAAGCCCGCCGACAAGCAGCGCCAGATCGCGGCGTCGCGCACCGCCATGCAAAAAGCCTGCGTCGCGGATCACTGGGACGAGACGACGCGCGCCTGCATCGTGGTGTCCGACGCGCAGCGCTGCTACGCGAACGCGTTGCGCTGGGGCTATCCCGCGCTGATCGCCGCGACCGCGCCGAACCTGCCCGCCGAGTGCGGCATGTACGAGGCCGCGATCGACCGGATCGCGACCTGCGCTGCGCTCCCCGTGTCGTCGCGCGACGCGATGAAGCAGGCGTTCGATCAAACCGCCGCGAGCTGGTCCGGGCTCGACGCCGCGGGCCTGAAGTCACTCGCGCCCGCGTGCAAGGCCGCCGCGGACGCGATGGTGCAGGCGTTTCCGAGCTGCGGCGGCTGGTGATCAACTTGCGCATTGATCCGCCGATCTGCGGAGCTCACGAGCGCGTGTGGCGACAGGCGTAGCAGCCGCCTCGCACGGGATACCTCCGCAGGTCCGCGAATTCGCGTGAGGCAGATCTGGCCAGCTTGTTGCCATATCGCCCCACATGCGGACGATATCGGCAACTCGAGTAGCCATCGCAGGACTCTGGGTGGTGCTTGGCGCGTGCAGCGGTGACCTCGAGGTCAAGCCCCTGTTCAACCACTCCAACGGCCGCATCGTCATCGAGACCAATCAAGATCTCGACGGCAAGCAGGTGTTTGCCGCCGCCCGACGGGGCACGTTCGGCGCGATCGACTGCGCCGCGCTCAAGTCGACCGCGCAACCGATCACCGGCGGAGCGGGCAAGATCGATGGTCCGTTCGTCGATCCCGCGCTGACCAAGCCGTTCTACGGCCCGGAGTGGGCGACGAACCCGACGCCCGCGATGATCGCGCAGGCTCAGCAGGGCACCGACTCGATCATCGACCTGTGCGTCTACGACGGCGACGACCTCGTGATCGCCAAGGAGCGCGATCTGTTCGCGGCGTGGGACGATGGCAAGGCGGCGGGGCTCGACGGCAAGGCCGACGGTCCGAGCGGCGAGGTCGCGATCAACTCGCCCGAGGCCTACGGCGAGCGCTGCGTCGAGGAGATGGGCGAGATCCCGTTCTTCAAGAAGCTCGGCGACGGCTCGTACGAGACCTACAACTGCCTCGACTCGACCGAGATCCCGATGACGGCGACCGATGGCAACGGCAACGTCACCAAGCCGCAGATGGGCACGCTCGCGAAGTGCGATAACCCCGAGTACATCTACTCGCTGTGCGAGGCCGGCCCGCGGGTCGCCGAGAAGACCAACGATCAGGGCACGCACTGGGTGCTGCTGTGCCGCAAGAGCATCGGCGGCCTCGCGAGCGATCAGTACAACGACATCGCGATGATCGGGCACAACCCGTTCACCGGCAAGACCTGCTTCTTCCAGAACGCGCTGTACTCGAAGACCGATGGCGGCCACGTCCCGCACCCCGCCGACAAGGACAAGTCGCAGAACCTGTGGAGTGGCGTGCATGGCGGTCTCGGTTCGGGCATCGAGTGCAACCACTGCCACGACAACGATCCGTTCATCCACTCGCCGTGGATCGACGGCGCGAAGGACGCGCAGGGCAACCCGATCATCCCGAAGATGGGCATCGATCCGGACTTCGCGATCGGCGCGAACGACGCCCCGTACTCGATCGTCAACCTCGCCGGCCAGAACTGGCGCCAGGAGAAGCAGCTGGTGTCGGCCGAGGCCAACGCGTGCCTGCGCTGCCACCGCATCGGCAGCGGCGTGTGGGCCGACCAGTATCTCGATCGCCTGCAGGGGACCGATACGTCGTGGAGCTCGATCACGACCGAGGCGTGGAACCAGCCGTTCCACAAGTACTGGATGCCGACCGATGTCTCGTTCGACACCGACACGAGCTGGGCGGCGTCCGAGTTCGCGAAGGCGCTGCAGTTCATCCGCAAGTGCGGCCAGACCCCGACCGATCCGGCGTGCATCTGGAAGGACATCCCGCAGTCGCTCGGCGATGACACCAGCGGCAACGGCCAGCTCCGCAACCCGGTCGACCTCCCCGACGACGAGCTCGCGAAGCAGGCGACGACGCTGCTCGGCATGAACAAGAACGCGCCGTCGCAGGAGTGCGCGGAGTGTCACGCGCCGAACCAGACCACGCTGCGCGACTGGCAGGACAAGACCGACACCGCGGTCGCGACGTGCCTGAACGCGACCTCCGGCGGGATGACCCAGACCGACACCCAGCACGCCGACGTCCACGCGGGAGACTGGACCGCGTTCGGGCCCTACGACGTCGCGGCCGGCGCGAAGATCGAGGTCCACATGACCGGCACCGGCGACGCCGACCTCTACGTCAAGCGCGGCGAGGAGGTCTCGACGACGACCTACGACTGCCGCCCGTACACCGGCAGCTCGAACGAGGACTGTACCGGCGCGCAGTTCAATGCTTCGGGCCCCGCGAAGTTCTACGTCGGCGTCCAGGGCTACGCCGACGCGACGATCGATCTCCACGTCACCTACCAGACGCCCGGCACCGGGACCAAGCCGGCCGCCGACATCGTCGACTGCCTGCGGCTCGAGCCGGGCCACGCCGATTCGCCGTTCGTGCCCGCGAAGCTCGGCATCTACGCCGCCGCCGCCCACCTCGGCTGGTTCCAGGACACGTTCAAGGCCGCGTACCCCGCGGGCGAGGGCAGCAACACCGCCGATACGTGGGCGCTCGAGTACGGCAAGTTCAAGAACCGCGCGTCGATGCCCAAGGGCAACCACGTGCGGCTCGCCCAGGCTGACTTCGACATCGTCGCGGAGTGGTTCGCGCGCGGCCTGCCGGATCTCACCAGCTACATCGCGCCCGATACCGGGCCGACCTCGTGCGTCGCCTCGATCACCTCCGACGTCCAGAACCACACGGCACAGATGGCGACCCAGGGCTGGGGCGCGGTCAACCGCGGCCGCTCGCTCGCGATGTTCGGGTGCGGTAGCGCGACCGATCCGAAGCAGTGCTTGACCAGCCTGGCCGACGCGACGACCAAGTCGTACGGCACCGGCTGGGCGAACGCCGGCAAGCTCCGCGTGCTGCGCGAGCTCACGTACAACACGTACTACTGGATGCGGAGCTCGGCGGACGGCCGGTTCGTCGCGAACGGCCGCACCGGGGGCGACGGTGCCGCGATCGCGGACCTCCAGGCCGACAAGGACATCTCGGTCAAGGCCGCGTACGACCCGGGCTTCTTCCCCGACAACCGCGGCTGGGTGTTCCAGGGCACGCCGATCGGCGCGGGGTTCTGCTCGCTGGCGCTGTTGCAGAGCGATCCGGATCGGATCGACTTCAGCGAGCCCGCGTGCAACACGGTCGAGGGCGTGAGCCTGTACCAGCACCTCGGTGCCGGCCTCGGCGGCGGCGACTACTTCGTGGTCAACAGCCAGTTCACCAGCGATCATCCGAGCGCGGGCCAGACCAGCGATCCCAGCGCCGCGTTCGGTTCGACCGCGACGATGAAGCTGACGCCGATGGTCTACGACGGCACGCACTACACCGGAAAGCCATCGGTGACGCTGAATTCGTCGTTCGAGGGCGACACCGTGCTGTCGCCATCGACGACGATGGTGGTCAGCCGGTTCGGCAACGAGAGCCAGCAGCTCGGCTACGTGCTGCGCAAGGTGATCGCGACGCCGACCGCGACGTCGTACACCATCACGACCCAGGAGATCGGCCGCTACTGCGTACAGGGTGCGAAGCCGGCGATCTCGTTCGACGAGCGCTACATGGTGGTCCACCACTACGTCGGCCCGGCCGACTATGCGGAGCTCGGGTTCGCGTCGGCGGACGACCCGACGTTCAAGGACCTGCTCGCGAAGGGCACCTCGAACATCGTGCTGATCGACCTCACGACCGGCCAGCACCGCCGGATCACGAACATGCACGCGGGCCAGTACGCGCTGTATCCGCACTGGCGCAGCGACGGCTGGATCTACTTCCTCGTGCGCGACAAGGCCTCGAACAAGGAATATGCCGTCGCGAGCGACGCGGCGCTGTAAGCTCCGGTGGTGATCCGCGCGGCCGTCCTGGTGTTGTTGATCGGATGCGCCGATCACGCCGACAAGACGGCGGCCTGTCACCTGAGCACCGCGCACCAGAACGCGACGGTGCAGGATCGCAAGGTGATCGGCGGCGCGGCCGAGTACCCGCCCGACCTCGGGCTCGCGGCTCGCGAGGTGGAGCTGCAAGGCTCGATCGCGGCGCGCCGCGCGGCCGCGTGGCAGGTCGTCGGCAAGGTGCTCGCGCCGGTCCAGCTCGCCGAGCCCGCGCTCGCCCAGCCGTTCGAGCTGCCCGCGTGGGGCACGTGGTTCACGCGCGACGACTTCGATCGCGTGTTCAAGAAGCTGTATCGCGACTTCACGCCGGTGCAACGCCACGCGCGCGCGGTGTTCGACGCCGCGACGATCGATGCGGGCTTCGTGTGGAACACGACCGCGCTCGACGCGCTGGCGACCGACTGGCCGGCGCAGCGCTACGCGGACTACATCGCGGCGATCGACTCGCAGGCCAAGGCCAACGGGATCGCCGGTGCGAATCGAGTCGGCTATTCGCCGGGCGCGATGCGGCAGCTGATCCATTCGTACGTTCAACAAGATCTGTGCCGCACGGCGCCGGCGCCCGCGCCGTTCGCGCCCGATGCGACCAAGCCGGGCACGCCGGTGAGCGCGCTGGAGCGCGCGAACCTCGACGAGTGCGACTGGCAGGCGTTCGGGCCGTACGATGCCGGCGCCGGCGACGTCACGGTCACGCTCTCGGGCGACGGTGATGCGGATCTCTACGTGCGCGCGGGAGCTGCGCCGGATGCGACGACGTTTGACTGCCGCTCCGACGGCGATTCCAGCACCGAGACCTGTACGGTGCCGGGCGGAGCGCCGATCTACGTGAGCGTGTTCGGCGCGAAGCCGAGCGCGGTCGAGGTCCACGTCGCGTATACGACGCTCGAGGTCGCATCGCCGACCTGCCTCGATGGCCCGCAGCCGCGCGACGCCGTGATCGTCAAGGCCGACTGGCACCGCGACCTCGGCGACGCCCTGCCGATCTTCGATACCTCGGCCGCGCGGATGGCGCAGCGCCTGGCGACGACCGCGCCGCTGTGGACCGACGATGGCGCCGCGAGCCCCGATCCGACGCAGATCTACACCGCGACCTTGCCCGACACCGGCGCCGTGTTCCGGATGCCGGCCATGCACATCATGTCGAAGGAGCTCGACCACTGGCTGTGGATCACGCTGTGGTGGTCGCCGGATCCCGACAGCGACTTCGGCGCCGATCGGCCCGCGGCGATCGCGGCGCTACCCGGCCCGTGGAGGAACTACAAGATGTGCGCGGTCGCGGGGTACGTCGAGAACGACCCCGATCCGCGCGGTGGCTTCGCCGGCTCGCTCGGCGATGCCCTCGCCGCGGTCTCGGCAGCGCGTGGCGGGCAAGGGGGCCCGAGCTGGTGCTCGAACCCGTACCTCGAGCTCGGCGATGGCAACACCGCGACCAACTGCATCGGCTGCCACCAGCACGGCGGAACCGATCTGTTGCCGGAGGGCATCCTCGCCGACGAGCCGCACTTCGGCTCGACCCGCGTGCGCAACAACTTCTTCACCGACTACACTTGGGCGATCAAGGGCGGCCGTGGCGAGGATCTGTCCTCGATCATCCAGGCCGAGGTCGACTACTGGGACGCGAACGATCCGCCGTAACCCGGCGCGAACGAGACGACGACTCGTTCGCGCGTGAGACCGTTTTCCGTGATAACGGATGTCGTGTCAAGCGGACGCCGGAGGTGCTGAAGGTGTCTGCAATCGCTAGTAAATTTGGTCTGCGGTGGCAGACTAGACGCGTGGAGCTCGAGCTGACGGTGGTGCAGCCGCCGACCGACCTCGGGTTCATCGCCGCGTTCGCGATCACCGATCAGATGATCCATATCGCGGGTGGGACCTCCGAGCGCGTACCGACGTTGCTGGCGAGCTCCAACGCGCGCCACTTCGAACGCCAGCGCGCCCCCCGTGATCTCGGCCTCCGCGATGTCGTGGTCCAGGGCGAGGTCGTGTGGGTGTGCGGCGAGTACGGCCAGCTCGCGGTCTCGCGCGATCGAGGTACGACCTGGCGCTTGTTCGACACCGCGACCGAGCTATGCCTGCACGCGCTCGCGCTCGCCTCGGATGGCGCGATGTGGGTCGTCGGCGATGGCGGGTTTGCCGCGCGCGTCGTCGCGGACCAGCTCGAGCGCCTCGAGCTCGGGACCGCCATGCGGTTCACCGCGGTCAAGCCGATCCGCGACGAGATGGTCTTGCTCGGCTACGACGGCATGCTGCGGCGCTGGAAGGCGGGTGAGGTCACGATCGCGGCGACCGGCACCGCGAAGCCGATCAACGCGCTCCAGCGGACCAAGCGCGGCACGTGGATCGTCGCCGGTGACGCCGGCTTCATCGCGCGCTCACCCGACGGAGCGTGGTGGACGCGCGTCAAGACCGAGGCGGACGTCGACCTCGAAGCGATCACGCTCTATGGCGATCGGATCGTGATCGTCGGCGATCGCGGTCAGATCCTGATCTCCGGCGACGACGGCCGAACCTGGCAGCACCAACCGAGCGACCTCGCGGTGCACCTGTGGGCGGTCGCCCCGTTCGGCGACGGCATGCTGATCGGCGGCGACGACGGCCTGATCGCGAAGCTCGCGCCTCCCGGCGATCGGACGTGGGAAGATCGCGTCAACGTGTTCGGCGGCGCGAAGCCGCTCGATCTGCAATTCGCCGCCGGCCCGATCGGGTTCGTCACCAAGTACCTCGCCGCGCTGATGCAGCGTGACGAGCCAGACGCGGCGCACGCCGAGGCGTTCGTCCGCGCGTACGGCCTTGCGCCGCCGCCGGACATCGCCGCGTACTACGCCGCGGCCGTCGACGCGCGGCTCGCGGATCTTCACGTCGATCACGATGCGCTCGAGCCCGGCGCCCGCAACCTGTTCGAGTCGCTGGTGGTCGGCGACGGCAACGGCCTGGGCTTGATCGAAGCATTCTGCGGTGCGTTCCGGATCGGTCACGCCGACAACGGCGAGAGCTTCCACGTCGAGCTCTACGAATGGGATGGCCCGCGTCAGGTCGTCCGCTACGCCGGCGGCGCGTTCACCGTCGTCGCCGATTCGCTCGATTCGCTGGTCTATCTCGCCGCGCTGCACGGTGCGCACCGCGATGACAGGATCTCCGATGACGCGCTCCAGATCGGGCTGCGCAAGCTCGTGGGCCGCACGGCGCCGATGCTCGAGCCCAAGCGACGCGATACCGAGTTCTTGTTCTTTCGTTCGCGCTGGATCACCGCGCTGTTGCAGGACCGGCTCGATGAGGTCACCCAGCTGTTCAACGCCGACTTCAACCAGATCGTACCGGCCGATCAACTCTCCGCGCGCTACGACGCGTGCGAACGGTTCATCCCGACCGCGCTGTACTCGATGTGGCGTGCGTTCTTGTTCGGCGAGCCCGAGCTCGCGCGCTACCTCGAGATCGGCCGCCGCCACAAGGCGCGGCTCGTGCGCGATGCGGTCGCGCTGATCGACGAGCTGCGCGCGGGCCGCAGCGAGCTCGGTGCGATCCACGATGTCCAGGCTCACCTCGCCGCGTTCCGCGCGCTCGATCTCGACCCGCGCCGTGCCGAGGCGCGCAAGCGCGAAGCCGACGAGCGTGCCGCCGCCGAGGCTCGCGCGAAGGCCGTCGCGAACGCAGAGCTCGATGCGATCGAGCCGAGCCGGTGGAGCGAGCTCGGCTGGCGCTGGCTCGACAACGGCATCGCGCACCGCCAGTTGCTCGCCCGCCTCGACGCGACCTCGCCGACGGCGGCTCAGCTCGCCGAGCTCGACGAGCTCCGCGGCACCAGCTACGACAAGCGGCTCGGGCTGGTGCGGATCGCCGAGGAGCTCTCGGCCGAGCTCGAGGCGGTGCTCGTCGGCAGCCTGGTCCGAGATGACACGCTCGCCGGCGCGCTCCCGCCCGTCGCGGCGAGCTCCGAGGACGACGAAGCGCCGGGGTGGGCGGCGATCGATCGCGCGCTCGCGGCGGTCTACAAAGGCGCCGATCCACACGCGCACTTCGGTACGGTGCTGCCGTATTCGCTCGGGGGCAGCGCTCCGATCCAGGGCATCTCGGTCTACCTCCGCGACGAGCCCGTGCCCCACTTCCACTTCGTGACGTATGGGTTCTCGGATCTGATGCGCAAGGAGACCGACGTGCCGGACATCAGCGGCTTCGGCTTCGAGCTCACGTTTCGGCTCGCGCGCGCGACCGGCGACGAGAAGGTGCCGGAGTGGGCCGCGACGATGCTCGAGAACCTCGGTCGCTACGTGCTGCGCACCGGCCATCGGTTCGCCGCCGGCGACCGCTTCAGGCCGAGCCTCACGGGGACGATCACGCACGCGCCCGACACCGCCCTGGTCGCGCTGGTGTTCACGGACGACCCCGAGCTCGACGAGATCCACTCGCAGTTCGGCAAGGCGCGGTTCGTGCAGCTCGTCGGGATCACCGACGACGAGTACAAGTTGACCGAAGAGTGGTCGATCGGCGGGCTCGTCGAGCTGTTGCGGCGCCGGCTGCCGGTGCTGGTCACCGACGTCGCCCGGCGCTCGGTGCTCGCCGATGCGGCCACGTCGATCGTCGTCAAGAAGCGCGTCGCGCTCGAGGGCTCCGACGAAGCGAGCATCCGCGCCGATCACCTGCAGCTCGCGACCGGAGAGGGCCTGCGGGTCGAGCTCGGCGCGCTCGCCGCGCAGGGGCTCCCGCGGGCGATCCGCGGCCGGATCCGGCACGGCCGGACGTACACGATCCATGGCCCCGAGGGGATCAAGCTCCACCTCGGTCCGGCGACCGCCGCGCCACGGCTGACCGTCGCCGACCGCGAGGTCACGTTCGAGCTGACACCCGCGCTCGCGACCGCGGTCGAGGACAAGCTGCGCGGGGGGCTGGTCGGCGACTATCGATTCGATCACGGCCTCCGCGTCATCGTGACGCCGAGCTTCGTCACCGAGAGCTCCGGGCTCGCGCGCGAGGTCCACGGTATCGCCGACCCTGAAGAAGCGGAGCGGCTGATCGCCGAGCACAACGCGAGCGTCGCCCCCAGCGCGACCGTTGATCCGGACCCGCGCGACGACGCCGAGCCGGCCACGGACGGCGATGACGACGCCGCCGACGACGACGCCGACGACGCCGACGCCGCCGCCGACGATCCGCCGCCGTCGCCGATCCGGGTCAAGCAGGCGCTCGCGATGACGACGCGCGCGCTCGGGTTCGCGCCGCGTGACGGTGACGTCCAGTTCACCCATGCGATGCTGCTGCTCGACGGAGAGACCGCCGGGCTCGACACGCTCGACAGCCTGATCGCGGTCCTGCCCTCGTTCGAGCCGTCCGTGCGGATCAACGTCGCGGCCCGGCTCGGCCGCGCCGAGCACCCCCGGTTCGACGAGGTCGTCGATGCGGCGCTGTCCGACGTGCTGCCAGCCAAGGTCGTCGGCGACCGCTCGTTTACCGTGAGTGGCACGGTGAGCGGTACCGGCGCGGCCGCGTCGTACGGTGAGGTCGCCGAGGATCTCTTCGCCGAGCTCGCGCAAGCGATCCTCGTTCACGCGCCGAATCGCATGGTGAAGCTCGTGCCGGTGCTGCCGGCGAACGTCACGTTGCTCGCGAAGATCGCGCACGACGCCATCCAGGCCGACGAGCGCGATCACGCGCTCGCGCTGTACGATCGGGTGCTCGAGCTGCCGATTCCCGACGAGGGCGAAGCCCGCATCAACTACCTGCGCTCGCTCAACAACGCCTGCATCCAGGCCCACGCGGTCAAGGCCTACGATGCCGCGGCGCGGATCGCGGACCGCGCCCAACCGTTCGCGCCCGAGAACCCGTTCATCTATCACTCGGCCGCGTGTGCCTACGCCGCGGTCGGCGACCTCGCGAAGGCGTTCCATCAGGTCAAGCTCGCGATCGAGCACGACTACGAGCACCTCGCGAAGGTCGAGACCGATCGCGACCTCGGGCACCTGCTCGACTGGCCCGAGTTCCAGGCGCTGTTTCGCGACTGGCACGCGCGCCAGGAGGGCAACTAGTGGCCGTCGCGGTGCAGGGGCTCGAGCCGCTCGAGGGCGAGACCGCGTTCGCGTTCATGGTGGTGCGGCTGCGTACCGCGGTCGATCGCGGCGGCTTGCTCGAGGTGCTCCGCTTCATCGCGCCGCTGATCCCGGATGCCGATACGTTCATCGACGGGTTTCCCGACGAGCTCGAGGGCGCCCTGCGCATCATGGCGATCCCCTGGGCACCGGCAGACGCGGGGTTCGCGGTCGAGATCCAGCGCCGCTTGATCGACGGTGCGGATGCGGTCGGCATCGAGGCCGCCTGGTTCTTTCAGACCGGCACCAGCCTGCCGTTCGCGGAGAGCGCCGACGCCGACGCCGACGCCGACGCCGACGCCGACGATGACGGCGACGACGACGGCACGAAGATCAACGTGCGGCGGCTCTCGACGTCCACCAGCGAGACCCGACAGTTCAGCCTCGCGGCGGTGTCCGGAGAGATCTCCAGCGGCGAGGTCACGGACACCCAGGTGTCACTGGCGGTCGATGACGAGCTCGAGCAGGAGCTCGAGCAAGATGACGACCCGGTCGCGCGCGCACCGCGCGACCCGGCCCGGCCGGTCGGAGAGGACGTGTGGTCGCATGGTCCGCCGCCGCAGGCGCGCGAGCTCCGGTTCCCCGTCGATGATTACCCGGCGATCGTCGAGCATCTCGATTGGGAGGACTTCGGGATCGCGTTCAAGCTCGCGGGCTCTGCGCTGCCAGGCGAGAGCACCGTGTTGCTCGGGTTCCACACGTTGTGGATCGCGCCGTACGGCGATCGCTATCGCAACACGGCGGTGACGATCGACCCCGCGCATCACTCGGTGCACCTGTGGGTCGACCGCTTCGCGGTACCGTGCAAGCCCGAGGAGCTCGTCCACCACCTGTTGTGGATCGTCGCGAAGCTCGACGAGGTCGTGCCGGTGCTGCACGCTCGCTTCGCGCCGGCCCCGCTGGCGCAGAAGTTTGGTGGCTCCGGCGACGAGGTACCGTTCGTGCTCGGCGGCAATCCGCTGCTCGAGCGCTACCAGGTCGGGGGCGAGGGCGCGGTGGACGCGTGGATCGCCGATCAGGTCGACTGGTCGGCGGACGAGCTCGCGCTGATGCTGCGCGAGCTCGCGGTCGAGATCGTCAGCGCCGAGCACGACGTGGCCGATGCGGTAGCGGTGCAAAGCGGCTCCGCCGAACAAGGCGAGGACGACGAGGACGGCGACAAGGACGGTGATGACGACGACGACGACGGCGACGACGACGACGACGGCGACGGTGACGGCGATGACGACGATCGGGATCGCGACGGCGAGGGCGAATCTGAAGGCAGCGACGACGAGGATCGCGGCCGTCACATCGCGCGCCGCGCCGCGCAGCTCCTCGACCTCCGCGCGCACGCCGGCAAGCTCGACCCTCGTGCGGGGAACGCGCTGGTCGCGCGGCTGCGCGCGCCGAACCCACCCCGCGCGGTGGTCGACATCCTCGGCGCGGTACGCCAGCTCACCGCCGTGCCGGCGCTGCTCGAGATCCTCGAGCACAGCGTCGACGACGAGCTCGTGGCCGCGACGGCCCGCGCGCTCGGCACGATCGGGGATGTACGGGCGATCCCTGCGCTGATCGATGTCGCGTCCGCGCAGGGACCCTTCGTGGCGAAGCCGGCCGCCGCCGCGGCGCTCGCGCTCTGCCTCGCGTCCCGGGAAGCGCGCGCCATGATCGACGATGCCGACCTGGCGGACGCGCTCGCGGCGGTCATCGAGGCCGGCGAGGGCAAACCCGACCCGGCGACCGTGTTCGCGTGTGGCCGGATCGCGCGCTTGTTGCCGCCTCACCGCCGCGCCGAGGCGCGCCGCCGGCTCGCCGAACTAGCTCCACCGGGCGAGGGGGCGCTCGCGCAGCTCGCGCGGATCATCGCGTTGCAGCTCGCGAGCCCTGCCGTGCCGCCGCCGCCGGTGCCCGCCGAGGCGCGTGCGCTGCTCGAGCGTGCGCTCGCCGACACCGCTCCGGACCGCTTGAAGCTCGTCCTCGACATCGCGGGGACCGTCCCGGAGCTCGTCGATGGCGGCGCGATCGTCCCGCTCACCCGCGTGCTCGATCCCGAGATCCGCAGCGCGGCGCACGCGGTGCTCGAGCGGCTCGGTCATCCCGAGCCGAGCGCGCAGGTGTTCGATGCCGCGGCGGCGCATCGGCTCGACGACGCCGAGCTGATCCGCCGGCTCGACCTCGTGCACGTCGTCGGGCGCGACGCGCTCGTCGCCGAGGTGGGCCGCCGCAAGCTGCCGGCCGCGCGCCCGGCGCTGCTCGGGGCCTGTCAGGCCGCGATCGCGGGCGCCAGCCTCTACGAGCACGATCGCCGCCTGCTCGCGGTCGCGCTACCGATCCTCGCACGCTCTCCCGATGCCGAGGTCGGCGCGTTCGTCGATCGGATGGTGCATCACCCCAGCGGCGCGGTGCAGAAGCTCGCGAAGAAGTGGCAGCACCTTCGCCACGACGACGAGAGGGTCAACTGAAGCTCGATCCCGACCGCGACTACTCGATCGAGCTCGATCTGGACGAGCCCGACGAGACCGCCGAGCTGGTCGTCCGGCTCGCCGCGCAGCTCGGCGTCGCGCCCTCGGCGCTACCGCCGCTCGAGGTGCGCAAGCGCTCGATCGACGCGCGGCGCGGTCGCGTGCGGTTTCACGTGGTGCTCGGCGCCGCCGGACCGGCCGCGCGACTCGGTGGCGCGCCGTTGCGCGAGACCTCCGGCGAGCCGGTGATCGTCGTCGGTGCCGGCCCGGCCGGCATGTTCTGCGCGTACGAGCTCGCGCGCGCCGGCGTGCGCGCGATCGTCGTCGACCGCGGCAAGAACGTCCGCGATCGCCGCAAGGATCTCAAGGGCCTGACCCAGCACGGCCGCGTCGATCCGGACTCCAACTATTGCTTCGGCGAGGGCGGTGCCGGCACGTACTCCGACGGCAAGCTCTACACCCGCTCGCACAAGCGCGGTGACGTTCGCGATGTCATCGAGGTGCTCGCGATCCACGGCGCGCCCGAGCAGATCCTGGTCGACGCGCGCCCGCATATCGGCTCCAACAAGCTGCCGAAGGTGATCACCGCGCTGCGCGAGGACCTCGCCGCGGTCGGCAGCCCGATGCGGTTCGGCGCGCGCGTGACCTCGTTGATCGTCCGAGACGGTCGCGCGGTCGGCGTGCGCCTCGCCGATGGCGACGAGCTGATCGGTCGCGCCGTCGTGATCGCGACCGGTCACTCCGCGCGCGATGTCCACGGGGTGCTGCTCGCCGCCGGGGTCCGGCTCGAGGCCAAGCCGTTCGCGATGGGGGTGCGCATCGAGCACCCACAGCCATTGATCGATCGCATCCAGTACGGCCGCGCCGCCGGTCACGCGAGGCTGCCGGCCGCCGCATACCGGCTCGCGTTCACGCCCGAAGACGGCCGCGGCGCGTTCTCGTTCTGCATGTGCCCCGGCGGCTGGATCGTGCCCGCCGCGACCGAGCCCGATGGCCTCGTCGTCAACGGCATGAGCCTGTCCCGCCGCGACTCGCCGTACGCGAACTCCGGTCTCGTCGTCGGGGTCGGGCTCGCCGATCTCGCCGGTGACGATCCGCTGCGCGGCGTCCATGCCCAGCGCGCGCTCGAACAAGCCGCCGCGCTCGCCGGTGGTGGCATGCTGCGGGCGCCGGCGACACGCGCCACCGACTTCGTCGCGCGCCGGGCCTCGTCGACGGTGCCGGCGAGCTCGTACGAGCCCGGGCTCGTCGCGGCCGACCTCGGCGCCGTGCTGGACACATCCCACCTGCCGCTCGCGGCGCGGCTGCGCGAAGCGCTCGTCCAGTTCGATCGGCAGATGAAGGGCTACCTCACCGAGGACGCCGTGCTCGTCGGTGTGGAGTCGCGCACGTCGTCACCGGTGCGGATCCCGCGAGACGCGACCTCGCTCGAATCACCAGACCTCGCGGGGCTGTATCCGTGCGCCGAGGGCGCCGGCTACGCGGGTGGGATCGTCTCGGCGGCACTCGATGGCATTCGCGTCGCGCGCCAGATCCTCGCCCGCGGTTAGGGCCTGTCCCTGAATCAAATCGGTTGGTTTCGATCGGTTGAGTCGTACGCACATCAAGACGTAGACGAGTGATCGCTGGCGTGATCGAACACCGGCATGGCTACACGAGCGTGGATCAACGACCCGCAATGGGCGCGCGTAGCTACGATCCTCGCGCGGCATCCTCGACGAGGGCGGCCGGGGAACGATGATCGCCGATTCTTCGAAGCGGTCGTCTGGTGGCGTCGCACCGGCATCCCTTGGCGGGATCTGCCGAGCGATTTCGGCCCTTGGAAGACGGTGTTCAATCGTTTCGACCGGTGGTCCAAACGAGGACGATGGTCCGCGCTGTTTGCGGCACTACAAACCGCGGTCGATCCGGAATGGCAACGTATCGACAGCACGACGAACCGAGC
>JBDTEH010000341.1:0-7956 GCA_039922635.1 Kofleriaceae bacterium | reverse complement strand
GCGCCGATGTTCGACGAGCGTCGCCTCGAGTTGATCGGCGTGATCGCGGCCCAGCGCGGCGATCTCCGGACCGCGGTCGCGAGCCACACGCAGGCGCTCGCCGCGGCCCAGCGGCTGTGGGGCCGAGACAGCGCCGAAGTATGGAGCGCCGAGGTCCAGCTCGCGACGACGCTCGTGCGCTCGGGTGCGTGGGTCGAGGCGCTGCCGCACTACCAGCACGCGCTCCAGCTCCGCGAGGCCTCCGTCGGTCCGGATCATCCGGACGTCGCGCTGATCCTGTCGAACCTCGCCGGATGTTACGACCACGCCGGCGACGCCGCCGAGGCGCTCGCGACCGTCAAGCGCGCGCTCCAGATCCGCGAGAAGACCTATGGCCCGAACAGCCCGCTCCTCGTCGCGACGCTCGACAACCTCGCCGACTTCGAGCTCCGCCACCACGAGCTCGCGCCGGCGCTCGCCGACATCGAGCGCGCGCAGGCGATCGCGACGCGGTTCCCCGGCCCGACGAGCGCGGCGTATCACACGGTCGCGACCACCCACGCCGAGGTCCTCGGCGCCGCCGGCAGGGTGGCCGAGGCACGCAAGGCGTTCGATGACGTGCTCGCGCTCGAGGACGCGAACAAGTCGCCCGAGCTCGGCACCACGCTCGCGGCGCGCGCGACGCTCGAGCTCGCCCAGGCTCGCTGGAACGACGCCGCGCGGTTCGACGAGCGTGCGATCACCGCCTACGAGGCGGCCGGCGGCGCCGACGACCTCTCGCTGTGGAAGCCGCTCGCCGGCCTCGCGCAGGCGCGCCGCGCGCTCGACCCCACGGCCGACGTCAAGCCGCTGCTCGACCGCGCGCTCGCGATCGGGATCAAGGCCCAGCTCACCGCCGACGAGCTGGATCCGATCCGCGAGCAGCTCGCGAAGCTGTAGTCACGGGGTGAGCTGTTCGAGGATGAACGCGCGCGCCTTGCGAAAGTCGCGGCGGACGGTGCGGACATCGACCCCGAGCGCGCTCGCGATCTCGGCCTCCTCGAGCCCGGCGAAGAACCGCCACTCGACCACGCGCGCGAGCCGCGCGTCGAACGTGGCGAGCTTGGTCAGCGCGACATCGACCTCGACGACGAGCTCGACATCGTCGGTCGCGGCGACCTGCGAGATCGCGGAGGCGACGCGCACGAGGTCGCCGCCGCGCTTGTGCGACAACCGCTTGCGCGCGTGGTCGACCAGGATGTGGCGCATCGCGGTCGCCGCGACCGCCAGGAAGTGGCCGCGGTTGTCGAACGGCGCGGCCGCGTGGAGCTTCAGCCACGCCTCGTGGACGAGCGCGGTGGTGTCGAGCGTGTGGCCGCCGCCGCGGCGCAGTTGCCGGGCCGCGAGCCCGCGCAACACCGCGTAGACCTCGGTGAACTCGCCGTCGCTCGCCACGGCTGGAGCTTACGCCACTACTTGACGACGAACGACGCCGAGGTCGAGCCGACGTTGCCGGAGGCATCGGCGGCGCGCACCGCGAGCGTGTGCGTGCCACGCGGGAGGCCCACCGGAAGGTCGATCCGGAGATCCTCGGTCTGGTCGTCGAACAGCCCGTCGGCGCTCGCGCCGAGCTGCCAGGGGCCATCGTCGACCGAGAACGCGGCCTCGGCGACCGTGCCGAGGTTGTCGTGCGCCCGTGCGGTCGCCCGCGGATACGAGATCTGGAGGTTTTCGATCACCGGGCGCGTGTTGTCGATCGCGAACGTCGTCGACGTGAACGTCGAGGTCAGCGCGCGGTCGGGGGAGTTCGCGGCCGCATCCGACGAGGTCACGCGGACCTTGTACCAGCCGTCGGGATAGGTCTCGGTGTTCCAGTCCCACTGCGTCGCGGTCAGCGGCGCCTTACCGGTCGCGATCGGGCGCCAGTTCGCCTCACCGTCGCGGCGCGCCTCGAGCGTGTAGGTGGTGTCATCGCCATCCCCGTTGTCGACCTTCCACTTGACCCGCAACACCGGGCTGCGCGGCTTGGCGGCGGAGTCCTTGAGGGTCGGCATCGTCTCCTTCGTCGCGAGCTCGACGGTGACGTCCTGGACCGCGGTCGCGAGGTTCTGCGGCACGTAGTACGCCATCACCCGGCTGACCCGCGCTTGATCGTTCTCGAGCGCGGTGCGGAATTGCAGGTAGCGGCCCGGCGGACTCTCGATCTTGCCGCCCGCGGTGCCGCCGCCCTGGGACGCGACCTGGTGCGGCGTCGCCCACTCGCTCCAGCCCACGCCGGGCTTCGCGGTGTTGCCGCTGCGGGTCTCGACGTCGACCTTGCCGTTCGCGACCCAGGTCAGCTTGCCGAACCTGGCGACCGCCTTTGCATCGAGCACGTCGCTCACGTACTTGGCCTGTGCGGCGCGGCCGGTCGCGCGATAGATCGCCGCCGCGTCATCGGTCGCGAAGCCGATCAGGCCGTGATCGAACCACACCTGGCTGACCGAGCGCTCGTCGACATCGAACGCGGTCGCGACCGCTCGAGCGGCATCGACCATGTAGATCCGGCCCTTGTCGGCGGCGCCAGCATAGACCGCACCGTCGGGGCCGACCGCGACCGAGGTGAAGTACGTCGCGGTCAGCGCGTGGAGCTGGTCGAGGCGGCCGTCGTGGCCGATCTCGAACAGCGCGCCCTTGCCCTTCTTCGCACCCTTGCGGCCGAGGTCCGTGACCGTGGAGGGGTCTTTATCGGCGCCGGGCTTGCTGCCGAGCGCGGGCGGCGTGGCGGCCTGGCCCTTCGCCGCGGTCGGCTTCTCGATCGCCTCGACCGTCGCGGCGGTCTTGCCGGTCGGGGGCGGGGCCTCGACGAGATCATTCGCGGCGACCACGACGCCATCGCGATACGGCGCGATCGCGGTGACCTCGTTGCCTGCGAAGTCGGCCATCGCGCGGGTCTTGCCGTCCTTCGGATCGTAGCGGAACACCAGCGCGCGGTCGGAGGTGCCGAACCACACCGCACCGTCGTTCGTCGCGGTGATCGCGGTGACGCGCTTGTCCTCGGTATCGAAGATCTCCCGGGCCGAGCCGCCCGCGATCGCGAACACCTTCCCCGAGGGACCGGTGCCCGCGTAGACGGTGTTGCCGACCGCGGTCAGCGACCAGATCGTTTCGGTGTCCTTGAGCTGCGGGCCGGCGGTCGCCTTGCCGCTCGCGACGTCGATCCGCCATAGCTTGTTGCCGGGCATCGCGCCGGCCCAGACCGCGCCGTCGCTGGTCTGGGCGAGCGCCACGACCGCGATCGCGCCGGGGACGGTGGCGAGTTGCTTCGCGCGGTCGTTCTGGGCCTTGAAGATCGAGCCGCCGACATCGCTGCCGACCAGCACGCTGCCGTCGGCGAGGTGGAGCGCGGACCACACCGCATCGCCTTCGAGCGCGGTGCGCTTGGTATCCCAGCCGGGCCGGACCTCGCCGGAGGACGTGATGAACGCGCTCGTCGCGTCACCGGCGTCGAACTGTTGGTAGGTCTCGACCGTCCACGTCGCCGTCACGACGGCGGCCGACGGTCGCGCGAACAAGCCGAGCAGCGAGGCTCCGGCGATCACCCATGGTGCTTTCATGATTTGCTCTCTACAGATCCCGCACGCGCAGCAACATCGTGGCGCTGCCGTTGATCACGCGCTTCGAAGGCGACACGGTGCGCGCGATCGGCTTGTAGACCGCCGCGCGCTGGGTGTGGCTCTGCGGGTGGAGCTTGTCCAGGACACTCGCGGGGAGGTCGCGGACGAGCTTGCCATCGAGCGCGACGCCTTCATCCGCCGGATAGATCGTCGCGGCCCACACGTTGCCGGGCAGCAGGTGGCGGAACGCGGTGATCAGCGAGGGAAAGTCGACGGGCGGCGCCGAATCGAGCTTGGCCGCGTCACCGGCGACGACCTCGAGCTGGACGATGCTGCCGGCGAGCGACTTCGGCACGTCGACCGGGACGTCCTCGACGAACGGCTTGGCGTCGTACGACGTCATCGCCACCTTGATGAGGTTGCGCTGGCCGGGCACGAGGTCGCCGGTCGGCAGGCTGATCTCCTTGATGTCGCCGTAGTTGGCCTCGAACCGGAGGTCGACCTTGATGTCGACACGCTCGATCGTCACGGCCCGGTACGGGTTCAACAGCAACGGCACGATCACGCGCAGGCCCCGCACGGCGCCCATCACCGAGCCGGCGCCGTCGTTCGCGTACAGGTAGTCGGTGAACTGGATCGGCTCGGCGAGGCCCTTGACCTTGACGCTCGACTCGACCCGCGCGGTGACGTCGTCGCGGTCGGGCAGGTAGTAGTTGATCGCGTTCATCAGCGCCGCGCCCGCGATCGCAGGCGTCAGGAACTTGTTCGCGAGCAGGGCGACGCGAAACGTGCCGCTGTCGACGTGCTTGCCCGAGGTCGAGGTGATCGAGATGTCCATCGGGATCGTCGGCGTCCGCAGGCCGGTGTCCGCGGCGATCGCCGCCTGGCGATCCTGCGTGAGCGAGCCGATCTCGGTCATCGCCGTCGCCATCACGAACGCGCTCTGCGACGACGGGATCACGGTGTGAACCAACGCGGTCGACACCGGTGCGTAGGTCTCGCCGGTCTGGAACATCGGGTGGCCGAACGCGAGCACCTTGTCGCCGTCGATGTACGACACGGTGCCGATCGCGGCCGCGGACATGTCACCGCGGATCAACTCGACCGCGATCGCGCCGCCCATCTGGAAGTGATTCGGCGCGTCCTTCGGCGCGGTGCCGCTGCTCGAGCCGCCGGCGCGCACCGGCACGATGTTCGAGTCCCCGAACATCTTCTCGAGCTGGCCGAACGCGGGCGCCGAGAACCCCGATACCGACAACGGCACCGACGCCTGCATCACGCCACCATCGGTCTCGACCGGCTTGGTCACCGCCTCCGGCAGGGGCGCGGACAACAGCCAGCTCTTGTGCGCGGGGCCGAGCGCATCGAGCGCGGCCTGCGGATCCATGGTGGGTGCGAGCCGGTGCCAGTCGCTCATCGTCGCGGCGGCGGGTTGCACGATCTTCGGGCCTCCGCCGGCCGAGGCCGTCACGGTCGCACGGCGATAGGCGCCGAGGCCTTCCTTCTTCATGTAGTCGATCGGTGTGCAGCCGCCGATCGCGACCTTGTTGAAGCGGAACCCGTACGAGAACGCACAGGCCAGCTTGTCCTCGATGTACAGCGGGCTGCCCGACATGCCTTGCCAGAACCCGGTGACCGCCATCTTGGGGTCGTCGCTCTTGACCAGGATGATGTCCTGCTTGGGCAGGAAGTTGTGAACGACCGAGATCACCTCGAACGTGAACCGCTCTGGCGTGGTGCCAGCGAACGTGGTCATGCCGTAGCCGGTCTGGCCGCGCTTGACGCGTTCGAGCGGGAACGTATCCGGGGATGCAAAGCTCTGTGTGGCGAGCAGGGTAACCAGTGCTGCGGTACCCAGCCGCACGTGTCGAAGCATCGTTCGCTAATGGTACTGGCCGAAGTTTGGATTCGCCAGGCGATCCAGGTGCCCGTCACCAACCCTCAAAATTCCCGGCGCCCGGTATCGAGTGCGGAAAATTAGCGACAACTGTGTCAGCTGTTGCGTCGGTAATTCACTACTAGTGTCAAAGCCCTAACACGGTGATCTGCACCCAAACTCCTTGGAATTCAATAACTTGGCGTTCCGGTCGGACCTCGGCATGGGCTCTGCACGATGCGGCATTCACGGAGGAAGTGATCATGTCGAATTTCGTCGAGACGTGGAAGGGAATCGCGACTGCCTTGGGCCGTTCGGAGCGCTGGTGTCGCTATATGGCTCGGCGTGGGGCCGATCCGCTCCCGGTCTTCAAGGTCGGCGGCATCGTTCGCTTGAACCACAACGACCTCGAGGATTGGCTGTCGCGCCAGCGCGAGCGCTCGATGCGTGTACCGGTTGGCCCCGCACTCGACCACGAGGTCGCGGCGGGCGCGGCGGGCGCGGAAGAGTCCGCACTCCGCCTGATCGCCTAGATCAGCTCGCGAACGGGTCGTGCTATGACCCGCGCGCCATGCAGTCGACCCGTCCCGTCAATGAGTTGCGCGGTCCGATCCGCGCGTTGTTCTCCGATGTCGACGGGACGATGACCACGGGCGATCGGATCGAGGCGAACACCTACGAGGCCCTCGAGCGGCTCGGCGAGGCTGGCATTCCGGTGATCATGGTGACCGGACGCCCCGCGGGGTTCGGGCACGCGTTCATGAAGATGACGCCCGTGCTCGCGTGCGTCGCGGAGAACGGCGGCGTCACGTTCGTGCGCGACGGCCGCAAGCTGGTCAAGCAATACGGTGTTCCGGCGGCGAGCCTGCCGGAGTGGCGGCGCCGGATGAACGACATCGCGATCGAGGTCATGTCGAAGTGCCCGGGCATGCGGCTGTCGAGCGATTCGAAGTATCGCGAGGTCGATCTCGCGATCGATTGGAACGAGGAGACCCAGCTGCCGGTCGCCGAGGCCGAGCTCGCCGTGCAGCTGATCAAGAAGGCCGGCCTCGAGGCGGTGCGCTCGAGTGTGCACGTCAATTTCGGCCCGCCGATGTTCGACAAGCTATCGGCGTGTCTCGCGCTGGTGCGCTCGGTACTCAAGGGCGACCCACAACAGCTCGATTCCTATGTCTATGTCGGAGATGCGCTCAACGACGCGCCGATGTTCAAGGGGTTTCCGCAGTCGGTCGGCGTCGCGAACGTCAAGCAGTGGTGGGACGAGCTCGCCTACAAGCCGGCCTTCATCACCGAGGCTGCCGAGGGCGCGGGGCTGCGCGAGCTCGTCGAGCACTTGTTGGCCGTTTCGCGCTAGAACAAGCCATGCTTCCGGCCGGAGGGCAGCGCGTAGGAAGGCCCACCGACGTGTTCGAGGCAGCGCTGCGGGCGCTCGACGCCGGGCGCGGTGTTGCGATCGCGGTGGTGATCGGCGCGCGCGGATCGACGCCGCGCCACCTCGGTGCGCGCATGGCGGTGGCCGCGGACGGCGAGCAGTGGGGGACGATCGGCGGCGGCAAGATCGAGCAGCTCGTGGTCGAGGCGGCGCGCGAGGTCGCGGGTGGTGCCCTACCGCGCGTGGTGCGCCAGCACTTGATCCGGGATCTCGCGATGTGTTGCGGCGGCGTGATGGAGGTCGCGATCACGCCGGCGGCGTTGTCGCGCGCCGTGCTCGAGCAGCTCGCGAGCTCGCGGGCGCCGCGCGTGCTCGAGACGCCGCTGGACGGTAGCGTGCTGCGCTTGCGCGAGGTGCGCGCCGCTGACCCGCCGGTGCACGCTCCGGCGATCGCCGGCGACGCGTTGGTCGAACGCGTCGGTGATCACGAGCGCGCGATCGTGTTCGGGATCGGCCACATCGCGCGCGTGCTCGGGCCGATCCTCCATGACCTCGGGTTTCGCGTGATCGCGTGCGACGACGGGGATACCGGAGCGCTCGAACCGGCACCGCCGTGGGCGGACCGCGTGATCGAGTCGTTCGATGCCGCCGAGGTCGAGCGGCGGGTCGGTGGGTTCGGCGCGGACGACCACGTGCTGGTGATCACGCGCGACCACGCGATCGATCAGCGGTTACTCGAGGTGTTGATCGCGCACGACCAGCTCGGTTACCTCGGCATGATCGGTAGCCGCGGCAAGGTCGGCAGGTTTCGCAAGCGCCTCGAGGCGAAGGGCCTGCTCGACGGCGAGCGCGGCGCGGCGCGGTGGGCTCGGCTGCACGCACCGATCGGCCTGGACCTCGGCGCGGAGACTCCCGCCGAGATCGCGATCGCGGTCGCCGCCGAGCTGATCGCGCTCCGGCGGCGCGGCGGGGCGACGGTCGGCGACTGGCGCGTGCACAAGGCCAGCGATGTCTAGCGCGGCCGTGATCCTCGCGGCGGGCGCGGGCTCGCGGCTCGGCGGGGTGGCGAAGGCGCTGCTGAAGACCCGCCGCGGGCTCACGTTCCTCGAACAGATCGCGCACACCGCGCGCGTCGCGGGGATCGCCCGCGCGGT
>JBDTEH010000340.1:0-4399 GCA_039922635.1 Kofleriaceae bacterium | reverse complement strand
ACGACGGTGCGGCCGTCGTCGCTGCCGTTGGAGAACGTCCCGGTCTCGCCCCACGTCAACTTCTGGGTCTGCGTGGTACCGGACTTGGTCGCGGCACCGTTCGGGGTCGTGCACTCCAGGGTGTCGGAGCCGGTGTTGATGTAGAGGTACAGGTCGTAGTTGGTCGCGGCCGGCGAGGTCAGCTCCGCGGTCATCGTCATCGAGACCCCGAGCACGCCGCTGTCGTCCTCGGTGAAGCGCACCTGATACCAGGCGGACTGGTAGCCGGTCGCCATCGCGGTCCCCGCACCGGTATCGCCGCTGAGGCTGCCGAGGTTCATCGTCGGCGCCATGCACGTCGCGGTCGTCGCGCACGCGCCGCCCTGGGCGGGCGCGTCGATCGGGGTGACGCGCGCGTCGCTCGCCCGGGTGCCGTCGACCGGCGTCGCCGGTGCGTCGGTCGGGCCACCGCCGGTCGCGCGCCCGGCCTCGGCACAGGCCCCACAGATGGCGCAAACCAGGCAAACAGCAAGGGGGGCCTGCATCTGGTCACGACGGTATCATCGGCGGGCCCGGTCCCTCCGGACGATTCGACGGGTTCGCGGTGGCCGCCAGACCTGGCCACCGGACTTGCCGGCGCGACTCGATCAGCCGCTCCGGCTCCGCTCTGGCCCCGGTCTGGCCCCGCTCTGGCCAGTCAGGTTGCAGGGTTCGGCGCGATCGGGCTTGGTCCGAGTCGTGCGATGGGGCCCCGACATGCGCTGTGTGCTCTGCCTGTGCCTGATGGCCTTCTCTGCCTGTACCGACACGCCGGCGGACGACACCGACGACGTGACCGAGCTCGATCCTGGACCGCCGCTCGGCAAGGAAGACTCCGCCGGCATCGCGGCGCTGTCGGCGACCGCCGACTACTCGGCATCGCAGGCGTGGGCCGTCACCAACCAGTGGGAAGACACCACCACGCCCGACGCGAAGCTCGCGGGCATGGCGTGGCCCGCGAACAGCGGCCTCGACTGGGATCAAAAGTTCTCCGCGTGGGTCGGCTCGTTCCAGCAGATCCCGAGCTTCGATTCGTGGTTCCAGACCGTCACGATCACGACGCCGTTCGGCAAGTCGGTGGCCGGCCCGAAGGTCGATTGTGCCGACCTCGCGCTGCTGCTGCGGATCTCGTTCGCGGCCTGGTACCACCTGCCGATCTATCTGGTCGGCTACGACGGCCACACCCCGGTCTACTTCGGTCACTTCGGCGTGCGCACCGCGGCCGGTCCGTGGAAGAGCGCGCCCCTGTTCGCGAAGTACAAGGACTACTCGAACCAGACCGCGGCGCAGTACGGCGCGAGCTGGCCGAGCGACGCGCCGCTGCGCACGCGCGGCATCTCGTCCGGCGACGCGCTACCGTTCCTCGGTGCGGGTGCGCGCGAGGGCGCGTTCCTCGACGAGATCCACCTCAACAAGCGCGCGGCGCGGCTGGTGTTGTTCGCGCAGGCGTACCTCGGCTCGCACAACATGGTCGACAGCCAGAACACCTATAACCTGGTGCCCGAGGCGGTCCGCACCGGCGACGTGCTGATGTTCGCGCGCTCGCGCAGCATCGATGGCCACACCACGATCGTCACGCGCGTCGACCAGCTCGATGCCGGCCGGATCCAGCTCCAGGCGATCTACGGCAACGATCCGCCGGCCCAGCCCGCCTGGCAGGACCCGGGCTCGACGCGCAGCCTGTTCATCGACAACGAGGGCGGCGGCCCCGTGCTCAACACGCCGTACGGCGGCACGACGCTGTACTCGCACCTCAACGGCGGGCTCAAGCGGTTCCGGGTCGCGAAGGTCAACCACGGCAGGTGGTTCAACACGTGGATGAACGCCGACGAGGCGAGCTGGATCAACGACACCGACTACACCAAGATCGGCGCGCGGATCGCGACGTTCGCGGCGCTGCTCAACGACGGCGATCCGGTCGCCCAGCGCGATCAGCTGCTCTCGGTGATCGCCGAGAAGCGCGCGTACCTCCAGGCCCACCCGTCGTCGTGCGCTGCACGCACCGGGCGCGAGGATGCGTTCACGTCGCTGTACGGCCTCATGGAGGACAAGTTCGGCATGGACCACACCGCCGTCGACAACCTGTATCGCACGACGATCGACGACTACATCTTCCAGCCGCTCGACTACTCGCGGTCGCGGACGTGCTGCTGGAACCACACCACCAACCAGATGTACGCGGTGATCGCCGCCTACGTCGCGTCGCTCCAGATCGCCGACTGCGCGACCCCGCCGGTGTTTCTGTTGAAGAGCAACAGCTACGATCCGTTCGCGAGCTTCGCGTCGACCAGCGGCCATGGCACCGACTGGGTGCCGTGGACCCAGGACGAGGCTTGCGCGGCGGCGGGCGCGACCGACGACGTCGTGCTGCCGGTCGCGAACCTGACGCCGTGGTGCGCGTTGACCGCGAACGCGCCGCAGCCCTGAGCAGGCCCTATGGCTTCTCGGGCGGCGACCACGCCGCGCCGCGATAGAGCTTGCCGTCCTCGAGCTCGGCGAGCATTTGGTCGAGCAGCTTGTCCTTGGCCGCGGTGCCGTACGCGTTCGCGATCGTCTTGAGGTACTCGATCCGCTGGTACTCGGGGCGCGCGAGGTACGCGTCCATCAAGCTGCGCTTGTCGAGCGCGGTGCGCACGTTGCCCGGCATCGGCGTGTTCGGAAACAATCCGCGTTTCATCGCGGTGGTTGTAGCACTTCCAGATCGAGCCCACCGTGCGCTCACGCCACAGGAGATCCACGCGGGGGGAGGCGCACCGATCGCCGCACGCGTGCTAGATCCATCAACGATGCCCGAGTTGGCGGTTTGCGCGTACTGCGGCGCGGTCCATCGCCGCGCCGAGTTGCCGCCCCGGACGACCGCGCGGTGCGTGCGATGCGATGCGCCGCTCTATCACGCGACGACCGATCTCTCGGCCATGCTCGCGGTCACGGTCGTGGCGACCGTCGCGTTCGTCGTCGCCAACGCGTTCCCGCTGATCACGCTGACCGCGCAAGGTCAGCAGACCCGGGCGACACTGTGGGCCGCGATCTCTGCGTCGTACGATCAACAGCTCCCGGTGGTCGCGGCCGGGCTCGCGATCACGTTGATCATCGCGCCGCTCCTCGAGCTCGTGCTGCTGCTCTACATACTCGTGCCGCTCGGTCTCGGCGTGCGCCCGCCGGGGTTCCGGATCGCGATGCGCGCGATGGCGGCGATGCGGCCGTGGCGGCTCGTCGAGGTGTTCCTGCTCGGAGTGATCATCGCGATCGTGAAGCTGGCGGGGATCGCGACCGCCGTGCTCGGCTGGGGCGCGTTCGGCATCACCGTGATGGCGCTCGCGATGGCCTCGCTCGGCTCGTTCGATCAAGAGTTGCTGTGGCGGCGCGGGGAGGCCGCCGCGTGATGATGACGGCCGACGAGCTCGGCGTGGTCGCGTGCCCGCTCTGCGAGCTCGTGATGCGCGCCCCCGACGACGAGGCGGATTGCCCGCGTTGCCGCGAACGCCTGCCGCAGCCCACGCGCCGCGGCCTGACGAAGTGCTGGGCGCTCGTGATCGCGGCGGCCGTGCTGTACGTCCCGGCGAACATGCTGCCGATGATGCGCACCGAGCAGTTTCCGCTCCGCCGCAGCGATACCATCCTGTCGGGCATCAAGTTCTTGTGGAGCGAGGGCTCGTGGGAGCTCGCGCTGCTGGTGTTCACCGCGAGCATCCTGGTGCCCCTGACCAAGCTGATCGCGCTCGCGTTCTTGCTCGTGACGTCGTCGCGGCGATCGACCTGGCGGCGGCGGGTCCGCACCAGGCTGTATCGCGCGCTCGAGGTGGTCGGTCACTGGTCGATGCTCGACGTGTTCGTCGTGTCGCTGCTCACCGCCGTCGTCCAGCTCGGCAGGTTCGCGCAGGTCGAGCCCGGACCGGCCGTGCTGCCGTTCGCGAGCGTCGTCGTGCTCACGATGCTCGCGTCGGCGTCGTTCGATCCGCGCACGATCTGGCTGGGAGCGTCGAGCAATGAGTGAGATCAACGTCGATGACTTGCCCGCGCCGAACGTGCACCACCACAAGCGCGGCCGCCCCGCGGCGATCTGGATCGTACCGCTGGTCGCGATCGCCGCGGCGTCCGCCCTCGCGATCCGTACGTACCTGCACGCCGGTCCGACGATCCGGATCGTGTTCGAGAGCGCCGAAGGGCTCGAGGTCGGCAAGTCCGACGTCCGCTACAAGAACGTCCCTGTCGGCAAGATCACCGACATCGAGATCTCGGAGGACCTCCTGCAGATCGTCGCGACCGTGCAGCTGAATCGCGGTGCGGCACGCCTCGCGGTCAGCGATACCAAGTTCTGGGTCGAGCGCCCGCGGATCGGCGTCGGCGGTGTCTCTGGGCTCAGCACGTTACTCTCGGGCGC
>JBDTEH010000339.1:0-15927 GCA_039922635.1 Kofleriaceae bacterium | reverse complement strand
TGCACCGGCAGTGGGTCGCGCGAGCGGATAGCTTGGCCCCACGTGGGGCCGAGGCTCCGAGCGAGGCCGGGGCCAGCCCGCGGCTCGGACCGATCGCGCGCTCGCGACCGGTACCGACCAAGATAGACCGACAGTTGAGCGCGCGATCCCGCCAGCTAGCAGGTTGCTCGGACAGAAGGCACGCTCGATGACAGCCGATCGCGAACGCTGATCGAGAACGCACGATGTGGGACCCGCAACGGGATCCCGCCACGCCGGCTCAGAGCCAGTTGACGGTGCAAGCGGCGGGCACGTGCAGCTCGTACTTGACCCAACGACGACGACGACGACGACGACGACGACGACGACGACGACGACGACGACGACGACGACGACGACGACGACGACGACGACGACGACGACCACGACGACCACGACGACCACCACGACCACGACGACCACCACGGCGTCGGCGTGGATCTCGACTGCACGAGGAGCAGATCTCCACATCACTTTTCTTCAGCCGTCGTCGATTTTGATTGACGGCTATACGGTGACACTACGACTCGTTTCGTCGACTAGATCCTCATCGAGTACCAGACGCACCACTCCCTCCGCTGCTGCAACGGCGCGGGTCGCGCGCGTTTGTCTCGCTTCGATCCGCGAATCGTCGTCGAGAACGCACGTGACGACACCGAAAACCACGGTGCTATGAAGGACGAGAGGGACAGGGACAAAAGGAGATCGACATGTTCGAGGATCACGTGGTGGAGACGAGCGGCAACGTGTTCGCCGGCGGCACGCGGCGAAGCTGGCAAGAGATCGACCGCGAGCTGCGTGCGATCGCCAAACGCCAGCGCGCCCTCGACGCCGAAGAGGCGGTGTTGTTGTGCGTCGTCGTGCGGCGCGAGATCTGGCGCGAGCTCGGCAAGGCATCGTTGCTCGCGTATCTCGAGGACGTGCTGGGCTACGGGCCGAAGGCAGCGAAGGAACGCGTCCGCGTGGCGCTCGCGCTCGGCGAGTTACCGGTGCTCGCCGACGCGCTCGCGACCGGCGAGCAGAGCTACTCGGCGATCCGCGAGCTGACGCGGGTCGCGACCGCGAAGACCCAGGCCGCGTGGTGCGACGCAGCGCGCGGCAAGAACGTCCGTCAGGTCGAAGAGCTCGTCGCATGTCATCGTCGCGGTGATCTCCCGACCGATCCGCCGGATCTCGAGCTGAAGCCGCAGATCGTCCGGTTCGAGATCACGACCGCGACGTTCGCGCGGCTGCGGCAGGCCCAGCAGGTGCTCGCCGACGAGCACGGCGGCCAACTCGATGACGACGCGTTGGTCGGCGCGCTCTGCGACGCGATCCTCGACGGTCACACCGGCGCCGACGATGGCGGCCGCGCGCGCCATCAGATCCTGACGACCGTATGCGAGGCGTGCAACCAGGCGTGGCAGCACGGTGGCGGGCGCGACCTCCCGATCGGCACGACCGATCTCGCGATCGCCGAGTGCGATGCGCAGCGGGTTGGCTCGGATCGGGAGCCCGGAACCGCCGTCCAGGATGTCACGCCGAAGGTGCGTCGGTTCGTGACGCTCCGCGATCGCAAGCGCTGCACGGTGCCCGGGTGCCGCGCAGCACGACACATCGACGTCCATCACATCGTGCCGCGCCACCTCGGAGGCACGCATGAGGCCGAGAATATTACTCTTTTGTGCGCCGGCCACCATCGCGCCCTCCACCAGAGCCGGCTGATGATCACCGGGCGTGCGCCGAGCCTGAGCTTCGCATGGCCGAACGGAGCTCCCGCGCTGGATGTCGACGAGGTTTCCATGGATACACCCGACGCCTGCCGTACCGACTCGAAGCCCCACGTGGGACCGGCCGAGGGGCCGAACGACGGACGTACCGACCTTCGCCCCGAGGTCGGCGCTGCGACGTCGTCTTCCAATTCGGTCGAGCCGCCACGCCCCTCGAACTATGAATGGACCGTCAAGAAGACCGAAGCGATGCTCGCGATCAAGCAACTGGGCTTTTCGATGCAGGAGGCTCGCGCGTTCGTCGAACAAGCGGCAGAGCGGCGGCCACGGAGTGTGTTGCTCGAGGCTCTTGTCGTCGACGCTTTGCGGATCTCTCGCCACGCACCCCGCGCGATCATGACGGTTCGCCCTCCTTGCAAATGACGCAAGCCGCGTCTGGCTGTCGAGCTGCGCTACGCGTGGCAGCGATCGCGCGCTCCGCGGTCGGGCCAGGCTCGCCCAGGACCGAGCACGCGCCGATGGCTCTCGACCGATGATGTCGCGAGCGCGCGTCGAGCTCGATCCTCGCGAAGCCGGTGATCCTCGAGCACTGACTGTTACAACAGCACGCCGCCGGACGGTACGCCGGCATCCGGCGGTGGAGCGGCGGAGCCGGCGCTGCCGGCCTCCGGCTCGACGGGGAGCGCCGTGCCGACCGGGACGGCTGGCTCCGAGCCGGTGACCACCGCGTTGGAGTCGGAGCCCGTCGCGACCGGCACCGCGCCGGTCGGTCCGGCGTGGAGCTCGTCGACGACGCGATGCACCAACGCCGACCACGCCGCCGCATCCGTCGCGTGGCGCGGGTTCTGCTGGTTCGCCGTCTCGAATTGCTTCGCGGCATCGAGCAACACCGCGGACGCATCGCGGAGCCGCGCGGCGGCACGCCAGTAGTCGACGTCGCCCTGGAGGCGCGTGATCTCCTTGCGCTGATCGCGCCGATCCGGATCTCGCGCGAGCAGCAGCGCCTGATCGAGCTGTGCCGACACCGCGTCGAGCGGGTTCGTGGTCGCGCCGACGCTCTCGAGCAGGTCGCGCGCCGTGAGCGTGGCCGTCGCACGCTCGACGAGCAGGCCGAGGTACCAGCTGCCGAGCTCGCCGAGGTTTTCGGTCTCTCGCGGCTGGCACTCGGCGTTCGCCGGCAACGTGATCGGCGCCCACTCGGGGCCGTGCAGCGGGTGCGTGCCCCAGGGCGGGAAGCTGCGGCCCTGCTCGGCGACCGCGTGCGCCGCGTCGCACGTGATCACGTAGCGCTGTTCGTTCGCGCGGCCGAGGAAGATCAGCACGGCGGTGCCGAGGCCGACGACGATCGACAAGGACGCGATCATCATCGTGCGCCGGTTGCGCGGCGCGGCGCTGCCGTCGTCGTCGTCGCGGCGCGGCGGAGTCTTCGCGCGGCGGCGGGCTCGCTCCGAGGGCGCACCCACGGCGTCCTGGAGGGCACCGGCGGTGGCGAGCGCCGCCGGTAACAGCGGCTCTTCATCGGGCGCCGCGAGCTCACTCGACGGTGACAGAGGATCGGGCGCGTCGACGGACTCCGGTGAGCTTGTCGCATCCGGCGTCGGTCGAGCCGCGGTGTCGACCGGCACTGGATACAGTCCAGCCGGCGGACCCTCCTCGGCGTGCGCGTTGTCGTGCGCCGGATCGGCGGGCGGCGGCACGTAGCCCGGGGCGTAGGCGTCCGGAGCGCCGGTCGGGACGGCGCGCTCGGTCTCCGGTGGCCACGTCCCGGCGGGCGTGCCGTCGTCGCCGTCGTTGTGGTCGTCGCCGTCGCCGGGGCCGGGGCCGCTCATCCGGCGCTATCGTAGCTCAGGGCGCGACTTCGACGCGATTGCGACCGCGTTGCTTCGCGCCGTACATCGCGACGTCCGCGCGCTCGATCAGGTCCGGCATCGTCTCGCCGATCCGCCACTGGGCGATCCCGATCGAGATCCGCAGCAGCAGCGCGAGCCCGTCGCCGACGTCGAACGCACGCTCGCACACGCGCTGGCGCATGCGCTCGCCGACCTCCCAGGCGCGGCCGGCATCGGCCTTCGGGAGCACCGTCAAGAACTCCTCGCCGCCATAGCGCACGAGCAAGTCGCCGCCGCGGATCGCCCCGCGGAGCCGGCGCGCGACCTCGGCGAGCACGACATCGCCGATGCCGTGACCGTACGCATCGTTGACCGCCTTGAAGTGATCGACATCGACGAGCGCGACCGATAGTGGTCGATCGCGGTCGATCGCGGCCTCGATCTCCTGTGGCAGCCGCTGGTGCAAGAACTCGCGGTTGTAGGCACCGGTGAGCGGATCCGTGACCGCCACGCGATGCAGGCGCACGTTCTCGATGTCGAGCGCGATGGTCGTCGAGATGAACCGCACGATCTCGAGATCGTCGGGATGGAACGCGTTCGCTTCTTCGGACGTCGCGGTGACCACGCCGACGCGTTCGCCGCGCGCGAGCAGCGGGACACAGACCATCGACAGGATCGGGGTCTGGTTCGCGGACAGCGTCACGAACCGGGAGTCCTTCGACACGTCGTTGATCAGCGCCGACTCTCCGCGCTCGACGACCCAGCCCGCGACGCCCTCGCCGATCGCGAACGACAGCGTGTGCATGCGTTCGGTGCGCAGGCCGTACGCCGCCTTCGCGAGCAGGCGCTTGCGGTCGGCATCGAGCAACATCACCGAGCACGACTTCGCCCCGATCATCTGACAGATCAGCTCCGCGATCCGCGACAGCAGGATTCCCGGATCGAGGTCCGAGCCGACCAGCTTGCCGATCTCGAACAGCACCGCGGGGAGCTTGGCGAGTTGCTCCGGTTTCATCCGCCCCTAGGCCCCGGTCACGTAACCGATGAACGGCAGGTTTCGGTACTGCTGCGCGATGTCCAGGCCGTAGCCCACGACGAACTTGTTCGGGATCGTGAAGCCGAGGTAGTCGATCTTGACCTGGCGCTCCTGGCGCTCGGGCTTGTGGAGCAGCGAGGCCAGGGCGATCGACGCGGGGCGGCGGGTCGCGAGGTTCTCGAGCAGGTACGACACCGTGTGGCCGGTATCGACGATGTCCTCGACGACGATCACGTGCTTGCCCTCGACCGGGCGCGAGACATCCTGGGTGATCTGGACTACACCCGACGACACCGTCGCATCGCCATACGACGAGATGCCGATGAACTCGAGCCGGATCGGCAGTGCGATATGACGCGCGAGGTCGGCGAGGAAGATCACCGACCCCTTCAGCACGCCGATCACGACGACGTCGTCCTTGTCCTGGTAATCGGCGGTGATCTTGGCACCCAGCTCGGCGACCCGAGCCGCGATGGCTTCGGCGGAGATCAGCTCGGCGAACGGCTCGTGGGAGCGATTCCAGGGAGGGGGCGTGGACGCCATATGCCCACTGTATACGGGAAAACGCGGTGCGATCACGCTACAATCACGACGAGATGGTCGCGCACGTAGGCCTCGATCTCGATCCGGCCTTGAGCGCGCTCCTGGGCGACACCACGACCGAGATCGACGTCGCCCGCAAGAATCGAGTGTTCTGTAACCGGAACCTCCGCATGGATTCGATCGAGATGATCGGGTTCGACATGGACTACACGCTGGCCCTGTACCACCAGGACCGGCTCGAGCAGCTGTCGATCCGGCTGACGCTCGACAAGCTGTGCACCAAGCACGGTTACCCCGACGCCATCCGCCACCTGACCTACGATCCGCGCTGGGCGATCCGGGGCGTGATGGTCGATCGCCAGCTCGGCAACGTGTTCAAGCTCGACCGCCACGCCCACGTCGGTCGCTGCTACCACGGCTTCCGCGAGCTCGACCACGACCAGCGCAAGGCGACCTACCGCAACGAGAAGATCAACCTGTCGGCGGATCGGTTCGAGTGGATCGATACGTTGTTCGGCCTACCCGAGGCGGTGATGTATTCGACGCTCGTCGAGTGGTACGGCCGCGAGCACAACACGGTCGACTTCGACAAGCTGTTCGGCGACATCCGCATGGCGATCGACGAGGCTCACCGCGACGACACGCTCAAGTCGGTGATCAAGGCCGACCTCGCCGCGTTCATCGTCAAGGATCCGCTGCTCGGCGAGACCCTCCACAAGTTTCGGTCGAGCGGCAAGAAGCTGTTCCTGCTGACCAACTCGCTCTACGACTACACGAAGGTCGTGATGAGCTACCTGCTCGATGGCGAACGCAAGGCGTACCCGTCGTGGCGTAACTACTTCGACATCGTGATCGTCGGCGGTGCGAAGCCGGCATTCTTCAACGAGCTGCGCCCGTTCGTGCAGATCGACCCCGACCTCAACGAGCCAATCGTCAACGGCTCCGAGGTCAAGCACCTCACCCGCGACAAGGTCTATCAGGGTGGCAACGTGATCGCGTTCGAGCAGATGACCGGGATCAAGGGCGAGCAGGTCCTGTACATCGGCGACCACATCTATGGCGACATCTTGCGCCTGCGCAAGGCGCACATGTGGCGCACCGCGATGGTGCTGCAGGAGCTCGAGCGCGAGATCGCGGTCAGCGATCGGCTCGAGGCGCAGATCCACGATCTCGAGCTGCTCGACCGGCGGCATCGCAACCTCGAATCCGAGATCGACTACCAGTCGCTGCGGCTCAAGAAGGTCCAGCGCCTGCTCGACGACCCCGCGCACGCCGGGATCCACGATCGTCTCGACGAAGAGCGCCGGACGTCGCGGGCGACGATCGATTCCTTGCGCGACCGCGCGGATCTCATGGACGCCGAGGTCGACTCGCTCGAGCTGAGGCTCGACCACGCGTACAACCCGCACTGGGGGAGCTGCCTGCGCGAGGGCAACGAGAACTCGCGGTTCGGCGAGCAGGTCAACGACTACGCCGACCTCTACACCAGCCGGGTCTCGAACTTCGGTCCGTACTCGCCGCTGCGCTACTTTCGCGCGCCGCGGCGCCCGATGCCCCACGAGATCTGACGGCGCGTCAACGCGGAGGAGGTCCCCCAGATCCGGCCGACCCCGACCCCGGCCCCGGATCCGGAGGGAGCTGCGGGCGAGGAGGCAGCGCCTCCGGTGCCTTGACGCCGAGCCAGCGCGCGAGCAGCGCGGCGACCTTGGTCTCCGCGAGGTCATCGGCCGGCGCGGTCATGGCCGCGTGCTTGGTGCGATCCGGCGGTACCACGATCAGCGGCACGCGCTGATCGTAGGCTTGCAACGAGCCCGACGCGGTCGCGACCGCGTCGTCACCGGTCACGATCCAGCCCCGCTTCGGCAGGTAGAACAGATCGCCGGAGCGGTCCGGATCGAACGTCAGGCACAGCGTGCGGCCGATCCCGGCGCGCGCGTCGCAATGGCCGGCGTAATCGGAGACCCGGCCGACCCGTTCGATGCCGGGGAACGCGCGCAGCGCGAACATCACCCGTTGCGTCGCCGACGCGAGCTCCCCCTTGGGCTGGGCGAGCATCGCCTTCGAGAAGTAGAGGTTCGGAGCGTGCGCGTTGTCGATCCACGTGCCCGGGCCGAGCACCGCGGACGCTGCGTGGTTCGCGGCGCGCTGGAGCTGGCCGAACGTGAGGCGGCCGCCGCCGAGCTGCTCGGGCATCGGGCTCGCGCCGTGGTCGCTCGTCACGATCATCGCCCAGTTGCCGGCGCCGATCCGGTGGTCGAGGTCGTCGAGGAACGCGCCGAGCTGCTCGTCGAGCCGGAGCTCGGCGTCCCACTGCTCCCACGATTCGTGGCCCCAGCCCCGGCCGATCTGCGCGTGTGCCGAAAGGCTGATCACGAGCAGGTCAGGCGTCCGATCGGTGCCGAGTTGCGCGCCGGCGATCGCGGCGCTCGCGGCCTCGAACACGAGCTGGTTGCCGAGCGGCATCGCGCGCCACGCCTCGTCGGGGAGCTTGGCCTTGGTCGGGTCGTGCGGGAACGTCGGGCCCAGCCCGTTCGTGCCGGTCTCGCCGGGGGCATCGTCGCTGCCGCCGGAGAGCTCCGCGAGCCGCTTCGCGTCCTCGGGAATCCACACCTCGTGCGCGTGCGCGAGCACCGGGCTGGCCGCGTTGAAGTCGGCGAGCCACGGGGGCACGGTCCCGAGCGTGGTCCACTTCGCGGTCTTGGCGTCAAACCAGATCGGCGTGCCCGCGTGACCGAGCGGCAAGATCGCGGCGCTGGCCTCGAGGCTGACCGCGACCGCCTTCGCGCCGGTCTTGGCCGCCGCGATCGCATCGCCGAGCCCGTTGACGCGCGACCACTCGGCCGAGACCGAACCGTCCGCGGCCTCGACCGATCCGAGCTCGACGCCGAGATCGCGATGCCACCAGCGATCCGCGAGGATGCCCGACACCGCGCTCGGCTCGCCCGTGCCGAGCAACGCGTGGCCCGACGCGGCCGAGGTCGCCGCCGACGGATGATGCCCGACGTGCCAGTCACCCTCGGACAGCAGCCGCGTGAAGCCGGCGTGGAACGCACCCCGCGCGCGCTCGAACGACCACTCCGGCCACTGATCGATCACCAGCAACACGACGAGCTTGGGCGCGTGATCGGGAACCGCGTCGTAGTGGCTCGCGTGATGACCGGAGCACGCGCTGACCGCGAGCGCACCGGCGACCCCGAAGGCGAAGACCTGCTTGCTCAGGGCACCGATGATAGCGCGACGTCGCGCTGCTCCGCGACGTAGTGCGAGTTCTTCGCGGCCCGAGACGCGGCCAGGTATTGCGCGCGGATCGCCGCCGGCAGGCGCTGGGCCAGCCGCGCGTCGTAGAAGTGCTCGTAGTAGTCGTCGGGCCAGACCTCGACACGAACGCGCGCGGTCGTCGCTTCATTCACGCGGCCGCCGGTCCACGCCTTCGCGAGCGTCACCTTCGCGCCCGGTGGGATGCGCGTGTCACTGCGCTCGTGCCACGTGCCGCCCCCCACGCCGTGCGGGTCTGCGGCGGCGCCGCCGGGCTCGAACCAGATGTCGCGGCCGATCCGGAGCTCGGCGCGTGCCCCCGCGATCGGCTCGCCGCGCGCATCGCGCAGCTCGATCCGCAACCACAGGGCCGGCGTCGGGGTCGTCGGCAGGTCGTGGCCGGCGCCGATGTTGACGAGGTCCGCGACGACCGTGGCGCCGGTCGCCGTCTTGCGCGCGGCGATGTCGAGCCGGATGCCCTGGCGCACGGTGTCGGGATCGTGCACGCCGCGCCACGTGTGCTCGCGGTTCGGCATGTGGCAGTGCTGGCACTGGATGCCGCGCTTCATGTACGGGCCCTCGAGCCACTCCTGATAGGTATCGAGCAGCGGCTTGCCGGCGAGCGCGTTGCGCGGCGGCAGCTGGTGGCACGGCATGCAGAAGTCGGCGCGCTCGTAGATCGGGCGCTCCTCGCGTGGATAGGCGGGCGCCGCGAGCAACGTCGCGTCGACCCGCGGTGGCCCGTTGCGGGTCCAGCCGCGGAGATGACACGCCGCGCACGTCACGCCCTGATCGCGCAGCTCCGCTTGATAGATCGCACCGGGTGCTTGCTCGGCGAGCGGCGCGTGGCAACGCCGGCACGTGTCGGCGAGCCCGGCGTCGAGCTGCGCGTACAGCCCGGGCGAACCGGCGCGCGCGTGCACCGAGCCGGTCCACTCGCGCACCTGCTTGGCGTGACAGCGCTGGCACTGGCGTACGGACAACGACGCCTCGGCGGGCGCGAGCTTCGCGGGCGGCGTGCCCTGCGGCGCGAGGTGGGTGCCCCAGATCGCGGCGTCACCGCCGGTGCCGGGCCAGATCGCGGTCGCGAGCGGGGCCGCGCGATCGGCCGCGATCCGCGCGGGATCGAGGCGGCTGCGGTCGTCGCGCGCGTGCGCCCCGAGCGCGACCACGTGATCCGCGAGCGCCCACAGGTCGACGTCCGAGAGCTGGCCGAGGTACGCCGGCATCGCGGTGCCCGCGAGCCCGAACGCGATGCTCTGTGCGGCGGCGCGGCGGCGGCCGTCGAGGTCGTCGCGCGGGCGGGGCCGGTGCAGCGGCGAGGCCGTCAGATCGTAGGGCCGGCGCTCGCTCGGCATCGCGGCGGCCGCCGGACCATCGCCGTGCCCGGTGTCGCCGTGACACGTCGCGCAGGCGGCGTGGGTCCAGAGATACGCGCCGCGATCGGGGTTCGCCGGACGCACCGGCCCGACGTCTCGCGCACGCCGCACGCCGAGCGCACCGAACGCACCGTGGTCGAACGCTTCGACCGTGGCGACGAGGTCGTCGAGCTCCGCGGCGGTGAGGCTGGCGCCGAACGCCGGCATCGACGTGCCCGGCGCGCCGAACTCGATCGCCGCGCGCAGCTCGGCGTCGCTCGGCGCTCCGCCCGTCGTACTCCACTTGAACTGGCCGGCCGTGAAGTCGCGCGGCACGCCCCAGGTGAATGGCGCCGCGGGACCGCGGCCATCGCCGAGCTCGCCGTGGCATGCGGTGCAGTAGCGATCGTACGTGCGCGACCTACCGATCGGTAAGTCGCCGGCGCGCACGTCGCCGACGAAGACCGAGGTCGCGACGAGCAAACTCACGACGAGACCGCGCACGGTCTGTAGGCTGCAACATGTGCTATCTCAGGTCCATGATTCGAACGAAGATCCTGGGACTCGGAAGCTACGTCCCGGATCGCGTCGTCGGTAACGACGAGCTGCGTTATCTCGATAACCAGCACGTCCGCCGAGACACCGTGCAGATGGACACCACCGACGCGTGGATCCAGCAGCGCACCGGCATCTCCGAACGCCGCTTCGTACCGAACGACGGCTCGATCGCGACCAGCGACCTCGCGCTCGAGGCCTCGAAGCGCGCGATCGCGGATGCGGGTCTCGAAGCGAAGGACATCGACTGCATCATCCTGGGCACGCTGTCGCCGGATTTTCACTTCCCCGGCACCGCCGTGCTCGTGCAGAAGAAGCTCGGCATCGCCGACCGGAACTGCGCGTGCTTCGACATTCGCCAGCAATGCTCGGCGTTCGTGTACGGCCTGCAGATGGCCGACGCGTTCGTGCGCACCGGGATGTACAAGCGCATCCTGTTGGTCGGCGCGGAGCTGCACAGTCACGCGCTGGATTACTCGACGCGCGGCCGCGACGTCACGGTGCTGTTCGGCGACGGTGCCGGCGCGATGGTGCTCGGCCCGTCCGAGTCCGAGGATACCAGGACCGGCATCATCTACACCTCCGCGCACGCCGATGGCTCGGGTGCACTCGATCTGTACCTCAAGGTCTTCGAGATCTCGCACCTGCCGTATCTCGACTACGACGCGCGCGACGGCGAGCACAACTCGGCGATGTATCCGCACATGGATGGCAAGCGCGTGTTCTTGAACGCGGTGCGCGGCATGGTGATGTCGACGCAGACGGCGCTCTCGAACACCGGTCTGTCGTGGGACGACATCGCGTGGTTCGTGCCGCACCAGGCGAACCTCCGGATCAACGAGAAGGTCGTCGAGGTCGCGAAGATCCCACCCGAGAAGGTGCTCAACACGATCCAGTTCTACGGCAACACGACGGCCGCGACCGTGCCGCTGACGATCGACTACTGGCGCAACCAGGGCAAGGTGAAGCGCGGCGATCGGATCGTGGCGTCGGTGTTTGGCAGCGGCTTCACCTGGGGCGCCGCGGTCTTCACTATCTGACCGCGAGCGCGACGCTGCGCCCGCCGGTGGTCACCGCGGCGCGGCGGAGTCCTTGGGAGCGGCCGTGGCGGGCGCCGGTGGCGGCTCGACGTTCATCTCGATCGTCGGAAGCGCAGCTGCGGGCCTGGGCTCGACCGCCTCGGGCTCGCGCGACGTCGCGGTAGGCGAGCGCCTGCCGCCGGTCGCCAACATCACGATCGCGATCACGGCCATCGCGATCAACCCGCCGATGATCATCCACTTGCGCCTGTCGTCCGGATCTTCGGCCGGCGCCAGCTTGGTTTCGCGCCACTCGCGCGGTGCGATCGGGAACGCGGTGGGCTCCCTCGCGACCATCGGGTACGCGGGGGTAAGCGAAGGCTGGCGCGTCATGGGTCCGGAGGGGCTCGGCGGCATCGGCATCGGGACGCCCGGCTGCGAGTACTGAGCCGGCGGCATCGCGGGATCGAGCACCGGTGGTGGCCGTGGGCCCTGTGCCGGCTGCGGCGCCGTCGCCGTGCTCGCGCCGTGGGGCGGCGGCTGGAGCGACTCGTCGTCGTCGTCGTCGTCGAGGAACGAGATCTCGTTCTCGCTGACCGGGGTGGTCATCTCGACGACGCTCGCCGAGACGACGTGATCCATCAGCGTCACGCCCGAGGCCTGCGCGTGGTTCCACGCCTGGATCTCCTCGGCGAACAGCTCCTGCATGTGCGAGCGCAGCGCGATCGAGGATTGCTTGAGCCGGAGCTCGCGCGCGAGCTCCTCGAGATCGAGCTGGAGCTCCTCGGCCGTCTGGTACCGGGTGTCCGGATCGTTCGACAGCGCCTTGAGCGTGATCCGCTCGAGCTCCTCGGGGCACTCCGGCCGCAGCTCGCGGGGCGGCTGCGGGCGCGAGTTGATGATCAGCTGGATCGTCGCGAGGTCGTTGTCACCCTTGAACAGCCGTTGCGTGGTGATCAGCTCCCACAGCACGATGCCGAGCGCGAACACGTCGCTGCGGCGGTCGACGGTCGCGCCCTTCGCCTGCTCGGGCGACATGTACGCGATCTTGCCCTTGAGCGTCCCCGTGCGGGTCTTGACCGAGCTGGTCGCCGCCTTCGCGACGCCGAAGTCGACGAGCTTGATCGCGCCGTCGTACGAGATCAGCACGTTCGAGGGCGACACGTCGCGATGCACGATGTCGAGCAGGCTGCCATCCGGCTTGCGCCGTTCGTGCGCGTAGTGCAACGCGGCGGCGATCGCGTGCACGATCAACACCGCGTGATCGATCGGGAACTTCTGCTCGAAGCGCGCGGTGCGGCGCAGCGTCGCGCGGACGTCCTGGCCGTGGATGTACTCCATCGTGAAGAAGTAGTGCCCGTCGACCTTGCCCATGTCGTACACGTGGGCGATGTGCGGATGATCGAGCGTCGCCGCGAGCCGCGCCTCGTCGAGGAACAACCGCACGAACCGCGGGTTCTCCGCGAAGTTCGGCAGGATCTTCTTGAGGACGATGAGCTTCTCGAACCCCTCCGGCCCGAGGGTGCGTGCGAGAAACAGCTCCGCCATCCCACCGCGCGCGAGCTTGCGCAGGATCTCGTACGAGCCAAGGCGGGTCGCCTCGGGCCGTTGAGGATCGGTGGCCGGCACCACGCGTGGATCATAGTCGATGACGCGCTGCAGATTCGAGGGATCAGATCGCCGATGATCTCGCGTGCGCACATGTGTGTGCATGCGCTGCACTTCAGGTGCACTCGACCGAGCTAGACTCGCGCGCGTGATCCCCGGTCTCGGTCCCGCTGCCGGTCTGCACCGCCGCGGAGAGTGGCTGTGGGTGCCGCTGCTCTACGCGATCGTCATCACGTGGATCTATCGCGACCTCTGGCATCACCACGGGCTCGCGACCGGGCTCGGCTGGGACACGATCGACACCCACGGCCCCGATCTCGACTTCTTCGCGCGCGACCTTCGCGAGGGTCGGTTCTCGCTGTGGAACCCGTATGACAAGGGCGGCTACCCGGTGTTCTGCGACCCGGTGTTCGATCGTTACTACCCGCTGAACTGGCCGTTCGCGGCGTGGGGAGCGGTGTTCGGCACCGGCTGGTGGCTCGTGCAGGTGAAGGTGCTCGCCCATCACGTGCTCGCGGCGACGCTGCTGCACAAGTTTCTGCGCTCGCGCGGTCTGTCGATCCGCGCGGCGCTGGCTGGCGGCATCGGCCTGGTCGCATCGGCGCCGCTGTTAACCCACAAGGCGTCGAACGTGCTGTGGCCGATCGTCTGGGTGCCGCTGGTGTGGATCGCGATCGACTGGGCGCTCGCCCACCCGAAGTGGTGGCGCGGCGTGCTCGCGGGCGCGGCGCTCGTGCCGGTGCTCACCGCCGGCTCGCCGCCGGGTGTGGTCTACGCCTCGCTCCTGATCGCGCCGTACGCGGGGCTCCGGTTCGTGCAGCACGTGCGCGCGCACCGCACGCGCGCCGAGCTCGTCGCGCTCGCGCGGACGATCGTGCCCGCGATCGCGATCGCGCTATGTGCCGTCGCGGTCACGGTGCTGCCGGCGAGCGAGCTGGTCGCGCTCGGCTCGCGCGATCGGCTCGGCAGCGGGCCGAGCTTCGCGCTCGCGGGCTCGCTCTACCTGCCCGCCGCGGCGCGCGGCGTGTTCGTGCGCGGCGCCGGTCCGTTCGAGGTCTATTGCGGTGCGGCGGTCGTGCTGCTCGCCGCGCTCGGCCTCGCGCTGCGACCACGCGCGGATCGCGACGCGCCGATCGTGTTCGCCGCCACCGCCGTGCTCGGCGTGATCCTCGCCGCGGGCACGACCGCGTTCGTGTTGCCCGTGCTGGTCCATCACGTGCCGCCGTTCGCGCTGCTCCGCGTCCCGGGGCGCTACAAGTTGCTCGCCGCCTGGGCGCTCGCCGTGGGAGCCGGCTACGGGGTCGCGGCGCTCGAGGCCGCGGTCGCCGATCCGGCGCTGCGCAGGCGCGCGTGGATCGTCGCCGGGACCGCGGTCGCCCTCACGATCGCGTGCGTCGCGATCGCGGGTGCGCCGGCGACAGTGAAGGATCATCCGGCGTGGTGGTCGGTCGTCGCGATGGCCATCGCCGCCGCGCTCGCCATCGCCGCGACCCGCGATGCGCGCGTGCTGTGGGCGTTCGCGGTGGTGATCGCGATCGACGCGCCGCTGTTCACCTTCGTCGAGCCGGGCGCGCCGGTCGCCGCCGAGCCGCGCCAGACCCACGCGCACGACGCCGAGGTGGTCGCCCACCTCGACGGTGTCACCGATCGCTGGCGGGTCTACGACGAGTTCGTGCTCGGCGAACGCGCGGGCGCGCGGCTGCGGATCCGCGACTTCCGCGGCTATCCCGCGGTCGATCCGATCAGCCTGCACCGCTACGTCGACGTGCTGGACTACGCGAAGCGTGATCCGCGGATCCTCACCGACTTCAACGTGCGCTACCTGCTGCTCCGCCCGCACTGGCGCTATGGCACCGCGACGAGCTTTCCGCACCTGCCGGCGCCGGGCTTCACCGCGGATCCGGCGGTGAGGGGGCTCTACGTCGCGGACCATCCCGCGCCGTTGATCGCGATCTACGGCGCGGTCACGGTGGTCTCCGAGCACGCGCCCGCGATCGTGCTCGGGGCCGTACGCGCCGCGCAAGACGCTGACGGCGTGCGGCGCCGCGCGATCGTCGAGGCGCGCGACGCCGGGGCGTTACCGGCCGAGGCGATCACCGGTGCGCCGAGTGTTTCGGAGGGCACGCTCGAGTCATACGAACCCGACACGATCCGGTTCTCGGTCGACCCCTCGAGTGCAGGCCTCGTGGTGTTGAACGAGCTCGCGTTCCCGGGCTGGTACGTGACGGTCGACGGCGTACGCACGCCGGACCTCCGCGTGAACTACGTGCTCCGCGGCGTGTGGGTAAGCGCGGGACGTCACGAGATCGTGTGGCAGTTCTCGCCGCCGCACTGGCGATCCCTCGTCGGTGGCTACGCGATCGCGTGGCTCGTGATCCTCGTCGCGCTCGGGTACGGGGCTCGCGATACGTCCGACTGGTAACCAGCCTGGAGCGGCCCAGCTCGATTGTGAGCGTTTCGCGCTGCCGCTGGGCCCGCTCGCGGCGCCACTCGTCTGCAACGATGCCCTGAGGCAATTGGGGACAGCCGGTTGGTTGCTCAATTGTTGGGCAAGTAGCGCGGCGAGATGCACAAGATCTGGGCAAGTCGAGCCTCCGATTCGAGAGGTGTCGGCCGGTTAGCGATTGGCATGAATCCTGATGTTAATCCCCATTACACACCTAGGGGGGATCAATGCGTCACTCACTCATGCTATTGGCAGTCTCGATGGCCGGTCTGATCGGCTGCGCGGTGCCCGATACCGCGCCCGTGGATGCTCCCGTGGGCTTGAACATCACCACCCGGGTCTCCGGCACGATCGAGGGAACGTTCCGCGCGGGCGACAACGTCATCTCGTTCTCGAGCATCGCGGACGGCGCGGTCACCTCGCGTTTCGAGTTCCGCAACGCCGTGGTCACCTACGTGAACGACCAGACCGCGGGGACCGGCAACATGACCGGAACCGGTGAGCTGACCGCCGGAGATCACGACTTGACGCTCGCGTTCGTCGATGCGCTC
>JBDTEH010000338.1:0-7849 GCA_039922635.1 Kofleriaceae bacterium | reverse complement strand
GCGGCTCGAGATCGGGCCGAGCTTCCAGTACGTGCCGAACCCGGTGATGTTGCGCCGCCAGCAGATCACGGGTCCCGATGGTGCGCCGTTGTTCGTGTACTTCCGGCGCGGCCAGCGTCGCGTCGACGCGAGCCGCGACGGCGACTTCTGCCTGACCCGCGACGAGACCGGGCTGCAGTTCCCGACCAACGCACCGCCGATCGGTACGGCCAAGCCGGTCGCGCGAGCGGTGCTCGACGCGCACACCGTGGTCGTCAAGCCGTGGTGGCTCTACGCGGACTACCGCGATGCGGTGCCGAGCGACGGCGTCGGGCCGGGCTGGGCGACGCGGTTCCCAGGGTTCGTGCCCGCGCCCGCGTTGCTCGTCGACGCCGACGGCACGACGAAGACGACCGCGGTGCGGGTGTGCCGGGAGGAGGCGCAGACCGCCGAGACCGGCGCGGTCTACGTGTCGGGGCGACCGGCCGTCAAGAAGGGCGAGCCGTTGCCAGACGGGCGACTGACTCGAGCGCCCGGCGACTCCGGCTTCGCGAAGACCGCGAAGGGCCGCGCGGTGTCGTGCTTGTCGGGCACCGGGTTCTCCTCGTCGGTCGAGTGCGGCTGCGGCATCGGGCTCGAGCGCTGCTTGCCGAACGCGGGCCCACAGAACGAAGCGGCCGCGTTCGTGATGCCGGCACGTACGCCGCTCGGCAGCGAGCTCCCGTTCGAGGCAAAGCCCACGGCACCCGCGTCGTGGATCCGGATGTGGTGGGGCGAAGAGGCGACCCACTTCCTCGATGCGCTGTTCGACCAGGATCGCGACTTCCGCGAGCTGCTGACCTCGCGGGCGACGACGATCAACGGCCCGCTCGCGCAGTTCTATCGCTACCTCGCGGGCGCGAGTTGCTGCGGTCCAGGCGCGGACGCGGGCTACTCGCAACCCGATCCGCTGTTCGATCCCGCGGCGGTCCCGGAGGCGCTGACGCCCGAGGACACCGCGACGTGGCTGCCGATCGCGGATCGCGGCCCGCATGCGTCGGGCATCCTGACCATGCCGGTGTTCCTCACCAAGTACGGTTCGCGGCGCGCGCGCGCCCACGTGCTCTACAACGCGTTCCTGTGCAAAGACTTCGTCGCGGACACGGTCACGCTCGCGCCATCGAACGATCCCGATCTGACGAAGCGCCCGGGCTGCTCGTCGTGCCATCAAACCCTCGAACCGCTGGCGGCGTACTTCACGCGGGTCCAGGAATCGGATTGGACGTGGTTGCCGGGCAACGTGTTCCCGATGACGAACCCCAGGTGCGCCAAGGGCAAGGGATCGGGGCTGTGCAAGCAGATCTACGACCCCGCGTTCGACAAGTTGCGCGGCGCGTACGCGGCGCCCGCGCACGCCGAGCTCGGGCCGGCCGGGCTCGCGCACGAGCTCGTCACCGCGCCGGAGTTCGCGCCGTGTGTCGTCGACAACGTCGCGCAGTCGCTGCTCGGTCGCACGCTCGCGCCCGAGGACGACGCGTGGAAGCTCCAGCTCGTCAAGGTGTTCGTCGATGGCGGCTTTCGCATGAAGGCGCTCGTACGCGCGATCGTGACGTCGTCGCGCTATCGCGCCGGGAACGATCGGCGATGAGGGCCGCGCTGCTCGTCTGCCTCGCCGCGTGTGGAGCGGGAGCGATCACGCCGAGCGCGCCGGCCGCGCTACCGGCGCACCAGACCCGCATGGTCGACACCACGCCGAAGGAACGCCGCCGGATGATCTCGCCCGAGGTCTACCTGCGCGCGTACCTGGTGTGGTTCGGCGGCCTGGTCCCGCTCGAGGTCCAGCGCCGCGCGCGTCCGAAGGGTATGTTCGATACCTGGGACGATTACCTGTCCGCGCTCGGCCTGCCCGACTACAAGGCCGATCTGCCGCGCCAGCTCCAGAGCAACACGCTGATGCTCGCGACGCTCGGCAGGCTCGGCGAAGCGCTATGCGCGCGTGCCGCCGAGCACGACCTCCACGGCGGCAAGACACCGCTCGACCAGCGCATCGTGTTCGCGTTCGACCCCCGCGGAGACGACGACTCCGACGCCGCGTTCCGCCGGCGCTTCGACGTCCTCCATCGCACGTTCCTCGGCTATCCCGCCGACCTCGCACCTCCGGAGCGCGTCGCGAAGTTCCACGCGCTGTGGAGCGACGTCGCCGCGCGCCACGCACACGCCAAGAGCCCACTTACCGCCGACGAGACGGCGTGGGTCGCCGTGTGCACCGCGCTCGTCCAACACCCCGAAGCGGAGCTCTACTGATGCAACGCAGAACGTTCTTGCAGCTCCTCGGTGCCGGCTCTGCAGCGCTCGCCGCGCGCCCGTTGTGGGCCGCGAGCGCGACGGCCCCCACCGATCAGTTCTTCATCTTCATCCACGCGAGTGGCGGCTGGGACGTCACGCTGTGGGCAGACCCACGCAACGAAAGGCGCGGCCTGGTCGAGCCCGCCTCGACGGACAACACCGAGCTCGCGGCGCTCACCCACTGGAAGGGGACCAAGCTCGACGGCGACGTCGAGACGTTCACGATCCTCGAGGCCGGCGGTCTGCGCTTCGGCCCGGGCATCGGCGACTTGATCGATCTGCACGATCGCCTGACCATCGTGAACGGTCTCGCGATGAACACCGTGAGCCACCCGGACGGGACCATGTTCTCGTGCACCGGCCGGCACCTCGCCGGCGGGCGCTCGCCGGCGGCGTCGATCGACGTCGCGATCACCAACGAGCTCGGCACCGCGCAGCTCCTGCCCGACATCGCGATCGGCTTCCCGGCGTCGTACGTCGGAGATCACCTCGACCGCCGTGCGATCCCGTTGCGGATCGCGAACGCGGGCGTGATGGCGAAGTCGCTCGCGCGAAGCGACGCGTACTTGAAAGACGCCGACCGCGCCGCGATCACGGCGCTGCTCTCCGACGAGGCCCACGACCTCGCGACCCACTCGGTGTTCCCCGAGACGTTCGAGCGACTCGCGAGTCAAGAAGCCGCGCTGCCCCACCTGCTCGGGAACGAACCGGGCAGTGCGGGCCTGCGGACCGCGTTCACGCCGCAGGCGCTCCAGGCCGGCTATCCACAGCTCGATTTCAAGGCGAAGAACCTCGGCGGTGGCGCGCTCGGTGCCGCGTTCGCGGTCGAGGCGATCAAGCGGAACTTGATCCGCACGATCGGCTTCGCGCTCGGGGGACTCGACACCCACAACCAGAACTACAAGCAGCACGCGCACACCCAGCAAGAGCTGTTCGGCACGATCGCGACGTTGGTCGGGCTACTCGACGCGACGCCGCACCCGACGCGGCAAGGTCACAAGCTCGCCGATAGCACCCACATCCTCGTATTCTCGGACTTCTGCCGCACGCCCCAGATCAACCTCGCGGGGGGACGCGATCATTATCCGAACAACTCCGCGCTCGTGATCTCGCCGCGCTTTGTCGCCGGCAAGACGTTCGGCAAGACCGATCACGAGCAGGTCCTGCCGGCCGATGCCGGGTTGCAGTTCTCCGACGGCGCGCGACCGATCGCGCCACCCGATCTCCTCGCGACGTTCCTCGCGGCGTTCGCGATCGATCCGCGCAAGTACCTGCGCGACGGTGAGGTCGTGAAGGCGATGTTGAGGGGATTAGGCCTCGGATCGGGCTCCGAGGTTGGGTAGGCGTGCTCGTCCTGCCTCTACTCTCGTGCGCCGGGCATGCCCCACCCCCGCTCGCCGCCGGACCGATCGCGACTCTCGCCGACACGCGCGCCGACCAGGTCGTCTCGCAAGGCGACATCACGTACGCGCTCGGCCACGACCTCACGATCCTCCGCGGCGACGTCGTCATCACCCGCGTGCCGGCCGACTGCCCGGCCCCGTGCCCGGCGACGCTGTGGACGAGCGCCGCCTCGATCCCCGCGCTCGACGGCGACGGCCAGTGGATCGTCGCGACCCGGTTCGACGGTACGCTATGGCGCGTCCGGATCGACGGCACCCTCGAGCCGATCGGCGCGAGGTTCGGGCTCGCCGACGAGGCCGTCCGCGCGGTCGCCGGCGCCGGAACGACCATCGCGGTGCTGCTCGACCGCGCGGTGCTGGTCACCACTGATGGCATCCACGTCACGCGCTACGTGCTCGCGACGCCGCGCGATCGGCTCGCGGTCGCGCGCGATCGCGTCGCGCTCGCCGGTGCCCGCGGGGTCGAGGTCTGGGACCTCGCCGCGAACCAGCGCAGCACGTTCGCGGTCGCCGGCGCACGGCCCGGCTTCCTCGATGCGGATGCGAAGGGGGCGCGGCTGGTCGTCGTGTCGCCGCGCGGCGTGTGGCTCGAGCGCGCGGGCGAGCTGCAGCCGCTCGCGGTCGCGAACGTCGGCGCGATCGCGATCGCCGGTGCGAAGCTGTGGCTCGAGGTCGGCAAGCGGCTCTACCTCGCGGGCGAGCAACGCGGCGTGGTCGGCACGACGGTCGCGACCGCCGCTGGCGAGCCGATGTTCGGCACTCCGAACGGCGACGTCTGGGTCGGCGCCAGCGGACTTCGCCGATACTCGCTCGATGCGCGTGGCCGCGACCCCGCGTGGGACGCGCGGGTCCAGCCGATCTTCGCCCGCGTGTGCGCGCACTGTCACCTCCCCGGCGGCGACGCCGGCGTCGATCTCTCCACGCCCGCGTCGTGGGCCGGCGAGCACGACGAGCTCGTGCGACGGGTGCTGGTCACGCGCACGATGCCACCCGCCGGTACCGTCCTCGACGGCGCCGACCGCAGCGCCCTCGCCGCGTACTTGCACGCGCCGCCGTGATATCCCCGAGCCATGGCGAACCGCACGGCCAGCGACAGGGTGGTGCAACCACTGCGTGCGTGCGTGATCGCCGTGCTCGCGCTCGGGTGCGCCGTGGCGTGCCGCAAGACCCCGCCCCCGCCCCCGCCGGGCACGCTCGTCGATACCCCGGTGATCGCCGAGTTCCGCGCCGGCGAGCGCGCCGTGCTCGCGCGCTTCAACGACGCGCTCGGCCGCCAGCGCGCGAATCAGATCGACGAGCTCGGCCTCGCCGAGGCGATCGACACCGAGGTGCTGCCACCGTGGCGCGAACTGCGCGCGCACGTCAGCGCCGCGGTCGTGCCGGCGCCCGATCGCGAGCTGTTCGCCACGCTCGCGCGATACCTCGGCGAGCGCGAGAACGCCTGGGGGGCCTACTCGGCGGCGCTGCGTACCGGCAATGACGCCGCCGCGGCGCCGCACTACGCGAAGTATCACGAGCAGGACGCGGCCGCCGACGCCGACGCGCGCTGGCTCGGCGCCGCGTTTCGCCGGCTCAGTCCGAAACCAGGTTCTTGAAGTGGCGCAGGTAGACGGCGAACGCCGGTGACACCGCGAGCTCCGCGAGCTCCGCGCGGGTCAGCGGTGGCCGGCGCGGCTCCCAACCGGCCCGCACCAGCTTGGGCCAGTCCGGGTTGACGATCGCGGGCCGCGCCAGCGAGATCATGTCCGCGCCGCGATCGCGCGCCGCCGCCGCATCCTCGAACGTCCAGATATTGCCCGACGCGATCACCGCGACCCCCGCGGGCACCGCCGCACGCAACAGCGGCAGCGGATGCTGATCGGGGCGCTTGCGCGTGAAGTTCTCCGCGCGCCACAGCGACGCGTGGATGAAGTCGGCGCCATCGTCGGCGAGCCAGCGCGCGATCTGCAGGCTCTCGTCGAGATCGAGCCCGCGCGCGCTGCCGCCGTGCTCGAGCGATAGCCGGACGCCGACGCTGAAGCTCGCACCACAACGATCGCGGACCGCGCGCAGCACCTCGCGGACGAGCCGCGCGCGATGCTCGAGCGCGCCGCCCCACGCATCCGTCCGCGTGTTCGTCACCGCCGAGATGAACTGGGTCAACAGGTAGCCGTGGGCGCCGTGGAGCTCGACGCCATCAAAGCCCGCGCGCTGGCAGCGCGCCGCCGCGGCCGCGAACGCCTCGATCGTGCGTGTGAGGTCGGTCTCGGTCGCCGCGCGCGGTGGCTCGAAGTCCGGTGCGTCCTCGTGAAACGCGCTCGCGCTCCACACCTGCTCGCCGGTCAGGCGCTGGGTCGCACGCACACCGCCGTGGAACAGCTGGACGAACGCGGCGGCGCCGTGGCGCTTGATCGCGGTGGCCAGCCGGGTCAACCCGGGCACGTCGGCGTCGCTATCGACCCCGAGCTCGCCGTCCCACGCCTTGCCGTCCTTCGCGACGTACGCCGCACACGTCGCCACCAGCCCGAAACCGCCCTCGGCGCGGCGCTCGAGCCAGCGCAGCTCCTCGTCGGCGAGCGTGCCGTCGGGGTGCGATTGACCGTTGGTCATGGCGGCGAGCGCGACGCGATTGGGGATCACCAGGCCCGACCGGAATGCCAGCGGCTCGTTCAACATCGGGGGCTTCTAGCACGATTCTCGTGAACAACTGTAAAGCGCCGCCCTGGCGCCAGGAGCCATCGGGGCCGCTGCTATGCTGGGCATTCATGGCGCGCGTACTTCTGGGGTTCGCGGCGATCGTCCTCGGTGCGTCCAGCGCGCATGCCGAGGGCTCGCTGACGCTCGATCAGGCGATTCAGCTGGCGTTGACGCGCAACGAGCGCGCCGCGATCTCGGATCTCCAGACGGTCCAGGCCGACGCGGCGGTCGAACGCGCCCACGTGGCGTTCCTGCCCGTCCTGAACGCGAGCGGGAACGACACGATCCGCCCGATCGATAGCCCGAAGGATACGGCCCAGGGGTCGCTGACCCTGCAGCAGCCACTGATCGTGATGTCGGCGTTTCCGCTGCTCGCCCAGGCCAAGCACAACCTCCTGGCCCAGCGCTCGCAGAACGTCGAGGACAAGCGCCAGCTCGCGTTCGACGTCGCGAAGGCGTACTTCGGCGTGCTGCTCGCGCAGGAGGTCGCCGCCGCGGCGCAGAAGAAGCTCGATACCGCGAGCGCGGACGTCGCCGATACCCAGGCGCAGTTCAAGGCGCAGCTGGTGAGCTCGAACGACGTCACGCGCGCGCAGATCAGCTTGTCGACCTCGGTGCGCGAGCTCTCGCAGGATCGCAGCCAGCTCGCGACCGCGTACATCGAGCTCGGCTTCATCATCAACGCGCCGCCGCCGGTCAACCTGGTCGCGCCGACCGCGTTGCTCGACGCCGGCAAGCAAGCCCCGCCTGCCGCCGAGACGCTCGTCGACCAGAGCCTCGCCGCTCGACCGGATCTGATCGCACGCAAGGACAGCGCGCTCGCCGCGCACGACTTCGCGCGCGAACCACGCTATCGCTATTTCCCGACGCTGTCGCTGATCGGGCAGCTCACGGCGACGTCGAACGCCGGCATGAACGGCCACGACGTCGACGGTTCGATCCAGGTCGCCGCGGCGTGGAGTCTGTACGACGCTGGCGCGCGCTCCGCCGATATTCGCTCGCGCGATGTCGCCGCGGCGATCGCGGATCTCCAGGCCAAGGAGCTCGTCCGCTCGATCGACACGGACGTGCGCACCGCCGGCACCCAGCTCGCGGCGGCGCAGCAAGCGCTCGCCGCCGCCGCGGACGCGGTGACCGCGAGCCGCAAGAGTGCCGACGAGACCGCCATCCTCTACAAGCAGGGGCTCGCGAAGGCGATCGAGCTCGTCGACGCGAACGAACAGCGGTTCACGGCCGAGGTCAGCTACGCAGAAGCCGAGTTCTCGGTCGCGAGCGCGTACCTCGCGCTGCGCCAGGCGATTGGGCAAGGCCCACTCGAGGGAAAATCATGACCAAGATCTGGATGCTCGTCGTACTCGCGCTCACCAGCTGCGGCAAGAAGGCGGACACGCCGGCCGCCGGGGGCAAGCGCGGCAGCGGTGGCGGCAAGCTGCAATATCCCGTCGAGGTCGCACCGCTCGAGGTCC
>JBDTEH010000337.1:0-8505 GCA_039922635.1 Kofleriaceae bacterium | reverse complement strand
CAGATCCCGCTGTCGATCCGGATCGACTTCACTGAGACTTGAAACCGAGCGGAGCGCTCGCCATCAGGGCCGATGACACCGCGACCTGGACCTGATCCTTCTGCAACGAACGAGCGGGGGCTCACGTCGAGCAGATAGCGAGCGTAGCGCCGGCGAGATCACTTTTTGGCGAAGGTAAATTCCACGGGAGGTCGTGCTTCATACGGCCGCTGTGGAAGTGCGCAGGTGCCCCGCTACGACGCCGGCGGCTTGCGCCCGTAGCCAAAAAGTCGGTCTCGACGAGCGCGATAGCGAGCGCGTTGGCGCTCTCCCATCCGCAATCGTGCGGAACTGCTCCGGATCCGAACCGATCGGTGCTCTAGGTGCCGGGCGGCGCGCCGAGTCGTTTGATCGACGACTCGCGGGCGGGTGTTATCCGACATAACCAACCGGAATCCCGAGCTATTCAGCATGGCGTCTAGACCTTGCAGCGGGTGATCGGGGCGTGGTAGATCGCGGTCGCTCGACTCTTCGAGCAAATACTCACCGTGCCGGAGATTTTCGGTCGTGGCCCTTCGGGGTTTCCGGGAATCGACGATGGCACGGGTGGCAACCAACGAAGGACTGACACATGGAAACGATGCAGGAAGCGATGGGGCAGAACCCCATCTCGATGCGCGCGCTACTCGAAGCGGGCGTGCACTTCGGTCACAACACGGGTCGGTGGAACCCGAAGATGAAGCAGTTCATCTTCGGCGCGCGTAACGGCATCCACATCATCGACCTCCAGCACACCGTGAAGCTGTTCCGCCAGGCGTTCAACGCCGTGGTCGAGACCACCAGCAAGGGCGACACCATCCTGTTCGTCGGCACCAAGAAGCAGGCGCAGGACGTGATCGTCGAAGAGGCCGGCCGCTCGGGGCAGCACTACGTCACCCAGCGTTGGCTCGGCGGCACGCTCACCAACTTCAAGACCGTGAAGGGCTCGCTCGAGCGCCTGCGTGGCCTCGAGAAGATGGAAGAGGACGGCACGCTGTTCGCGCTGACCAAGCGCGAGCAGGTGATGATCAAGCGCGACCGCGACAAGCTGATGAAGTCGCTCGGCGGCATCAAGTCGATGAGCAAGTTGCCCGGCATGATGTTCGTGATCGATCCTCACAAGGAGCACATCGCGGTCGAAGAGGCGCGTCGCCTCGAGATCCCGGTGGTCGCGATCACCGATACCAACTGCGACCCCGACCAGATCGACTACGTGATCCCGGGCAACGACGACGCGATCCGCGCGATCAAGTTGTTCGCGGCCAAGATCGCGGACGCCGCGATCATCGGCACCAAGGTGTGGAAGGAGACCGCGCGTCATCGCGGCGCGAAGGAAGAGCAGGAGGGCGAGCGCGTCATCCATGTCTCGTCGGGTGGCGATGGCCCGCGCGTCGAGATCTCGACCGGCGGCGCGATGTTCAACCCCGAGGCCTCGGCCTCGCCCGAAGCGGAGTAAGTGCCATGAGCGAAGTCACCGCTACCCTCATCAAGGATCTGCGCGAGCGCACCGGCGCCGGCATGGCGGACTGCAAGAAGGCGCTTGTCGAGGTCGCTGGCGACATGGACAAGGCGATCGACTGGCTGCGCGCCAAGGGGCTGTCGAAGGCCGCCAAGAAGGCCGGTCGCGAGGCGACCGAAGGCGCCGTGGTGTCGTACATCCACGCCGGCGGCCGGATCGGCGTGCTCGTCGAGATCAACTGCGAGACCGACTTCGTCGCGCGCAACGAGGACTTCCAGGCGTTCACCCGTGACGTCGCGATGCAGATCGCCGCGATGGCCCCGCAGTTCGTACGCTCCGAAGAGATCGGCGATGACGTCATCACCAAGGAGCGCGAGGTGCTCATGGCGAAGGCGAAAGAGTCGGGCAAGCCCGAGCCGGTGGTCGCGAAGATGGTCGATGGTCAGATCGCGAAGTTCAAGAAAGAGATCTGTCTCCTCGATCAGTCGTTCGTGAAGAACCCCGACAAGACGATCCACGATCTCCAGCAAGAGTTGATCGCGAAGATCGGCGAGAACATCAAGATCCGCCGGTTCGTGCGGTTCGAGCTCGGCGAAGGTCTCGACAAGAAGAAGAACGACTTCGCCGCCGAAGTCGCCGCGCAAGCCGGTCTCGCGTAGCCGGCCTAACCGCGCTCCATCCGCAGGACGAGCTCGACGAGCTCGGCCTGGCGGCGCACGCCGGTCTTCGCGAAGATCTGGCGGAGCTGCGCTCGGACCGTGTACCAGCTCACGCCGAGCTCGTCGGCGACCAGTTGCGGCGAGGCGCCGTGGCCGACCCGCAACGCGACCCGGATCTCCGCGGCCGTGAGCGCGTAGCCGTGACGCAACACGGCCTCGATCGCGCGCGGCGTCGGGGACGCGGTGACGATCGCGAGCATCGCGATGCCGTGCTCGCTGCCGCGCGGTCGAGGCACCGCGAACACCCGGTGTGGTGGGAGCCCGTCGCCGCGGCGGATGCTCGCCGAGGGCGCCGTGGAGCTGCCGGTGAGGTGCGCCGCGAGCTGACGATCGTCGTCGGGATGGAGCGCGCGCAAGCAGCCCCGATCGATCACGATCCCGTCGCGCCGTGCGGCGAGGTCCTCGCCGGCGCGCGAGCAGAACCGGACCCGGCCCTGGCGATCGAGGAAGAACACGGTGGCCGACGCGAGATCGAGCGCATCGCCGAGCGCGCCACGAGCGTCCTCGGATTCGGCGATCCGGCTCGCGAGTGCAAGCGCGCGCCGGAGGTGCGGCGCGAGCCGGCGCGTGAGCTTGCGCTCCGCGGCGTGATCGGTGGCCCGGGTCGGCTTCAACAACCCGAGGCTGATCTGGCGTTCGCCGGAGCGCTGGAGCATGACCTTGTGGATCTCGCGGACGTCGTGGTGCCGGCAGAAGTCCTGATAGAACTCGGTGTGCTCGAGTTGCGCGCGGGGCAGGATCTCGTCGCCGAACACGTCGGCGTCATCCGCCAGTCGCACGGTCGACCACGTGTCGAGCTGGCCGAACCGCTGCGCGTAGCCCTGGAGCATCTCGGTGTCGAAGCCGGCGTCGACCATGTAGAACCGGTCGGGCTCGTATGCGAGCCACTTGAGGCCCGCGGCACGTGCGTGGGTTCGCGCGCACAGCGCGTCGAGGAACGGCTTCCACCCGATCGCGGTCATCGGGGCGTCGTAGACCAGCTCGACGAGGCGTTCGAACGACGGCGCCACGCCTCATCGTACCGCGTCCGCGATCAGTCCGGGTCGCCGAACCACGCGCCGCGCGCCGGACCATCGGGCGGGGTGAGATGGCAGGTCTCGCAATGCTCGAAGTCGCCGGGGAACCGCTCCGACCGGCTGTGGATCGAGTGGATGCGAATGAGGGAGCCTCGGCGCGGCCGCATCGTCCAGCTGGACTACGCGAACGCGCGGGATCATCCCGCGAAGTGGAACGCGCTGAGCCGCAGGCCGTTGACCGTGCCGTCGAAGCCGAGCTGCGCGCGGTCCGCACCGGCCGCACCGGCGACGACCATCAGCGGGAGCAAGTGCTCCTCGCGCGGATGCGCGGCGCGCGCGCTCGGCGCCTGGGTCCACGCCGCGAGCGCCGCATCGCGCTCTGCCGGCTCGCGCAGCGTCACCTCGCGGAGCCACGTATCGAATGCGAGCGCGGCGGGCGCGGCGCTCGGGTGAAACGCGCGGAGGTTGTGATAGCTCATCCCGCTGCCGATGATGAACACGCCCTCGTCGCGCAGCGGCGCGAGCGCGCGGCCGAGCTCCAGGTGGCGCGCGGGGTCGAGACCGCGCACGAGCGAGAGCTGGAGCACCGGGACGTCGGCGTTCGGGTACGCGAGCTTCATCGGCACGAACGTGCCGTGGTCGTAGCCGCGGTCCGGATCGCCGGCGACCGGCAGGCCGCGTGCCTGGAGCAGCTCGCGCACGCGCGCGGCGAGCTCGGGCGCACCCGGCGCCGGCCACTCGAGCAGGTACGACTCCGGTGGAAACCCAAAATAGTCGTAGAGCATCGCCGGCTGCGGGGACGTCATCAGCGTCGGTACGTCCTCTTCCCAGTGCGCCGAGATCACGAGCAACGCGCTCGGACGTCCGCCCGGGATGCGCGCGACGTCGATCAGGTAGCGCTCGAGCGCGGCGAGCTCGGCCTCGCTGCCGAACGGGACGTGCACCCAGGGCCACGGCCCGCCGCCGTGCGGCAGATAGATGGTCGGCATACGCATGCCCACCAATGTGCGGCGTTCTCGGTGGCGCTCCAACGCCACGACACGAGAAACAGTTTGTCATCCCACGCTGGGGGCCACCGCGGCGACCCGCGTAAGGGCGCGGCAACCCTGATCAATTCAGGAAGTTTCGCCGGCCGGCGCGACCTCCGCAGGCGGCGCGGCTATCCCTGCTGAAAGGAAGCGATGATGCGTAGCCTGATATTTGGAGCGGTGATCACGGCGAGCCTGTTCGGAGCCTGTGTGGAGAGCGGGGCACCGGCGACCAGCGGGCAGCGCCACGCGCTGACCGGGTCCGGAACCTGCGGCGATGGCAGCTGCGAGCCCGGCGAGACCCACGCGAGCTGCGCGAACGATTGCTGCGAGCAGGGCTCGGGCAGCGGGACGTGCATCGCCGCCTGCGGCAACGGGTTCTGTGAAGGTGGGGAGACCCACAGCTCGTGCCCGAGCGATTGCTGCGAGCTCGGCGCCGATGGCTACTGCCTCGCCGCCTGCGGCAACGGGTTCTGCGAGGTCGGCGAGGACCACACCTCGTGCCCGAGCGATTGCTGTGCGACCGATAGCACCGGCGCGTGCCAGGCGGTGTGTGGCAACGGGTTCTGCGAGGCCGGCGAGGACCACGCCTCGTGCCCGAGCGACTGCTGCGTGCTCGATGCGAGCGGCTCGTGCGCGCCGGTGTGCGGTAACGGGTTCTGCGAGATCGGCGAGGATCACGCGTCGTGCGCGGCGGACTGCCCATGACCGGCCCGCACCAACGCGCGCGGGAGCCACGCTCGGCCCGGGAATGAATCTTGCCTCGAGCTTCCTTCCTACGATGCAGCCTGCGCGCGTGACCCCGATCCCCGACGCCTCGACCTGGGAGCGGGTCCGCGCGGTGCATCCGGCGTTGCCGGACGACCGCGAGGCGTTCCTCGCGTATGCACGTGCGCGCGCGGACGGCGGCACGCTCGACGATCGCCACGCGGAAGACCTCTACCTCGCATGGGCGTGCGCGCAGGGCGACACCGCGGCGCTCGCGACGTTCGAGCGCGACATCGTACCGATCGTCGCGCGCGCACTCACGAGCTTCAGCGATCGGCACGAGGTCCTGCAGATCTTGCGCGAGCGCATGCTCGTCGCGCGCCCCGGGCAGGGTCGTCGAGCCACCCGCGACCTCGGGATCGTCGCCTTTGATGGCCGTGCTCCCCTGGCGACCTGGTTACGGGTGTGTGCGACGAGGATCGGCCTGCGCGAGCACCTGCGCGCGCGGCGCCTCGAAGCGGTCGACGACGCTCACCTCGCCGAGCTCGCGCCGGGCGTGCCCGACCCGGGCCTCGCGTACCTGCGCCGGCTCTACGGCGACTCGTTCCGCACCGCGTTCGATGCCGCGGTCGCGAGCCTCGCGCCCAGAGCGCGCAACTTGTTGCGGATGTCGGTGATCGACGGGCTCGGCATCGATCAGCTCGCGAAGATCTTTCACGTCCATCGCTCGACGGTCGCGCGCCGGTTGGAGCTCGCGCGCGAGGCCCTGGTCGCGGCGACCCGCGAGCGGATGAGAGCAGAGCTCGCGATCAGCGAGTCGGAGCTCGACAGCATCATGCGGGTGCTGACCGACGTCACGATCCGCCACGCGCTCGAGCCTCGGAAAACTGAGTGAGCGCGGCCGCGGATCGCAGAAATCTGAAGGTCGCGCCCTGTCAGGCGAGATCGGTGGAGGACGCGCCGAGCGAGCGCGACGCTCCACGCGTGGCGACGACCTGTGCCGGCGATAACACCGTGGCCGCCCTGATCGCGGGCGCGCTCGACGCCTCCGCCGCGCGCCGGCTCGAGGTTCACCTCGATGAGTGCGCGCACTGCCGCCGGCTGATCGCGGATCTCGGAAGTGGGCTCTCGGCGATCGATCCTCAGCGCATGCCGAGCGAGGGCGAGGTGGTCGGGCGCTACACGATCCGCCGCGCGATCGGGGTCGGCGGGATGGGCGTGGTCTACGAGGCGCACGACGACGTACTCGATCGCCGCGTCGCCGTGAAGGTGCTGCGCCCCGACGGTGCGCCGGGCACTCGAGGGGACCGCGTGCTGCTCGCCGAGGCGCGGGCGATGGCGCGCCTGTCGCATCGCAACATCGTCGCGATCCACGACGCCGGTACCGCGAACGGTCGCGTGTTCTTGTGCATGGAGCTCGTCGCCGGCGTGACGCTGCGCGAGTGGCTCGCGGCCGAGCGGCGCAGCGCGCGCGACATCATCGCGATGTTCGCGGCCGCTGGTGCGGGGCTCGCGTACATCCATGGCGAGCGGGTCGTGCACCTCGACTTCAAGCCCGACAACGTGCTCGTCGATCGCGCGGGGCGGCCCGTGGTCACCGACTTCGGCGTCGCCGCGCTCGTCGGCCGCGGCCCGATCGGCGGCACCCCGCGCTACATGGCGCCCGAACAGCGCCGCGGCGAGCCGGCGGATGCGCGCGCGGATCAATTTGCGTTCTGCACCGCCCTGGGCGAGGCGCTCGGCGACGCCGCGCCGAGCTGGACCACGCGCGTGATCGAGCGCGGCCGGCGGGTCGAGGCGCACGATCGGTTCGCGTCGATGGCCGAGGTGCTGGCGCTGCTCGCCGCGGGGCTCGGGCGCGCTCGCCGCCGTGCGGTCGCGGTCGCGAGCATCGCGGCGGCGGTCGTGTTGACGTTCGCGATCGCGAGATCGCCCGGGCTCGTCACCCGCATCGTCGAGCACACCGCACCGGCACGGATCGTCGAGCGCGAGGTGGCGACCGGCGCGAGCACGCAGGCACCGCGCACCGTCCAGAACGATGCGGCATCGCACCTCACGCCGGCCGTGCGGAGCGCGCGCTCGCTCGATCACGGCCTCGGCCGGGAGCGCGGTACCCCGGGTCGCGATCACGCGAGCGTGTTCGCCGCGATCGCGCGCGCCCGCTTCGGGGTGGTCGTCCGCGGAGCGCCCGCGGCGAGCGCACCGCGCGCAGATCCGAGCGGCTGCGACGACGGCAGTCCGGTGTCGTGCGAGAGTGATCCTCCGTGGTGCCCGCCGGGTAGCACGCTCGCGGTGCGCGACGGCTGCTGGACGTGCAGCGACGAACGCAGCTGCGCGCCGCTCGGCGTGCCACACGCGTGCGATGACGGGTCACCGCTGCGCTGTGCGCTCGCGCAGCCGAGCTGCGGTGGACGCGAGCAGCCGAGCGTGCGCGGCGGCTGCTGGACGTGCGCGGATCCGTTCGCGTGCACCGCGCGTTCGGCGAGCCTCGGGGTGCTGCCACCGCTCCAGGAGCCGCACGGCGGTCCGGGCGGCGGCGATCACCACGGCTCCGGCAATGGCTCCGGCAATGGCTCCGGCAATGGCTCCGGCACCGGCTCCGGGTCCGGGTCCGGCAGCGGCACCGGCACCGGCGCGGCACACTGCGGCAACGGATTCTGCGAGCCCGGCGAGGACCACGCGGCGTGCCCGGGCGATTGCTGCGCGCTCACCGACCAGGGCACGTGCGAGCCGGACTGCGGCAACGGGTTCTGCGAGACCGGCGAGGATCACGCGGCGTGCCCGAGCGACTGTTGTGCGCTCACCGCGACCGGCGCGTGCGAGCCGGTCTGTGGCAACGGGTTCTGCGAGCTCGGCGAGGACCACGCCTCGTGCGCGAGCGACTGCCCGTGATGCGGTCGCGGTGGCGTGGTATGCCTCGCCCGCGATGAGCAACGGCAAGCCCCAGACCGCGATCACGCCCACCCGGGCCGCGAACTATCAAGATTGGTACCAGGAGGTCATCAAGGCCGCCGACCTCGCCGAGAACAGCGACGTGCGCGGCTGCATGGTGATCAAGCCGTGGGGCTACGGGCTCTGGGAGAACATCCAGCACGGGCTCGACGGCATGTTCAAGGACACCGGGCACGTCAACGCGTACTTCCCGCTGTTCATCCCGGTGTCGTTCCTCGAGAAGGAGGCGGCGCACGTCGAGGGCTTCGCCAAGGAGTGCGCGGTGGTCACGCACCACCGGCTCGAGCTCCGCGACGGCAAGCTCGTGCCGACCGGTGAGCTCGAGGAACCGCTCGTCGTGCGACCGACGTCCGAGACGATCATCGGCGCGTCGTTCGCGAAGTGGGTGCAGAGCTATCGCGATCTGCCCCTGCTCATCAATCAATGGGCGAACGTCGTGCGCTGGGAGATGCGCACGCGCCTGTTCCTGCGCACCACCGAGTTCCTGTGGCAAGAGGGCCATACCGCGCACGCGACCAAGGACGAGGCCGTCGAGGAGACCATGAAGATGCTCGGCGTCTATGCCGAGTTCGCCGAGACGTACATGGCGATGCCCGTGATCCAGG
>JBDTEH010000336.1:0-35435 GCA_039922635.1 Kofleriaceae bacterium | reverse complement strand
GGTTTGGCCTCGACGAGGAAGGCGGCCTCGGCGTCAAGCGCACGGGCTCGGCCTCGATCACGCAGGTCGACTCACTCGACTTCGTCATCGGTGCGGCGCCGGCGATGAGCTGCGACGGAGACAGCGGCGGGCCCGTGTTCATCACACGCAACGCGTCCGAGGAGGTCGCAGGCATCACGGCGTTCGGAGATGCGCGGTGCATGCTGTCGGGGACCAACATGCGGGTCGATGCCTACGACGCGAGCTTCATCGCGCCGACGCTCGCGGCATCGCCCCCGCCGCGACCCGCGCTCGATCCGAGCGCCGACTTCTGCGCGGCGTCGTGCGCCGGCGATGCCGATTGTCCGCTCGGCATGGGCTGCGTGCCGAACCCCGCCGGGGGCATGGCGTGCGGCCCTCGTGGGCTCCCGCCGGGCCAGCTCGGCGGCGCGTGTGGAAGCGGCGGCGAGTGCCCGAGCGGGATGTGTCTGACCGTCGGCACGAGTTGCTCGTGCTACGCACCGTGCGAGGCGCCCATGCCCCATAGCGACGATGGCGGATGTGCGGTCCCGCGACACCACGACGCGGGTGACGCGCTTCCGCTGCTCGTCATGGCCTGGGGCCTCGGGCGAACAGGTCGGCGCGGCCGGCGGGTTACGTGAACCGGCTACCACTACGTCAGCAGCGGCCACCATCGCTTCGCGCGAGCTGGGCGAGAAATCGACGTCCGGCCGCGTAGAGCGCGTGCGTGAACAGCTGCATGAGTAGTTCGCCCGCCAGGCTAGCCGCGGCGAGGACCACGGCGAGGACCGCGGCGAGGCCGGCGGCGACCGCAGCCTGCAGCGGCGAACGCGACCACGACGATCACGAGCCACGGCGGCGGCGCCGATGAGCTGCAGCCCGAGAGGTCAGGGCGCTCGCGGCGCTGCGTACTCTCCGCTCGAACCTGGTTCGAGCGCGCGCCCGGCCGGAGGCCGCGCACGGTGCCGTCGTAGCTCGCGACGACCAGCCAGTCGCCGGAGCGCGCGAGGCCGGCGAGCACGGGCGCCCCGATCGTGATCCGCGCACGCGGCGCGCCGGTGCGCAGGTCGAGCGCGGCGAGCTCGCCCGAGGTGTCGGCGATCCACACGACGTCGCCGGCGATCACCGGCGAGGCCTCGTAGCCGGCCTCGTGCGCGCCGCGGTAGTGGGTCGCGCGCAGCGGGCCCGGCAGGCCGGCGTGACGCCACAGCGTGGCGCCGGTGGTAGCGTCGAGCGCGACGACGTCGCGATAGAGCGTCGGCACGATCAGGATGCCGCGCCGGGCGCCGGGGCCGCGGCGGTCCGCCGGGTCCGCCGGGTCGGCCGCGACCATCGCGAACGCCGGCGTGCCGATCGTCGCGTTGCCCCACTCGAAGCCCTCGTCGGGCGCGAGCGCGGTGTGCCACTTGACGTGACCGGTCGCGAGCTCGAGCGCCGTGACCTCGTCGGCGGCGTCGGCGTAGAACACGGTGTGATCGCCGATCACGGGGGTCGCGTTGATCCCGACGGTGTCGTCGGCCTCGCGCTGCCACAGCGGCTGGCCGGTCGCGCGGTCCCAGGCCTGGACGCCGCCGAACAGCCGATTGAACGTGCCGACGACGAGGCCGTCGCCGACCGCGACCGCGGCGAGCGACTGGCTGTTCTCGCCCTCGGGCACCGGGTCGGTGCGCCAGCGGACGTGGCCGTCGCTCGCGGCGAGCACCGCGAATTCACGCTGGTGGCCGATCATCACGTCGGCGCCCTGGGCCGTGACCGAGGCGAACGTGGCGGCGGCCTCGGAGGTGGTGCCGGGGCGCAGCGCGTAGCGCCAGCGCTCGGCGCCGGTCGCCGCATCGAGCCCGAGCACGATCCCGTCGATGCGCGGTACGACGACGATGTCGCCGACCACCGCGGCGCCACCGCGGACCTGGATCGGCGTGACCGCGCGCCACAACACCTTGCCGGTCGCGAGCTCGAGCGCGACGACGCCGCCGGTGTCGCCGTTCGCGAGATCGGTGACGGTGACGAACACCACGCCGTTCGCGATCGCCGGCCGCGCCGACAGCACGTGGCCGCCGACCGGCGTGACCCAGCGCGGCGCGAGCTGCAGCGGATCGAGGCCGGGCGCGTCGTCGCACGCGGTGAGGCTCGCCTGCGCCGTCGCACGCGCGTTCGGCGTCTCGGCCGTGACGGCGAGTGCGTGCACGCCCGGCGAGAGCGCCGGGAGCTCGGCGCGCCAGTCCCATCCGCCGGCCTGGTGCAGCGTGAGCGGGGCGCCGCCATCGAGCCGCGCGGTGACCACCGGTGTGCCGGCATCGAGCTCGGCCGCGACGACGAGCTCGGCGTGGTCGCGCGCGGCGCATTGCGTGTGCGCGGGCGCCATCACCGCGACGAACGGCGCGTCGATGGTCGTGCGATGCTGCGAGCTCAACGCGTCGTGCGCGAGCGTCATCACGCGATAGCCGGCGGGCGTGAAGTCGAGGCCGCCCATCAGGAACGGCTCGGAGTTGAATTCGGTGACGCCCGGATGTTCGACCACGCGGTTCGAGTGGGCGTGTCCGGTCAACACGTAGCGGACGTGGAGCTGAGCCAGCACCGCGACCACCTGCGCGCTCGGCGGCGCGTGGGTGAGCGCGATCACCGGGGTCGTCACCCGGCGGAGGTCCTCGCGCAGGAACGTGACGATGTCGTCCTCGTCGAGCGCCATGTTCCACACCACGAAGTGCATGCCGGCGAGGTCGAACGAGTAGTTATCGGGGCCGACGCGCTGGGCCCACGTCACGCCGCCGTCGTACCAATCGTGGTTGCCGGGCACCGGGATCCACGGCACCCCCCCGAGCTCGCCGAGCGCCTGGTCGACGGTGTCGAATTCGGGCTGGGTGCCGCCCTGGGTGATGTCGCCGAGGATCGTGAACAGCGCCGGGTCATCGGCGGTCGCGCTTGCGATCGCGTCGGCGAGGCCGATCAGGTGCAGGCCGGGGATCCCGAAGTGGGCGTCCGAGGCGACCACGAGCTCGATCGGCTGCTTGATCGGATGCGCGAGCCGGCGCACGACCAGCTCGATGATCGCGGGCGCCGCGGGCGTCGCGGGCGTCGCGGGCGTCGCGGGCGTCGCGGGCGTCGCGGGCGTCGCGAGGGTCGCTCCGGTACCCGGCCACGCCACCCACACCGGCTCGGGGCGAAATCCCTCCGGCACGCGAACCCATACGATGCCGGGCGCGTCGTCGGGGACGACCAGCTCGAACTGCCCGGTCGCGTTCGCCTCGACGAACACGCTCGAACCGAACGCGACGATCGCGTGGCCGATCGGCTGGTGCGCGTCGTCGATGACACGGCCGTGGATCGTCGCGGCGTGGGCGACATGGGCCATACCGGCGATCAGGAGGACGAGGAGGCCGAGCGCGCGCAGGCGGTGATTCTAGTGGCATGATGGCCGCGTGACCAAGCGGTTCCAATCGATCGCCGCCGACGTGATCCTCGGCGAGGGCGCGACCGTGCACGAGTTCGTCAACCTCTATGGCTGCACGATCGGCGCGTACACCCGGGTCGGCGCGTTCGTCGAGATCCAGCGCGATGCGACGATCGGCGCGCACTGCAAGATCTCGACGCACTCGTTCATCTGCTCCGGCGTGCACATCGCCGACCGCGTGTTCGTCGGCCACGGCGTGACGTTCGTCAACGACCGCTTGCCGCGCGCGTGCAACCCCGACGGTACGCCGAAGGGCGCCGAGGACTGGAGGCTCGAGCAGACCTGGATCGAGGAGGATGCCTCGATCGGCTCGGGCGCGACGATCCTGTGCGGCGTGCGCGTCGGCAAGGGCGCGATGGTCGGCGCCGGTGCGGTCGTGACCAGGGATGTCCCGCCGGGCGCGACCGTCGTCGGCAATCCGGCCCGCGTATCGTGACCCTGGCGAGCTTGTCGATCGTCATCCCGGCGTTCGACGAGGCGGCGTCGATCGCGCAGACGGTCACGGACGCGCTCGCGGTCGGTGCGCGCGTCACCGGCGCGCTCGAGGTGATCGTGTGTGATGACGGCTCGCGCGACGCGACCGGCGAGCTCGCGCGCGAGGCCGGGGCGCGCGTGCTCGATCGTGCGGTCAACCGCGGGATCGAGGCCTCGATGCGCACGCTCTACGCGCACGCGCGCCACGACTGGATCTTCTTGATGTCGGCGGATCGCCAGTGGCCGATGACCGCGCTCGAGCCGATGGCGGAGGCCGCCGCGGCCGGCGCGGACTTCGTGATCGGCGTGCGCCCGAACAAGCGCGAGATCTACACGCGCTACCGCCGGATCGTCTCGTGGGGCTACGAGCGGATCGTGCGCGCGCTCGGGGCCCCCGGCGGCGACCCCGGCTCGATCAAGCTCGCGCGCCGCGAGTGGCTGCACGCGGCGGTCGCGGCGCGCGGCGTGTTCGCGGAGGGCGAGCGCGTGATCCGCGCGGCGCGAGGTGGTGCCCGCGTCGTCGAGGTGCCGGTCGAGTTTCACCGCCGCGGCGCGGGCAAGGCGACCGGCGCGCGCCGCGATGTCGTGGGCCGCGCGCTCGTCGATGCGGTACGGGTCGCGAGCTCGCTCGCGCTTGGCTGGCCGCGCGCGGAGCGGCCCGAGCCCGACGTCTGACTTATCACCGGGCCGATCACCAGGCCCGATCCGCCAGCACGAACCAGTCGCCATCGACCTCGCGCGCGTGGCCGCCGAGCAGGTGCTCGAGCGGGGCCGCGCTCGGGAAGAAGTGCAGGTGATAGTCGACGGTGTAGCGGTAGTAGCGCTGGCGCGGCACGACGACGATCACGCGGTCCGCGACCCGATGGAGCTCGCGCGCCGCGGCGTAGAGATCCGGCACGTGCTCGAGGGTGTGCGCGCACACCACGGTGTCGAACGCCGCATCGCCGAACGGCAGGTGGGGCAGGCCGGCGAGCGCGACCGTGCACCGCGCGCGGCGTGCGGTCTCGGCGGCCGAGCCGAGCGTGACCTCGAGCGCGGTGACCTCGTGGTCCGCCGCGAGCGCCTCGGCGACCGCACCGTTGCCGCTGCCGACCTCGAGCACGCGACCCCGGGCGGCCTCGCAGATCGCGGCGAGTTGATCCGGCGTGGTGTCGGTATCGCGGTAGCGGCCGCCGCCGGCCGCGAGCGCCGCGTACGCGCCGGCGAGCTCGCGCGGTGACATCGCGAACGCGCGCTCCTTGAAGTCGAGGTCGAATGCCCGGCCGTGGAACGTGGTCGCCATCCAGCGGTTGAGCGGGCGCCACTCGCGGACGACCGGCGGCAGATAGTCATCGAGCAGGCGGCGTACGACACTTGTCACACGACGGTCGCGCAGGCGGTCGCGCAGGCTCACGCCACGACGCTACCACCCTTGACGCACCGCGACCGCCATGTGACGGTTCGACACGCGTGAGCCTACGTATCGGCGTCATCGGTTATGGCTACTGGGGTCCGAACCTGGTGCGCAACTTCGCCGCCGGTGCGCGCACGAAGGTGGTCGCGATCGCAGATGCGAATCCGGGGCGCCGCCAGCTCGCGCAGGTCCAGTACCCGCACCTCGAGGTGCTCGCGGATGCCGCGGCGTTGATCGCGCGTCCCGATGTCGATGCGGTCGCGATCGCGACGCCGATCTTCACCCACTACGAGCTCGCGAAGGCGGCCCTCGAGGCCGGCAAGCACGCGCTGGTCGAGAAGCCGCTCGCGCCGAGTGTGGTCCAGGCCGAGGAGCTCGCCGAGCTCGCCGAGGCCAAGCACCGCGTGCTGATGGTCGATCACACGTTCGTCTACACCGGCGCGGTCAAGAAGATCCGCGAGCTCGTCGCCGCGAACGAGCTCGGCCGGGTGCTGTACTTCGACTCGGTGCGGATCAACCTCGGGTTGTTCCAGCCCGACTTCAACGTGATCTGGGACCTCGCGCCGCACGACCTCACGATCATGGACTTCGTGCTGTGCCAGACGATCGGCGTCACCCCCAAGTGGGTCTCGGCGATCGGCGTGTCGCACTACGGCCGTCACGAGAACCTCGCGTACCTCACCGTCGGGTTCGAGGACCAGCTGATCGCCCACGTCCACGTCAACTGGGTCGCGCCGGTCAAGACCCGCCGCACGATCATCGCTGGCTCGAAGAAGATGGTCGTGTGGGACGACACCTCGCCGGTCGAGCCGGTCAAGGTCTACGAGAGCTCCGTCGACGTCCAGCAGATCGACAAGGAGTCGGCGTACGCGCTCAACGTCCAGTACCGCTCCGGCGACGTCCACTCGCCCAAGCTCGACGGCCGCGAGGCGCTCGCGACCATGGCGCAGACGTTCGCCGCCGCGTGCCTCGACGGCGCGCCCTCACCCTCGGACGCGGTCGTCGGCGTGCGGATCGTGCGCATGCTCGAGGCCGCGCAACGCTCGCTCGAGCGCGCCGGCCAGCGAGTGTCGCTGTGAAGGTCCCGTTCGTCGATCTCGTCGCGTGGGCCAGGCCGTCGCGCGAGGACTACCTCGCCGCGTTCGCGCAGGTGCTCGATACCGGGGCGTTCGTCGGTGGGCCGCACGTCGCCTCGTTCGAGGCCGCGTTCGCGCGGTTCTGCGGCGCGGACCACGCGATCGCCGTCAACAACGGCACCGATGCGCTGCTGCTCGCGCTGCGCGCGCTCGGCGTCGGTCCCGGCGACGAGGTGATCACCGCCGCGAACTCGTTCTTCGCGACCGCCGAAGCGATCAGCCACACCGGGGCGCGGCCGATCCTCGCCGATGTCGACGAGGCGACGCTGCTGCTCGATCTCGACGACGCCGCGAAGCGCGTGACCGCGAAGACCAAGGTCGTGATCCCGGTCCACCTGTTCGGTCAGCTGTGCGACACGGCGCGCGTGCGCGACTTCGCGCAGCAGTTCCGGGTCAACGTGCTCGAGGACGCGGCCCAGGCCCACGGCGCGACGCGCGCGGGCTTTCGCGCCGGCTCGGCGGCGGAGGTCGCCGCGTTCAGCTTCTATCCGACCAAGAACCTCGGCGCGATCGGCGAGGGCGGGGCGGTCACGACGAGCGATCCGGTGATCGCCGAGCGCGTACGCCGGCTGCGCGATCACGGCCAGGCCGGCCGCCACGATCACGTCGACATCGCCTACAACGCGCGGCTCGACTCGGTGCAGTGCGCGTGTCTCGAGATCTCGCTGCGCCGGCTCGCCGCCGCGAACGAGGTCCGGCGCGCTCGGGCTGCTCGCTATCGCGCTCGGCTCGGCGCGGCGGTGCGGTTCGTGACCGAGGCGCCCGAGAGCGCGCCGGTCTATCACCTGATGGTCGTGCGCGTCGATGCCGGCAAGCGCGACGCGATCCGGGACACGCTCGGCAAGGCCGGCATCGCGACCGCGATCCACTATCCGACCCCGATCCACCTGCAGCCGGCCTATGCGCACCTGCTGCAGGGACCAGGCTCGTGCCCCGTCGCCGAGCGCAGCGTGCGCGAGATGATCTCGCTCCCGATGTTCCCGGACCTCACCGAGGCGCAGGTCGACTACGTGTGCGACCAGCTGCTCGCCGCGCTGCGGTGAGGTTCCAGCGGCCCGCTGCAGGGGTGCACCCCGGCGGTTCGACGTAGCATCGAAGCTTCATGGCACGCCCGCACGTCATCATCATCGGCGCCGGCTTCGGCGGTCTCGAGGCCGCCCGCCGCCTCGCGAAGGCGCCGGTGCAGATCACGTTGCTCGATCGCCGTAACCACCACCTGTTCCAACCGCTGCTCTACCAGGTCGCGACCGCCGCGCTCAACCCGAGCGACATCGCGTCTCCGATCCGCGCCGCGGTCGCCAAGCAGCACAACGTGCGCGTGCTGCTCGCCGAGGCGCACTCGATCGACCCGGGCGCGCGCACCGTGACGCTCGAGGGCGGCGTCCTGCACTATGACTACCTCGTCGTCGCGACCGGTGCGACGCACTCGTACTTCGGCAACGACCAGTGGGCGACGTTCGCGCCGGGGCTCAAGTCCATCGAGGATGCACTCGAGATCCGCCGCCGGATCTTCCTGGCGTACGAGGCCGCCGAGCGCGAGAGCGATCCGGTCGCGCAGCGCGAGTGGCTGACGTTCGCGGTCGTCGGCGGTGGACCGACCGGCGTCGAGCTCGCCGGAGCGCTCGGCGAGATCGGCCTGACGACCCTGAAGAAGGACTTCCGGTCGATCGATCCGACCGACGTGCGCGTCGTGTTGTTCGAGGGCAAGGACCGGTTGCTGCTCGCCTATCCGGCCAAGCTCTCGGCCGCCGCGAAGCGCTCGCTCGAGCACCGCAGCGTCGAGGTCCACCTCGACACGCTGGTCACGGCGCTCGACGCTCGGGGCGTCACGGTCAAGACCTCGCACGGCGAGCAGCGCTTCGGTGCCCGCACGATCCTGTGGGCCGCGGGCGTCGCGGCCTCGCCGCTCGGCGCCGGGCTCGGCACGCCGCGCGACCGCAGCGGCCGCGTCGTCGTGTTGCCCGATCTCTCGATCCCGGATCACCCCGAGGTGTTCGTGATCGGCGACCTCGCGAAGATGATGATCCGCGCCGGCGTCGAGGTCCCCGGGGTCGCGCAAGGCGCGCTGCAGGGTGGTCGCCACGTCGCGCGGATCATCGGGCGCGAGGTTCGCGGCGAGGCGTTCGCGCGCCCGGCGTTCCGCTATCACGACAAGGGCAACATGGCGACGATCGGCCGCGCCTCGGCGGTCGTCGCGACCAAGCGCGTCGCGCTGTACGGCTTCATCGCGTGGTTGATGTGGTGGGTCGTCCACATCTTCTTCCTCGTCGGGTTTCGCAACCGCGTGCTCGTCATGCTCAACTGGGTCTGGTCGTGGCTGTCGTTCCAGCGCGGCGCGCGGCTGATCACCGGCCCGGTCGGCCACCTGCCGCCGATCACGACGATCGACGAGCACGGCGCGCTCGTGATGCCGGCGGTGGCCAAGACCATCGAGCTGGCGGACTCGTCACCGCCGAGCTGAGCGCTCAGCGCGTGTGGTCGAACGGCTCGAAGTGCACGCCGAGGTTGAGCCCGAACGTCAGCTCGTCGCGGCGCACGAGGTCGGTGCCGGCCAGCGCGCCCAGCGTCACGTACGGCGTGATCCACACGTCGAGCCGGCCACGCGCCTCGACGACCCCGCGGCCGTCGGCGATCGTCGTGACGCTCGAAAGATTCGTCACCGTCGTGTAGCGCACGCCGCCGGCGAGCTCGAGGCCACCCGAGAACGCCCCGGCGGTCATGCGCGCACCGGCGATCAGCTTGGCCGCGGCGAGCGACCCGGTGTCCGCGGACGCGTCCATCGTGGTGCCCGACGAACCACCACGCGCAGCGCTGTCGATCGTGGGCGACGGTGTCCCCGCGTCGAACGAACCGATGTCGATCTCGGCGCCCAGGTAGAACGTCCGGTCGAACGTGGTCTGCGGCGCGAACCGCACGTAGTTGCCGCGATGGGTCTGGCCATCGCCCGGATCGAGCCGGGTCGCGCCGACGCCGAAGTCGACCCACATGCCGCCGGTCGGTGGCACCGGCGCCGCGGGCACGGCCACGATGATCTCGGAAGGTTGCGCCGAAGCGATGGCGGTGGCACCGGCGACGAGCACGATCGCGAGCGAGCTACGCATACGCGCGATACTAGCGCGCCGGTCGCGAATCCGCGCCCGCGATCGACGAGCCGGTGCCGCCAGCGCGCTGCGTCGAGATCTCAGCCGGTGTCGCACCTGCGTGGCGTGGCCCGTGCGCTGTCGTGCGCTAGCGCCGGCCCAGCGCCGGCGGGTTGTAGCGCTCGGCGGGAGCGGGAGCCGCGGTGCCTCCGCTGATCAAGATCGTGCCGTCGCACAGCAGCGTCGCGCTGTGACCGGCGCGCGGCACGGACATGTGATCGGTCGCGACGACGTCGACCGAGCCATCGATCGGATCGAGCCGCGCGATGAACGCGGTATCGCTGATCGAGCCATCGGCGGTGCGGCCTCCGGTCAGCAGCACGCGTCCGTCCGGCAACGGCGTCGCCGCGAAGCCGGTCAGCCCGGCGTTCGTCGGTAGCTTGCCGACATCGGTAAACCCCGCATCGAGCGTGAACAGCTCGAGCGTCGGCACCGGTCCGATCACGCCGGGTTGGTTCACGGGATCGAGATAGCCGGTGCCGCCGATGATGAGGACGCTGCCGTCGGGCATGCGTACCGCTTGATGCCCCGAGCGCGCGTGCAGCATCATGGGCTTGAACGTCGGCGAGATCTCTTCGCTCAGTGGCTTGAACAGCTCGCTCGTCGCGATCGGGGTCATCGCGGCGTCGAGCCCGCCCGCGACCAGCACGGGCGCGCCGACATCGTCGCCGAGCCGGGTCGCGGTGTGGGCGTAGCGCGGGAATGACAGCATCGCGCGCAGCACGCGCACGGTCGCCGTGCCGTTCGCGATCGTGACCTCGTCGACGGCGTTCGACGGCGTCCCGGCCGCCAACCCGCCGATCGCGATCACGCGGCCATCGGTCAGCGCGGTCGCGGTGAGGTCGGTGCGCGCCATCTGCGCGTCGTCGACCCGATCGACGCGGCGGCCACTGGGCGCATCGGGCTCGACCAGCTCGATGAACGTCGCGCCGTTGCCGTTGCCATCGGCGCCGCCGATCAACGCGATCCGCGAATCGCCGCCGGTGCCGAGCTGCGCCGCGACCGCGCCGCTGCGCGGCGTGACCTCGGGCGGAACGGCCAACACCAGCAGCTCGCCGGTCTGTGGATCGAACCGCTCGATGTCGCCGGTCGGGGTCGCCGTGCCCGGCGCCACGCCGCCGAGGATCAGCCCGGCGCCGTCGATGTCGGTGACCGCGATGCCGTCCTGGCGGGGCTCGGGCTGGACCGGCAGATCGAGATCGGCGAACTTGACCTCGCGGGCGAAGAACAGGTGCGGCTGCGGCGCCGGTGCGGCCGCGGAGATCGTGATCGCGCAGGTCCGGCCGTACGCGATCTCGCTCGAGCCGACCCGCCCGGTCATGTGGATCACGAGGCCGTCGCCGAACGGCACGCCGGGCAGCGCGACCTGCGTGCCCTTGGCGAACGTCTGCGACACCAGGTCCGCCGACGAGCCGGCCTCGGCGACCGACAGCACGAGCTGGTCGAGCGGGAACGCCGAGGCGCTGTCGTTGGCCGGCACATCGATGATCGGCGACACCGTGACGGTGTTATCGGCACACGCCGGCGCGAGCACGGCCACGAGCCAGACCGCCCTCAAAACGTGAAGCCCTTCCCGGTCGGCACGATCGTCGCGCGCGTCGCGCCGGTGTCGCCCGCGATCGCCGCGGTCACGGGGATCACGATCGCCGCGGTCACGATCACCGCGCCGGCGACCCACGCCCAGCGCGAGTGAAACCACGCCTCGTGCTGCACGATCGCGGGCGCGAGCATGGCGTCGACGATCGCCGCGACCGGCGCGAGGTCGCCGCGCTCGACGGTGGCGCTGCGGCGCTCGCGCTCGCGGCCATCGACCCCGATCCGGCGGATCGTGGCGAGCTGGCCATGGACCTCGACGACGACCACCGCGCGCGCGTTGACGCTGCGGGCCTGGACCAGGATCTCGGTCTCCGAAGGCGGCTCGTACGGCCTCGGCGTCACGCTCGGATGGCTGTCGAGCGTCGTGAGGTCGACCCGGCTCGACCACGGCTCGTAGTCGGGGCACGTGACGGCCAGGTAGTGCGGCCCGGTCGGACGTAGCACCGCGCCGGCGACCGGTTCACCGTCGACGATCGCGGTGCAGCCCGGCGGCGCGTCGACCGTCAACTTCGAGGTCGGGTGCTTGAGCTGGACGTCCTGCTGGACCCGTGCGAGCAGCGCCGCGACCTTCGGCGCGTACTGCGCGGGATCGAGCGTGCGCGCCGGAGCGATCACGAGCGCCTCGACCAGCTCGTCCCACGCGCCACTCTCGTCGCCTTGCGCGGCCCTGGCCAGGCCGCGATAGAGGTAGAGATCCGAGAGCTGGTTGCGGGTCAGCCCGGCCGCGCCGGTCTTCTCGACCAGGTCCCGCGCCTGATCGAGCGCGCGTTGCGCGTCGGCGAGGCGGCCCTCCTCGTACGCCGCGATGCCGCGCCGGAGGAAGTCGCCGGTCTCGGGTCGAGCGGGCGGGGCCGGCGATCGATCGATCACCGCGACGCCACGGGCGCGGCCGACCGCGACGATCGGCTGGATCGAGGTGCCCGGCGCCCACACGATCACGACATCCGCGCTCGGCGGGGGGCCCACGGGCGCAGCTAGCGCAGGGGCACCGACGGCGAGGGCCGCGAGGACCAAAAAACGCCTCACTCGGCCCGAGTTTCGCACAGCCGCGGTGCCCGACGCGCGTTCCTGACGCCCCACGCTATAGTCCCCGAGGTGAGTCGAGCGCTCGGCCGTTACGAGCTCCTGCGGCCGATCGCACGCGGCGGGATGGCGGAGGTGTTTCTGGCACGCCGGCGCGCCGCGGGGGTCGAGAAGTTGCTGGTGGTCAAGCGCATGCGCCCCGAGCGCGCCTCGGATGCGCGCTTCCTCGAGCTGTTCGTCCGCGAGGCCAAGCTGTCGATGAGCCTCGCGCACCAGAACATCGTGCCCGTATTCGACTTCGGCCGGATCGACGATCAGGTGTTCATCGCGATGGAGCGCGTCGAGGGCCGGGACCTCGGCTCGACGCTCGCGCGCGCCGGGGCAGCACTGCCGCCCCTGGTCGCCGCGTTCGTCGCGGCGGAGTGCTGTCAGGCGCTCGACTACGCGCACCGCCGCCGCGGCCCCGATGGCGCGGAGCTCGGCATCGTCCACCGCGACGTCACGCCCCGCAACGTGATGTTGTCGTGGTCCGGCGAGGTCAAGCTGACCGACTTCGGGATCGCGGCGCTCGCCGGCGAGAAGGCCTCGGTGATCGGCACGCCCGGGTACATGGCGCCCGAACAGGCGCGGGGCGAATCGCTCGACCCGCGCGCGGATGTCTACGCGGTCGGCATGGTGCTGCGCGAAGCGCTCACCGGCACCCGACCGCGGCCGGGCTCGGAGCGCGAGGTCGTGCTGGTCGCGGCGCGCGCCGGCACGCTCGCCCCGTGGCCTCCGGGGTTCGACTCGCCGCTCGTCGCGATCGTCGACCGCGCGACCTCCGCCGATCGCGAGGCGCGCTATCCCGAGGCGCGCGCGATGCTCGACGAGCTCGACGGGTTCATCGTCGCCGAGCGCGCCGCGAACAAGTCGGATGCGCCGGCGCGCCGGCTCGCGGCGTGGCTCGCCGAGACCTGGAAGGACGAGCGCGAGGAGTCACCGATCGATGAAGCGATCGAGGCCTCGCACCTGGTCAGCTTCCTCGACGACGGCGGGCTCGACGCGGTCGGCACCAACACCGAACGATCGATGGCGGCGACCGCGGACGAGGAGGTCGCACCGGCAGCGCCGGCAGCGCCGGGATCAGGAGGTGCATCGGCAGCAGCGCCGGGATCGGGAGGTGCAGCGGCGGCAGCGGCGGCGGGAGGTGCAGCGGTCTCCGCGAACGCCCCGGCGCCTGCACGCAGGCGCTGGATCCCGATCGCCGCGGTCGCGATCGCGAGTAGCGCGGTCGCCGCCGTCGCGCTGAGCGGTCGCGGGTCCGCACCCGCGCGGCCGGCAGCCACTCCACAGGCACCGGCACGGCCGGTGGCCGCCGTGGTTCCGCCCCCCGATGCGGCCGATGCGGCCGATGCGGCGCGGCCCGACGCCGCGGTCGCAGACGCGAGGATCACCGTGTTCGTCCCTGCCGACGCCGCGCCCGAGCGACCTCGGGTTCGGCCCAGGCCGGTGCCCCCGATCGCCCCACCTCCGCCCCTGGCCGCGCAGACCCACAAGGTCACCGTCACCAGCCGGCCGTGGTCGTACTTCACCGTCGACGACCTCCCGCTCCAGCACCAGACCCTCGAGGTCCTTCACCTCGCGGCCGGCGCGCACGTGCTGCACTTCGCGCGCGATACGATCCATCGCGACATCGTGATCAGCGTTCCGGCCGACGATTCACTCGCCGTCGTCCAGGACATGTCGCATTAGTTCGGCCGCTGCTCTTGTACCGGGCTCTGTTCGAGCGCGGTGAACCGGCGATGGGTCTCCGCGCGGAGCTCGCCGAGCTCGCGCAGGAGGGTCTCGATGTTGACCTCGTTCTTGAGGTTGACCTGGAAGTCGGTCTCGGCCTGCGCGCGGTCCTTGAGCGACTGGCGGTTCTGGCTCATCACGATCAGCGGGCCCTGCAGGCCGACCAGCACCGCGAGCGCGAGGTTGAACAACTGGTACGGGTAGGGATCGAACTGGAGCGACGCTCCGTTGACGATCACCCACATCATCGTGACGCCGAGCAGGAACAAGATGAACGACCAGCTGCCGTTGAGCTCGGCGACCCGATCCGCGAGCCGCTGTGACCACGTCAGGTTCGACTCGATATCCTGGACGGCGTTCTTCGCGGCGCGCTGCGACAGCATCTCGTTGGTCTCGCGCAGCCGTCCCGCCAGGGTGCGAAGCAGCGTCATCGCCGCGTGCGGCCGTTGCGCCAGGTAGGTCGACAGGGTCTCGCGACCGAGCTCTAGCAACACCGCGTCGGTGGTCGCCACGGCGCTCGCCGAGCGCGGCTTGTCGTCGAACAGGGCGAGCTCGCCGAGGTACTCGCCCGCCGAGATGTCCTTCAACGAGATCCGCCGCGACGCTTCGCCCGGCAGGTGGATGTTGACGTCGCCCGACGCGACGATGAACATCGAAGTCCCTTCATCGCCCTGGTTCATGATCATCGTGCCGGCATCGAACCGGCGTTCGACCAGCGAGCTCGCGAGCGCGTTGCGGTCATCCTCGCCGAGGTCTTCGAACATCGGGATCCGGGCGAGCAGCTCCGTGTGGCTCATCACTTACACGGTATCCCGCTTCGCGCGGGTTATCAGCATCGTGTCACGGCGGTGTGTTGCAACGCTGTCGAGAGGATGTGGGCGCCGCGGGGTGGTCTCGGGCATCATGACCACATGCGACGCTTGCGCGAGGATCTGCCGTTCTGGGGAGTGCACGTCGCGGCCATCGTCGGTGCCGTGGCGACCGGCTGGAGCTGGCACGCGGCGCTGTGGCTCGCGGGCGGCTACGCGGTGCGGATGTTCGCGATCACCGCCGGCTACCACCGCTACTTCTCGCACCGCACCTACAAGACCAGCCGCGCGTTCCAGTTCGTGCTCGCGCTGCTCGGCACCGCGGCCGCGCAGCAGGGACCGCTGTGGTGGGCCGCGCATCACCGCAACCACCACCGCTTCAGCGATCAGCCCGAGGACACCCATTCGCCGCGCCAGCGCGGGTTCTGGTGGGCGCACGTGGGCTGGATCTTCGCCGCGCGCGGGCGCGGCACCAACCTCGCGGCGGTCAAGGACCTCGCGCGCTATCCCGAGCTGCGCTTCCTCGATCGCCACGATCTGCTATTCGCGATCGGCTGGGGCGTCGCGATCTATCTCGTCGGCGGCTGGACCGCGCTGGTCTGGGGCCACCTGCTCGCGATCGTGATCGCGTGGCACATCACGTTCTGCATCAACTCGCTCGCCCACGTGCTCGGTCGCCGGCGCTACGCGACGAACGACGACTCGCGCAACAACGCCGTGCTCGCGGTGCTCACGTTCGGCGAGGGCTGGCACAACAACCACCATCACTACCAGCGCTCCGCGCGCCAGGGCTTCTACTGGTGGGAGCTCGACATCAGCTACTACGTGCTCAAGCTGTTCGAGCTGGTCGGGATCGTGCGCGATGTCGAGGGCGTGCCCGTGCACGTGCGCGACGAGAAGGTCGCGCCCAACCGCGCGCGCGTCGCACCGCAGCCGACCTAGCGCGACTCGGGCCATCGCGGCCACGACCTCGCCGATCGGCGATTTCTTTCGATCACTCGACCGCCGTCGCGGTCGCCCGCGCTGTGAGGCGCTGCGAGGGATCGCTCCGCTCGACCCGGTTGCGCGATGGGACGGGCGAGCCGTACGTACTTGCAAACCATGACAAAACGACGGGTCGCGACGAGCAACGCCTCGGCGCGCCGGGTCGGGCGGTTGTGCGTCCGCCGCGCGGTCGCCACTGCGCAGCGTTCCCACACCCCGCCGCGATCACGGACATTCGGATCCGATCCGATCGAAGATGTGCGGATGCGTACCCTGTCCATGATGGTCCTCGCGCTCTCGCTCGCCGCGTGCGGTAGCAACAGCAGTAACTCGACCGATGCGGCGCCCGGATCGGGATCCGGACAACCGGACGGCGGTGGCAGCGGTAGCTCGGGCTCGATGACGCTGACGCTGTCAGGAACGGCGCAGGAGATCAGCACGAGCGGCAAGAGCCCGCTGCCCGGCGTGATGATCACCGCATATAACGCGAGCGACGATAGCGCGCTGGGCATGGCGACCAGCGCCGCGGACGGCACGTTCGCGATCTCGGTGACGACGCCGACAGCAATCGACGGGTACCTCAAGGCCACGTACGGCATGTACAAGGTCACCTATCTCTACCCGCCACATCCGCTGTCCGCCGACTATGCGAACGTGCCGGTCTACATGTTGTCGGCCAACACCTACGCCGCCGCCAACGCTTTGCTCGGCAACACCGGCCAGCCCACCACCAACGGTTGGATCGCGATGCTGGTCCAAGACGCGACAGGCGCGGCGGTCAGTGGCGCGGCGATCAGCAGCACGCCGCAAGGCAAGCTTGGCTACAACTCGCCTACGCTGCCGTCGGGAAGCGCGCTCTCGACCGCGGCCGATGGCATCGGATACGATGTCGACGTCGCGACCGGCACCGTGACGGTGTCCGCGACGAAGACCGGTGCGACCTTCATGTCGCACGCGATCAAGGTTCGCGCGGACGCGGTTACGCTGACGCTCGTCACTCCGTGATCGTCCAACCGGCGTCTACGGATGCGGGCGTGATCGAGATAGGACGGCCACATCTTTCCACTTGACCGCCCTGGACCATGTGGCTAAACCACTTAGCCAATGGCATTCGAGCCCATCGGCCAGCGCGAGCCGGCCCACCAGGCGTGCGAGCACGCGCTGCGGCGCGCGATCCTGCGCGGCGAGCTCACCGCCGGCGAGCGGCTGCCGCCCGAGCGCGAGCTGGCGGTGCAGTTCGGGGTCAGCCGGCTGACGCTGCGCGCGGCGCTCGCGACGCTCGACGCGGCGGGGCTGATCTCGGTGCGGCACGGCAGTGGCTACATCGTGCGCGACTTCATGCGCGACGGCGGGCCCGATCTGCTGGCCGGACTCGCGGAGCTCGCGGGCGAGCGCGGCGACCTGCCGCCGGTCGCGGCCGACCTCTTGCTCGTCCGCCGCCACCTCGCGCACGCCGCGCTCACCCGGCTCGTCGAGCACCCGCCGACGGTGACCGCGTTGCGCGCGGTGCGTGCCGCGATCGACGCGATGGCCGCGCAGGTCGCTGCCGGCGCGGGCGATGGCGAGCTCGCGCGCGCCGATCTCGAGATCCTCGCCGCGGTGCTCGACGCGACGCGCAGCCCGGTGCTGCGGCTGTGCCTCAATCCCGTGATCGCGGTCGTCAGCCGCAACGCGGCGCTGCGTGGCGCGATCTACCGCGAGCCGGCGACCAACGTCGCGGGCTGGCGGCTCCTGGCGGCGTGGATGCTGCGCCCGCGCGCCGTCGAGCTGCCGCGCATGCTCGAGCTCCTGGCCGCCCGCGACGCCGCGACGATCGAGCAGCTCGGCAAGCGCCGGAGGTCGCGATGACCCAGCCCTGGTACGTTCGCGTGCTGCTCGGCGATCCGGAGGTGATCCTCGAGCACCTCGAGCGGATGCGCGCGCATCGCATCGTCGAGGCCGCGCCGAACCCGTGGCAGCTGTGCCTCGGCGTGCTCCGGCTCTGGCACCGCAACCTGTTTCGCCCCGAGACCGTCGGGACGTCGCCCGGCGGGACGGTGCGCCCGACCTGGCGCGCGCGCCTCCTCGCCCATCGCGCGATCCGGCTGCCGTGCCTGCTCGCCGAGCGTGCGATCACGCCGCTGGACTTCACCGGGCTGCGCAACCGACCCGAGCGGCTGATCCGCCACCTCCTGGGTGCGCACCACGATGGCAACCAGTTCGTCTACGACCTCGAGCTCCTCGCCGGGCACGGCCGGCTCGAGCAGCTGCGCGACGCGGTGAGCGAGGTGCTCGCCCACGACAACCCGCGGACGCGGTGGTTGCGTGACCTCACCGTGTTCGAGGGCTACCACGAGAGCCTCGCCGCGGCGGTCGACCGCGCGCTCGCGAGCGGTCCGGCGATGAGCGACACCGACGCGACCAACCCCGACCTGTCGTTCCGCGCGTACCTCGCGTGGTGCGCGAGCCAGCCGGCGACGCCGGCCGAGACGCTCGCCGCGTGGCGCGCGGGGCGGTTCACGTTCGACTCCGGCGTGGAGCGCGCGTGACTCGCGCGGAGTTGCTGGCCGCGTCGCGCGGCGAGCTGCGCGCGCTGCTCGAGGCGGGGCACCCGATCGATCCGACCGCGCTCGACGACACGATGTTTCGCGGAATCAGCCTCGGGCTGCCGGCGTGGGTCGAACGGCTGAGCTGGAAGAAGTTCGCCAAGGCATTTCATCGCGACCCCGCGACCCTCGCGCTGCGCGGCTGGAACCTCCGCATCGAGCAGGACGGCCTCGACCGGCCGTGGCGCGCTCGGACCCGCCGGGGCCACACGTGGACGTTCGGTCACTTCGCGGTCGTGCGCGATGGCGAGCACGTCGCGCTCGACTACGGCGCCGGCCGCAGCCGGATCGATCCGATCCGCGTGGTCCGCGATCCGCTGGTCGCGCTTCGCGCTGGCTCGGTCGAGCTGTTGCTCGGCCGCAGCGATCTCGTGCTCGGCCGCGCGACGCTCGCGACCCCGTCCTACTTCGTGCTCGAGCGCGACCGCTCGCTGACCGCCGCCGACCTGACGTGATCGACGTGCCCGACGTGCCCGACGTGATCGACGATCTCGCGGGTCGCCGCGAGCGCCGCGGGGTGGCCGGCGAGGTTGAAGAACCCGTGCGGCGCGCCGTCGTAGATCACGAGCCGGGTCGCGAGGCCGAGCGCCCTGCGGTGCTCGTCGAGCCGGTGGGCCTGCTCGACGGGCACGAGGCCGTCGTCGCTGCCATGGAGGAGCAGCGTCGGGGCCGAGGTCTGCGGAGCGAACCGCGGGGAGCGCTCGGCCCAGGCGCGGCGGTCGGCGGTGCCGAACAGCAAGCGGGGCAGCAGCGTCGCGGGCCCGCGCAGGTGATCGATCTCGTAGAGGCCGAAGCACGAGACCACACCGGCGACGGTGTCGAGGCCGGCGCCGGCGAGCAACGCCAGCGTTGCACCCGCGGATAGCCCGACCAGCGAGATCGCCCGCGGGTCGAGCCCGAAGCCCGCCGCTTGTTCGGACCAGAACCCGAACCCGTCGCGGACGTCCTGGAGCGCCTCGGCGAGGCCGCCGCCGCGGAAGATCATGCGGTAGTCGAGCGCGCACACCGCGATGCCCGTGGCGGTGAGCTGCGCGGTGAGCAAGCGCATCGGCTTCATCCGTCGCGATCCGATCACGAAGCCACCGCCGTGGACGAGCACGACCGACGCACCGCTCGGGTGCGCCGGGACATAGAGATCGGCGAGCGGCGCGATCTCGCCGCGCCGGCGTGGACGCGCACGGTACGGCACCGAGGCCGCGGTCGGGACGATCGCGGAGGTCGTCGGATCGCCGCGCAACGAGCGCAGCGAGGACAGCACCGCACCGTAGCGCAGGGTCATCGGGTCTCGGTGGTGTGGGCCAGCGCCTCGAGCTGGAGCTCGAGGCCGAACCGGAACATCTCGTCGAGGTAGCGAGGTTCGAGCCACGCCGAGACCGCGTCGACGCGCGCGAACCGCCGCCGCAGCGCCGCGGTCGCCGGATCCTGCGGCCCGCGGGGCGCGGCGAGCTCGTTGAGCGCGAACCCGCTGCAATACGCGCTGACGACCCGGTAGAACCGCGCGGTCACGCGATCGGGGATGCCCTGGCGGTGCGCCAGCTCGAACAGCTGCTCGAGGAACGCGTACGTGCCCTCGCTCCCGAACCGCCGCGTCGCGAGCAGCGGGAACGCCCGCGGGTGGTCGTGCGCGACGCGCCGGTAGGCGTGCGCGACCTCGCGCAGCGTATCGATCCACGCCGGCTTCGGCTTGACCGCCGCGCCGACCGCGATCATGAGCTGGTCGACGACCGCGTCGAGCAGCGCGTCCTTGCTCGGGTAGTACCAGTAGATCGCCATCGCCTCGCAGCCGAGCGCGGCGCCGAGCTTGCGCGTGCTGAAGCCCTCGAGCCCCTCGCGGTCGATCACGGCCAGCGCCGCGGTGCGGATCGCGTCGTGCGAGAGCTCGGGCGACCTCTTCGTCACGGCCCTGGGCTTGCGCAGCGCCGTCATCGCAGCTCGTAGGTCGCCGCGTGCTCGGCGCGGACCGCGCCCGTCGCGGGATCGAGCAGCCACGCCATGCACAGCTTCCGTGGCACCCGGATCCGTGTGGGCTGCTGGTACGTGCCGAACACGAGGTCCCACACCGGCGAGGTGACGCCGTGGTTCTTGCGGCCGTCGGCGAAGTGGTGGTGGAAGTGGTGGCGGCGCGCCCATCGTCCATACGGCCCGACCCCGGCGTAGGTGTGCTCGCGCCGGTGCAGCCACTCGTAGCCGGCGTAGAGCCCGACCAGCCCGACGACGTACGCGGCGCCGCGCGCCGCACCCCCGAGCGCGACCGCCGGGCCGATCAGCACCGCGATCAAGATCGCCGCCGCGATCCCCTTCTTCCAGGTCGGCGCGAAGTAGTCGCCCTCGATGTGATGGCGAACGTGCTCGACCCCGAACGGGGTGCGCCGGAACCGCCGGTCGTGGCCCATCCAGCGATGGATCAGGTACTCGAGCAGGGTCCAGCTGAGCACCCCGCACGCGGCCGCCACGATCACGCCGCACCGCCCATCCGCACGAGCCTACCGGGGCGTGCACCGGTGAGCTCGCCGCGCTCGGCGATCGGCACGCCCGCGACGAGGGTCGCGAGGTAGCCGTCCGCGCGCTGCACGAGCCGCCGGCCGCCAGCGGGGAGGTCGCGCTGCATCACCGGGCGGCGCAGCCCGAGGTTCGGCAGATCGATGACGTTGAGGTCGGCGCGCATCCCGACCTCGATCGTGCCACGGTCGCGGAGCCCGATGAACCGCGCCGTGTCGCGCGCTTGCATCGCGACCACCCGCTCGAGCGGCAGGCCCCGCGCGCGATCGCGCGCCCAGTGGGTGAGCAAGAACGTCGGCATGCTCGCGTCGCACACCGTGCCGACGTGCGCGCCGGCATCGCCGAGCCCGATCAGCGCGCGCGGGTGCAGGAGCATCTCGCGCACGACCTCGAGGTTCATGCCGGTATAGTTGTAGACGGGGAAGTAGAGCAGCGCCTTGCCATCGTCCTCGAGCAGCGCGTCGTAGATCTCGGCGAGCACCGGCGTGTTCGCGCGCGCCGCATCGGCGGCGATGCAGCGATCGAGCGCCGGCTCGTAATCGGGGCGCGCGGCCATCCGGTAGATCCGCATGGCGATGTTCTGGAGGTTCGCGAGGAAGAAGTCGGCGAGCGGTGGGATCGGCGTGCCGTCCCCCGCGACCTTGTCGCTGGTCTCGCCGAGCATGCGCGCACGCAGCGCCGGGTCGCGCATGCACTGGACGCGCTCGGCGAGCGGCAGGTGCGCGATCGCCTTGTACGACGGGAAGCCCATGAACGGATGGAACGTCGCCTCGAGCCCGAGCAGCACGCCGATCCCGCGCGCTCCGACCTGGCAGCGCAGGTCGAGGCCACGCGCGACCGCTGCGTCGATGCGCGCGAGGATCCGCCGCCACTGGTCGGGGGCGTGATCGCGCTGCATCGTCGAGATCGAAAGTGGCCGACCGCCGCTCGCGACCGCCATCTGCTCGAGCAGATCGAACTCCGGATCGAAGCGCTCCGGTCCGCTCATCAGATCGAAGTCGCTGACCGCCTGCAGGACGCCATGGCCGAGTCCGTGAAATGCGCGTGCGATCCCGAACAGCTCGCGCGCGCCCGCCTCGGACGCCGGCGTTGCGGCGCCGCGGGCGGTCCGGTGGTTGTCGCTGCGGCCCGTGGTGAAGCCGGCGGCACCGGCCTCGAGCGCGGCGCGCAGGAGCCCGCGCATCGCGACGATATCTGCTTCGGTCGCGACCTCGCCGGCGAGGGCGCGCTCGCCCATCACGTACATCCGCAGCGGGTCGTGCGGGACCTGCGCGAGTACGTCGATCGCGCGTGGCGTCGCGTCGAGCGCGGCCAGGTACTCGGCGAACGACTCCCAGCCCCACGGGATGCCCTCGGCGAGCGCCGAGCCCGGGATGTCCTCGACGCCCTCCATCAGCTCGATCAGCGCCGCCTCGCGCCCGGGGCGCACCGGCGCGAACCCGACGCCGCAGCTGCCCATCACGCACGTCGTCACGCCGAGCAACGAGCTCGGCGAGAGCTCGGGGTCCCAGGTGACCTGGCCGTCGTAGTGGGTGTGGAGATCGACGAACCCCGGCATCACGTGCGCGCCGCGCGCGTCGATCGTTCGATGCGCCGGCCCGGTGCAATCGCCGACCGCGACGATCCGCCCGTCGACCACGGCGACCTCGCCCGGAAATGACGCTCGGCCGGTGCCATCGACGATCGTGCCACCGGTGAGCTTGAGATCGAACACGCCTACTTTTACACTGTAAAATTAACCTCGAGCAAGCCCGATTTCGTGATAGCGAGGAGGTCCATGCGGAACGTAGTGGTGATCGCGGTGGTGATCGGGCTTGCCGGCGGGCTTGCCGGCGGGCTCGCCGGCGCGGGCGGCTTCGGGCTCCCCGATATCGGCGTGCGGCGCACGGCGATGGGCGCGGTGATCGGGCGGCCCGACGAGGGTGCGGCGATCTATCACAACCCCGCCGGGCTGCTGCTCCAGCACGGCTGGCATCTCTACCTCTCGGGTGGGCTCGCGATCGTGCGCAGCACGTTCCAGCTCCATGCGTGGGACCAGAGTGATCGGTTCCTCGGCGTCACCCCCGGTGCCGACGGCTACTACGCACCGGTCCAGCCGAGCCGCGCGATGGGGGTCATCCCGATGCTCGCGCTCACCGGCGAGCTCATCCCCGGCAAGCTCGCGATGGGCGCCGCGGTCTACGTCGGCAACGCACAGGGCGCGGGGTTCCCGGCCGGCGCGGTGACGCGCTACCACTTGATCGACGGCTACGTGATCGCGCCGCAGGCGGTGCTCGCGGTGGCGTACCAGCTGCTCCCCACGCTCGCGATCGGTGGCTCGGCGGGTGTGCTCGACGTGCGCATCCACGGCCGCCGCGACGTGTTCCCGATCGTCGGCGGCACCGACATCAGCTCGCTCGCCGGCTCGAGCCCCGAGCTCGTGCTCGACGGCAGCGGGTGGGCGCCGTCGTGGATGCTCGCCGTGTTCGGGCACCCGCATCCGCGGCTGACCTGGGGCGCCACCCTCACTGGCCGGGTCGACGCGAAGATGTCGGGCCCGGTCGTGATCACGTACAGCGGCGACGCGCCGAGCCCCGGCGATCAGCTGATCGGCCAGCAGACCACGACGCAGCTGTTGCCGTGGGCGTTCATGGCCGGCGCGAACTTCGACCTCACGCCACACGTCGAGATCGGCGCCGAGGGGCGCTACTGGCTCTACCGCCAGTACAAGGAGCAGCACACCGACATCACCGGGATCTTCCTCGTGCGCGAGCTCGACACCATCAAGAACTATCACGACTCGTGGCAGGTCTCGGGCGGCGTGCGCGTGCACGATCTCGAGGCGGTGCCGCACCTCGAGTTGATGGCGGGCACGCACTACGATCGCACGCCCGCGCCGGCGAACACGCTGACGCTCGACCAGCCGACGTTCCGCCACATCGGCCTCCACACCGGGCTGCGCTACACGTATGGCCGCTACCGGATCGGCGCGAGCTACCTGCGCTACTTCTACCTCATCCCGACGGTCACGGACTCGACGACCTCGCCGCCGACGAACTTCCGCGGCACCGGCGCGAACCACATCTTCACGCTGTCGGTCGAGGTGACCCTGTAGCGCCGGGCGAGCCGGCGTACGCGAAGTACACCGGCCCCAGCGCCCCGTCCGGATCCGGATCGATCGGAACACACCTACGTCAAGGCGTCCAACCCGGGTGCCGGCGACAACTTCGGGCTCGCGCTCGCGATCTCCGGGGATGGTTCGACGATCGCGATCGGAGCGCCGCTCGAGTCGAGCTCGGCGAGCAATCAATCCGACGACAATGCACCCGAGGCCGGTGCGGTCTACGTGTTCGACCTGGCCGGTGAGAGCTGGGTCCAGCAGGCCTACCTCAAGGCGTCGAACACGGGCGCCGGCGACGAGGTCGGCTTCGCGCTCGCGCTGGCGGCGGACGGCCGCACGCTCGTCACCGGGGCGGACAACGAGGACAGCGCGGCGACCGGCCGCGACGGCGCGCAGACCGACGCCACGGCTGGGATGGACTCGGGCGCGGCGTACGTGTTCACCGAGCAGGGCGTCGCGTGGCGGCAGGCGCACTACGTCAAGGCCCCGAACACCGCCGCGGCGACGCGTTCGGCTGGGCCGTGGCGCTGTCCAGCGATGCGCGCACGCTCGTGATGACCGCGCCGTTCGAGGACAGCGCGGACAGCGGCGTCGACGGCGATGCTGCCGAGGACAGCGCTGCCGATGCGGGGGCCGCGTACGTGTACGAGTGAGCTCGTCGCTGCGACCTGCTCAGTTCAGATTGATGCCGACGCCCAGCGCGCCGAACGCGGTATGCGGGCCGCCCGCGCCGTCGAGGCAGAGATCGACCGCGAGCTTGCCGACCTTGACGAACGCGTAGCTCGCAGCCAGGGTGACGCCTGGCTCGAGCCGCCCGTTCGCGAAGCCCGGGTCCCACGCGAGCAGCATCGCCGGTCCGCCGCGCACCCACAGCCGGTTGATCGGCCAGTACTGCACGGCGAACCCACCAGCCATGCCGATCGCGCCGCCGGCGCTATCCGTTCCGGAAGCGAACGTGTACGTGCCGACCAGCCCGAGTTGCGGCGTGATCATCCCGCCGATGTAGAGCTCGCCCGATGGCAGCGGCGTGCTCGTGTTGCCAAGCCTGCCCATGCCGAGGTGCGCGCCGAAGATCGTGCCCCAGTGGAGGTTGACGTCGTTCGGTGGGCCCCAATGCAGCGCCGCCCCCTCGACCTCGGTGACCACGCCGTGCTGCACGAACGCCGCGGCGTCGTGGCGCGTGCGCGAGATCTCGCCGGGCTTGAACGCGGCCTCGACGATCGGTGCGGTCGCGACCGCGGTGCCCGTGATGCCCGCGCCATCGACGTGCGCGACCACCGCGGCCGGGTGCACTTCGATGTGCGCCTCCGGAAGCTCGACGCTCGTGGTCGCGTACGACCAGACCAGCGCGTCGCCGTCGTGGCGGGCTGGCGCGCCCCAGCGATCCGTGATCTCTGCGGAGGAGCGGCCGCGCCATGACGCGGCGACGTCGCGGTTCGCCGGGGCTGCCGTGTAGCAGGCGCCCAGCGCGAGCAGAGTCAGCGCGATCCTCATCGCAGGGCGAGGCAGCAAGCACCGTGCCCGGGTGCAAGCTGGCGGGAACGCGTGCGCGATCGTGAACCGCGGGTCACTCCCCTACATCGGACACGTGCCGTGCGACGGACCGGTGATCGCCAGGACCGGTTCGGCGCGCGGCTTGCTTCCATCTCCCGCATGATCGCGACCACCGAATCGTTCATCGCTCACGTCGTGGCGCACGCGGGCTCGTCGACCGACCAAGCGGATCTCGCGATCCGCGCGGTGCTGGCCGCCATCGGAGGCGAGCTCGATCGAGCGCAGCTCGACCTCGTCGCGGACGAGCTGCCGCCGGCGCTCGCCGCGGCCCTGTGCGAGGGCGGCGGTGCAGCGCGGCCGGTCGAGGACGAGCTGTGCGCGTGGGGGGTACGGCTCGGTGCGGCGCGCGAATTGGTCGCATCGGTATGTCACGCACTCGCGGAAGGGCTGTCGAACGAGGCGCTCGCCGCGATCCGCGCGGTGGCGTCTCCGACGATCGTGAGCTTCCTCGCGGCCGACGAGGTCGAGCTCGCACCCCCGGTGGGGCGAGGCTCGACGCTCGCAACCGGACGGCACGGCAGCCACCATCCGCTGAGCGAGGGCACGAGCGTCCGGTTGCCGCGCGGCTGAGCGCGCGAGAGATCGCGCGAGGCTTGCGGAATGTTCGCAGCCGAGGCGGGTGAGCGTGCAAGCGCTGCGCGTCGCCCGGCATGCTGCCGCGAGCACGTCGACGATGTCCGCCGGCGCTCACGCCATGGCGCGCACGATGCACATCGATTGATCCATGAATCCAACGATCAGCGTGTTGTTCCACGGGATGGACCGCAGCGAGGCCGTCGAGGCCGAGGTCGCTCGCTGGGTGGCGCGGCTCGACCATATCTACGATCGCATCCAGAGCTGCCGGGTCACGATCGACCGGCCACATCAGCACCATCACGACGCCCGCTTTCAGGTTCGCATCGAGCTCGGGCTCCCCGGCGAGGACATCACCGTCAGTCAGCACGGCGCCCACGCCGATGCCTACGTCGCGCTCTCGGACGCGTTCACGACGGCGCGTCGCCAGCTCCACGATCGCATCCAGATCCAGCGCGGCGCCTGAGGGTGCGCGGTCGCGGCATCGTCTGACCTTGCGCGAATTCATCGGCGCGCTCTGGCCGGGTGCTGGCGGCGCGGCGCTCGCGCGAGCGAGCTGATGGTGCGGCGGTGCCGGTGAGGACCGACGGGAGCGAGCCAACGCGCGCAGCGCGCGACGGTGATGTGCGGTCGAGCCCGCTCCGGTCGGCTTGTTGGCTCCGGAACCTGTTACCTGGTGTGCATATCGGAGGTACTCCGTGATCGTCCCTACGCCCTACACATCGGTGCCGTCGTTGCATGCAGCAGGTGGGGGGAAATCATGCAGCTCGTCGTATGCCCGCAGGGACGTTGGAGCTCGACCGCGACGCCCAAATCGATCGTGGTCTCGACTCCACTCGACGTCATCACGTGGCTCGAGGCCGCTCCGATCGCGAGCGTCGTGCTGTCCGGCGAGTTCGCGGACGATACGGTCCTCGCGGCCTTCCTTGCGGAGTCGTACCCCACGATTCCCGTCGCGCAGGAGGCCTGAATGTTGGGCCTGGGGCGACTTACCAAGACTGTCTCGGACGCCACGATCGGTACGGCGATCGTGCTCGCGCACGTCGTGCTCGCGGACTTTCTCGCGGCGCAGCAGCGCCAGCGCGCGCTCGGCCGGCCGCGCTCCGTGCCGATCGCATCGAGCGCGACGCCGGCACGGCTCGCGGACTGAGGTTCGAGCTCGTCGTTCGCGCGCGCTACGGTCCAGCATCCGCCGGCGCCGCGACAGCGGCGGGCGGTGATGCGCTGGGCGCGATGGCATGCGCGGCCGCGGCGGCGGCATGAGCGGCGGTATGGGCCGCCGGCGCGGAGCCATGCGCCGCGAGCGGGGAGGCATGCGTGGCCGGCGCGACGGCATGCGCGGCTGTGACCGTCGCGGGAGCCGAAACCGCCACCGCAGCTCCGCACGTGCAGGCGGGACAGGCCGGCGCGGGTCGGTTCGCGAGCTCGTCGAGTTGCTTGCCGACCCCATCGACGGACTTCGCCATCGTGTCCATTCGCGCGGTGCAGGCCTCGAGCTCCGAGCCGAGCGTATCTTGATGAGTCGTCACCGCATCGAGCGCTCCCGACAGCTTGCCGATCGCGGCTGGCATCGACTTCAGATCGACGACATCGTCGGCCAGCTTCGACAGCCCGCGCTCGACGACGGCCTGATGCTCGGACACGGCCTTGGCCGCCACGTCGGCGTGCTCCGCCAGGTGCGCGACCATGGTGCGCTGCTGGCCGAGCGAGGCCGAGAGTTGCTGGACGATCTCGTGTGCCTTCTGTTGCTCCGCGGGTGGTAGCCCGTCGACGAGCGCTCGGATCTGGCCCTCACTCGACGAGATCGAAGCGAGGTTGTCGCGCTGCTCCGCGAGCACGTGCTGCTCCTCGGCGGAGCGCAGCGCGAGGTGACAGAACTGGAGGTTGGCGAGCGCGCGTTCGCTCGTGCGCTTGTCAGCATCCATCCCGACGTAGGCAACGCCCGCGGCGACCAGCAGGCCGAGCACCAGACCGAGCAACATGAAGTAGCGTACCGGATGGGTGCGATAGCGCTCCATGCGCTTGCGCAGGCGATCGCCGAAGGTCTGATCGTGCGCGCGGCGCGCGGCGAGCACGGTCAGGATGCGTTGCAGATAGCCGGCGCCCGCGATCACGACGGCCGCGACCGCGATCGCGGTGAGGATCGGTTGCCGAGACAGCACGTGCTGCGTGATCTGCGCCTGACGGGCCTGGACCTGAGCGAGCGGCGCGGCGAGGCCGTCGATCACGCATTTGCCGTCGACGTAGCTGACGCGCGGGCCCGTCCCACACGCGGTCAATACGAGCCACATCGGGAGGCGGGTCAGGCTGCGGGGCAGGTCGCCACGTAGGTTGTTCGCGCTCATAGCAACGACCATCTTCGGAGATCTTTCGTCGCCCGTGAACCTGCGACGACCAAGACCACGAGCGTGCGGCGGATCGCACCACGTGTGGCGTGAGGCGTGGGGCATGCGCGACCGAGCGTTCACAGTGGCGCGCGGGAGAGACCTCCGGCGAGGCGCTCGCGAGGCGGTGTCGGGGCACGACCCGTGCAATCTCGGGAGCCATGCGGAACACTCTCATCTCGCTCGTGATTGGTGCGGTCGTGGCGAGCGGTGGCTTCGCCGATGCGGGGCATGGTGGCCGCGGCGGTGGTCGGAGCGCTGGTGGTGCGCACTTCGGTGGCGGTGGCGCGCACTTCGGTGGCGCGCACTTCGGTGGCGCCCACTTCGGTGGACCACGCATCGTCGGTGGGTTTCGCGGTCGGGCGGTCGGCAGCTATCGCGGTCCCGCCATCAACGGCCGATCGGCATATCGCTACGATCATCGCCGAGCTCGCCCGCGCTACTGGGGTGGCCAGGGCTGGATCTACGCGCCCACATACGTCGACCCGTACTACGTGGCACCGAGCTACGTGGCACCGAGCTACGTGGCACCGAGCTACGTCGATCCAGGCTACGTCGATCCGGCCGATGTCGATCCGGCCGATGGCGATCCGGGCGACGGCGATCCGGGCGATGTCGATCCGGCGAATGCCGCGCCGCAGCCCGCCGACCCCGGGTATGCCGACCCCGCCTACGCGAACCCGCCGGTCACGCCGGAATCGGCGGCGCCGGTCGATCCGTACGCCGGCGACCCTGCGAACGCGCCAGACGACGACGGCGATCCGCGTTGAAGCTCACGGCGCCGCACGGCACCGTGATCGCGGTCAGAGGATCACGGTCGAACAGCCGAGCGTGACGTCGACTTCACCGGTCATATCGCCCTCGACGAGCGTGCACGATGACGGGCACAGGATGATCTGCGTGGGGTTCGCCGGATCGTCGTAGTACCAACCGTCCCCGTTCGCCGGGCAGCTCGCCGCGTCCATCACTTTCGGGAACGTCTGCGCATTCCCACCCATCGGCTGATAGACCACGTTGACCTCGTCGAAGTTCGGCGAGCCGTTGGTCGGGGTCGGGATCAGATACTGGCAACCGAGCGCGGCGTGACGGATCGCGTTCATCGCGTCGAGGAACTGCTGGTTGACGTTGCCACCGGTGTCGACGAGAAAGGCCTGCGTCGTGCCGCCGGCCGCGGCGATCCCGTTGAGGCTCGCCAGCGATGGACCGACGCCGATCACGAACGTGAGCACCGAGGGCGTCGCGGCCAGGGCCGCGGCCGCGATCGCGTCGATGTTCGGCAGGCTCGTGTCGCACTCGCCCGGATCGCCATCGGTCGCGAGCACGGCGACGACCGCGTCGCTCGGGTGCGACTGCTTCCAGGCCTTCGCGTGATCGACCGCTCCCTGCAGCGCGGCCGAGGTCGGCGTGCCGGTGGTCGGCGAGTGCATGCTCATCGAGCTCACGATCGAGCTCGCGGCCCCAGGCAGCGGCGCGATCTCCACGGCGGCGGTCGCGTAGTCCGAGGCGGTACACGAATCGTCACCGCTGGTGACGAGGCCGACGCAGAAGCCCGCCACGCACGGCCCGCACGCGGCCGCGCCGCAATCGGCGTTGGCGGTACAGGTCAGGACGCTGCAGGTCGCGCCACCGGCCGGCACGCCGAAGTACTGGATGCCGACCGAGACACCATCGAGGCCCGGTTGCTGGACGAACGCGCCGAGCGCCGAGGTCACGGTGCTCCACTTCGTTCCGCCACCGGACACCGAGTCCGTCATCGAGCTCGATCGATCGAGCATGACGTAGAGATCGAGCGGGATCTTGTCGGCCTTGACGATCGAGGTCGCACACGCCGGCGCGTCGACGGTGCCGCTCGTATTGCCGTCACCGTGCGAGTCGTCGTCGCCGTTACCGTTTCGGGTGTTCGGACCGCACGCCGCGATCACGACGAGAATTACCGCAGCAAGCTTCGCCATAGCGCCCTCCAGCTAGAGCGCACCGTACGGCGATGCGAAGACGCGCGACAAGTCTCTTCGACGAGAGGTAGGCATTATCACGCGAGGTGTACGAGCGGTGCACAAGTTGTGCTTCGGAAGGCATGGGTTCGAGTGTGCGTCCGGGTGGTCATCGAGCTACCTCCGCCGACACCGAGCCGTTCACGCGGGTGCATTGGGGCCTCGATAGCTGGCCGCGGCGACCGATTCAACCGGTGTGCGTTGGTTGCTCGTCACGTGCCTGGTGCTGGCAGCGGGACACGCGTACGCCGACCCTCCGAGCCGGTTCGTGTTCCGCAGCTACGGCAGCGAAGCCGGCCTCTCGAACCTCTCGATCAACTCCCTGGCGCAGACCTCGGATGGCCTGCTCTGGGTCGGCACCGAGGATGGCCTGTTCGGCTTCGACGGCGCGCACTTCCATCGGATCGGCACCACGGAGGGGCTGCCTTCGAGCTGGATCTTCTCGCTCCTCGCCGACGACCGCGGCGTGTGGGTCGGCACCGCGGCCGGCCTGCGCCGCGTCGATCGAGATCACGTCGATCCGTTGCCGCGCGGTGCCCTCGGAGGACAGATCAACGCGCTCGCCGCAGGTCCCGATCACGGCGTGTGGGTGTCCACGGATACCGGCCTCGCCGTCGGCCACGACGGCGTGTTCACGGCGGTCGACCACTGGCCCGGGGGCTCGAGCAGCGCGATCTGGATCGATCGCGATGGCGGGGTGATCGCGGGTCGCGGCGCGGATCTGGCAACCCGCGATGTTCGCGGCACGTGGACGGTGATCCCTCTCGGGCACGATCGTATCGATCAGATCGCGCGTACGCCCGACGGCGCCTTGTGGGTGCGCTCGTCGCAGATGCTGTGGAAGTGTAGCGGCGTCCGGTCCGCGCTCGCGTGCCGCGACGTGTCCGCGCGGTTGCCCGATGTCGGCGAGCTCGGCCGCATGCTCGTCGACAGCGCCGGTTCGCTGTGGGTCGCGACCCGCCGCGGGCTCGCCCACCGGATCTCCGACGCGACGTGGAAAGTGATCGGCGCCGCCGAAGGCGTCCCCGCGCGGTCGGTGTTAGCCGCGTTCGAGGATCGCGAGGGTTCGCTGTGGTTGGTCGCCGATCAGCTCTACCAGCAGCTCGGTCGCGGCTTGTGGCGCGCCTATGCCGCCGATACCGGCTTCCCGGCCGATTCCGTGTGGGCGATCGGCCGCGACGCTCGCGGCGAGCTCGACGTCGGCACGAACCAGGGGGTGCTCGAGAGTCATGACCGTACGTGGGTGACGTTCCCGGGCACCGAGGAGTCGACGATCGCGGCGCTCGCCGATGCCGGCGACGTGATCTACGCCGGCGGGCCGGAGTCGCAGTTGCTCGCGCTCGATCGTGCGCATCGCACGACCACCACGATCGCGCAGGTCGAAGGCGACAATATCGTGAGCTTGGCGCTCGACGGAGCCGACCTGTGGGTCGCGACCTGGAAGGCCGGCCTCTGGAAGATGACGGGCGGCCTCCACCATCCGGTGCTCCGCCGCGAGGTGCTGCCCGAAGGCGTGCCGCGCGAGGACATCAACCAGGTCGTGCGCGATCCGCGAGGCTGGATCTGGGCCGCGGGCAGCAACGGGCTCGCCGTTCGCCGCGACGGGAGGTGGCGCCGCTATGGCGAGCGAGACGGGCTCGCGGATCGGGCCACCGCGTACGTGGTGGTCCGCGCCTCCGGCGAGGTCTGCGTCGCGTACGTCGAGGAGCACGGCGTCAGTTGCTTTCACGTCGCCGGTGACGGAGCGCTGACCGCGATGCGCCACCTCACCCACGCGACCGGACTCGCCAGCGACAAGATCTACGTGCTCGGTGAGGACAGCTCGGGCCGGCTCTACGTCGGGACCGGCACCGGCGTCGATATCGTCTCCGCCACGGAGGTCGATCACGTCTCGACCGCGAGTGGCCTGGTCGGCGATGACTGCGTCGCACGCGCGTTTCTCGGCGATCCGGACGGCACGGTGATGATCGGGACCACCCGTGGCATCGCGCGATTCGCGTCGGCGCGGTATCGCGCCACCGCCGCACCGCCGGCCCCGGTGCTGATGAGCGTCGTGCTCGATGGTGCGCACGCTCGCGCCGGGCAAGCCTCGTTCGAGGCTCCGCACACCGGGGCCGCATCGCTCGCGATCGACTTCGCGACCCCGACGTTCACCGATCGCGATCGCCTCGAGTACCAGGTCCGGCTGCGTCCGCTCGAGACCGAATGGCACGTCGCCTCGGTCGACGAGGCGCGCTACGCGCAGCTCGCGCCCGGCACGTATCGCTTCGAGGTCCGGTCGCGGCGCGTACCGGGCGAGTTCGGGCTGACCACGTCGATCGATCTCGTGATCCCGCCCGCCTGGTTCCAGACCGTATGGTTCCACGTGCTCGGCGTGCTCGCGATCGCCGGCGTGCTCGGCCTGCTGCTCGCCTGGGGTATGCGCGTGAGCGCTGCGCGGGCGCGGGTCCGGATCGTCGCGCGGTCCGAGGCGAGCTTCCGCGCCCTGATCGTGCAATCTCCCGATTGCGTGCTCGTGCATCACGACGGTGACGTGATCTACGCGAACCCGCGTGCGGCCACCCTGCTGGGCTTTACCTCGGAGCAGGCGCTGGTCGGCCGGTCGCTGCGCACGCTCGTCGATCCCGACTACGATCCGGCCGTGCTCGCCGATGCGGCGCAATCGCCGACCGATGCCGCGGCCCGCGAGGTCCGGATGTGCGGCGCGAACGGCGCCGCGCCGGTGCTCGAGGTCTCGTCGCTGCACGTCGACTTCGACGGGGCTCCCGCGGTGCTCACGATCGGTCGCGATGTCACCGCGCGCAAGGCGCTCGAGGCGCGGCTGATGTTCACCGACCGGATGGCCTCGATCGGGACGCTCGCCGCCGGCATCGCGCACGAGATCAACAACCCGCTCGCGTACCTCCAGAGCAACCTCGCCGTGATCGGCGAGACCCTCGCCACGGCCGCCACGCCGGAGCTGCGCGAGGCGCTCGCCGACGCGAGCGACGGCGCGCGGCGCATCCAGCACATCGTCCGCGGCGTCAAGACGTTCTCGCGCAGCGACGAGGACGTCCGCTCGCCGACCGACGTCCACGGCGCACTCGAGTCCGCCCTGAAGATGATCGCGAACGAGCTCCGCCACCACTGCGTGGTCGTCAAGGAGCTCGGGGCCGTACCGAGCGTGCTCGGCAACGAGGCGCGGCTCGGCCAGGTGTTCATCAACCTGCTGGTCAACGCGGCGCAAGCGATGCCCGAGCGCTGCGTCGAGGCGAATCAGATCCGGATCACGACGCGGACCGCGGCCCGCGGCGAAGCGGTGATCGAGATCGCCGACAACGGCCAGGGCATGACGCCGCAGCTCGCCCGCCGGATCTTCGAGCCGTTCTTCACGACCAAGGACGTCGGTAAGGGCACCGGCCTGGGCCTTTCGGTGTGCCACGGGATCGTCGAGCGGTTCGGCGGCCAGATCGCCGTCGAGAGCGCGGTCGGGGTCGGGACCACGTTCCGGATCACGCTGCCCGCGGCACCACCGAACCTCGCCCGGGGCCGGACCCCGACCCAAGGCAGCCGCGCCGGCGTGGGCGAGCGCACACGCCTGCGCGTGCTGGTGATCGACGACGACGCGCTGTTGCTCAAGTCGATCGGGCGCAACCTCGGCCAACACGAGATCACGGCGTGCGGTTCGGCCGTCGACGCGCTCGCGCGGCTCCGCGCCGGGGACACGTTCGATGCGATCCTGTCCGATCTGATGATGCCCGGCTTCACCGGGATGCAGTTTCACGCGGAGCTCACCGCGCTCCGCCCCGAGCTCGCGCACCGCGTGCTGTTCATGACCGGCGGCGCGTTCACGACGGAAGCCCAGACGTTCCTGGAAGATCCGGACATCCGCTCGATCGAGAAGCCATTCGCCGCCGCCGACGTTCGCGCGCGGATCCTCGAGCTCGTCAGCGACGACCTGGGTGCTCACTGCGCGCAAGCGCAAGCGTAGCGCCCGCGGCGCGGCCTCGGCCCGGGCGAGATGGTGATGAGTTGGCCGCGTCGAAGGGGCGACGATGGGATCAAGTCTTCGCAATCGTCAGCGGCGCGCCGTCGACCATGACCGTGCCCGACGTCGACCTGCCGACGATCGAGCGGGCGACGACCCGATGCGAGACGTCGTCGTGGACCAGCGTTGCAGTCAGCGTGATGTCGTGTTGCATCGCGCGGGGCTCGCTCGCGACTTCGACGCCATCGATCACGAGCTTGAGCTTCTTGGCCAGGTTGTCCCTGACTAGCTCGATGGTGTGCCCCTGGTACGTTCCGCGGTAACCATCGCCCAACATTCCCATACGTGCATCTTAGCCGCGCCTGCAGCGGCGAGCACGATCATGATCTCGACAGTCGCCTACATGAGGCGGCCCCGTTCACATCGCGAACGGCGCGGCCTTGTACGCGGTCGCGGCCGCGTGCAGTTGCCCACCATCGGTCGTCAGATCGGTCTGGCCGCCCGCGCCCGTGCCGAACGCCATGCCCGCGATGCCCGCGCCGACGAGATCCGGAACGTGACCGAAGAAGTAGTGCACGCGGTCGTCGCGCCAATGCTGCGTCGAGCCACCGCAGGTCGCCGACGGTACGCCCAGCGGCGTTTGCCACTCGAGTGCGGGGCGTTGCATCGCCGCCGTGAGCGCGGTCACCCAGCGTAGGTGCTGGCTGAAATTCGGCAGCGCGACGTTCGCTTCGTCCCAGTACACGGCTCCGCGCGAGCCGCCGGTGATCGAGCAGTCGGTCCCGCCGCCGCTGGTCTCCCAGAAGCCCGCATCTCGATCGAGCGTCTCGACGGTGACGAAGTCCGTGGCGTCGGCACCCATCGCGAGTAGGAACTCGCCGACCGCTTTGCCCGAGGCCTCGATGTCCGCGTTCGGATCGAGGTCGTCGTAGTACGAGCCCCACATCGAGGCGTGAAACCCGAGCTTTGCCATCGGCGCGACGTGGTGGCCGATCGCCACCACGCA
>JBDTEH010000335.1:0-7580 GCA_039922635.1 Kofleriaceae bacterium | reverse complement strand
AGCAGGGCCGCGGTAATAACGGCAACAACGGACCGCGTCAGAACCAGCGCGGGCAGCAGCAGCAGACCTTCCGCAACGACGGGCCGCGCAACGACGGGCCGCGCAACGACGGGCCGCGCAACGACGGGCCGCGCAACGACCGCGGGCCGCGCAACGACGGGCCGCGCAACGACGGGCCGCGCAACGACCGCGGACCGCGTCGCGATGATCGCGGGCCGCCCAACGACGGACCGCGCCGCGACACCGCTCCCGACAACTGGGGTGTGTCGGGGTTCACGAACAGCCCGTTCTCGAAGCTCAACAAGAACGACAAGCCGTAGCCAGTTCAGGGAAACTCGCGCGCGGATTCGATTACGGCCGCGCGCGCTGCTAAGCTCGTCGGAGATGCTCGAGCCGGGCTCGTTAGTCGCGGGGAAGCTGCGCGTCGAGCGCCAGCTCGGCCAAGGTGGCATGGGCACGGTCTACGCCGCGACCCACGTCGGGCTCGATCAGCAGGTCGCGATCAAGGTGCTCGACCCGCAGCTCGCCGATAACGCCGAGATCGTGCAGCGGTTCGTGCGGGAGGCCCGCGCCAGTGCGCGGCTCAAGAGCGATCACGTGTGCCGGGTCAGCGACGTCGGTGCGCTCGAGGATGGGGTCCCGTATATCGAGATGGAGCTGCTCGACGGCGAGGATCTCGGCCAGCTGATCGAGCGCGCTCCGCTCGTGCCCGAGCTCGCCGCCGAGTACGTGCTGCAGGCGTGCGTCGCGATCGCGGAGGCTCACGCGCTCGGCATCGTGCACCGCGATCTCAAACCCGCGAACCTGTTCGTGACCCACCGGATCGACGGCAGCGTGCTGATCAAGGTGCTCGACTTCGGGATCGCGACCGCGCCTTCGGCGCAGGACTTCAAGATCACCAGGACCACCGCGGTGATGGGCTCGCCCGGGTACATGTCGCCAGAGCACCTGCGCTCGGCGCGCGATGTCGATGCGCGCAGCGATATCTGGGCGATCGGCGTGATCCTCTACGAGGCGGTCGCCGGCAAGCTCCCGTTTGTCGCGCAGACGATCACCGAGCTCGCGGTCAAGGTCGTGATGGACGAGCCCGAGCCGCTCGCCGGGGTCGATCCGGCGTACGCGGCGGTGGTCGCGCGCTGCCTCGCGAAGGAGCCGGCCCAGCGCTACCAGAACATCGGCGAGCTCGCCGCGGATCTCGCGCCGCTCGGCGGCGACACCGCGCACGCGAGCGCGCTGCTCGTGATCAAGCTGAGCGGCGGCGCGAGCTCGAGCCTGCCGATCGCCCGGCCGCCCAGCGGGGTGATCGGCGCGGCGAAGGCGCCGACCGGGCCGGGTGCGCACGCGCTAGGCCTCGACACGACGCTCGCGAGCGCGACCGGCGCCGCGCTGGCGAAGGCGCCGCCACCGCCCAAGCGCGGCCTGTGGATCGCGCTCGCGGTGGTCGTCCTCGGCGGCGGCGCCGCGGCGGCGATCGTCGCGAGCCAGCGCGGCGACCATCGCGAGCACGCCGCTCGTCCTGCGCGCGACGCGGGGCCCGCGGTCGCGTTGATCACGCCGGACGCGGCGGGCGCGGCGGGCGCGGTGGGTGCGGTGGGCGCGAGCTCGGGACCTGGGGTCGATCAAGATCAATTGCTGATCGGCCTGGGCGAGATGGCGGCAGACAAGAACTGGCCGGGCATCATCCGGATGGCAGGCGTCGGCGCGAATAACTCGACGATCGCGACCTACGTCGATCAGGCGAAGGACGCGTATCGTAGCGAGCAGGTCGCGGCGCTCGCGGCGTACGCGAAGCGGCACGACTGCACGAGCGCGAAGACCGCCCACGACGAGGCCGTCAAGGTCCTCGCGGACGCGCGGCCGGACTTCGACAAGGCCGCCACGTGTACGGGTGCACCGGCGAAGCCCTCGACCCCGCAACCCGATGCCAGCACGCTCGCCGATCGGGCGTCCGGAGAGCTCGGCAAGGGCGACTTCAAGAAGGCGCTGATCGATGCCGACGCGGCGCTCGCGAAGGATCCTTCGAACCTGACCGCGCTCGACGTCGCCGCGCGTGCGGCGTGCTCGAGCGGCGATCCCTCGATGGCCGAGCGCGCCAAGGGCTATCTCGCGAAGCTCGGCCCGAACGATCGCGTCGTCGCCGCCGGGGTTTGCAAGGATCACGGCATCAAGTTCGGCAAGCCGGCGAAGCCGCCGGCGAAGCCGCTCGTGCCGGCCGAGGTGCCCGAGGCGCTCGCCACCGCGCGCCAGCAGCTCGCCACCCGGAACTTCCCGGCGGCGGAGAAGTCGGCGCTCCGGATCCTGGGCCTCGAGCCCAACAACCGCGAAGCGCTGCGCGTGCTCGCGCTCTCCGCGTGCACGTTGCATCACCAGCAATACGTCGACCAGGTGCTCGCGCACCTCCCGAAGCGCGCTCCCCTGGCCCGCGAGATCCGCACGGCATGCGAGCGGTAGGCGCGCTGGTCGCGGTCGCGGCCTTCGGGTGTGGCGGCAAGAAGCAGCCGCACCACGACGATGCCGCTCTCGCGGCGAGCGCAGCCCGCGATGCCACCACACCCGGCGATGCGACGCCGGCGATCCCGGCGCGTAGCGAGCACGCGGTGTGGGAGCTCGTGCCGAATCGCCACACCGCGCACCGCGCGATCGATGGCGAGGTCGTGATCGACGCGAGCGGCGTCGACTTCGCGCGCTTCATCCGGTTCGGCATGCCGGTGCCGCGCTGGCACCTCGGCAAGGTCGTCGAGGGCGAGCGCGCGGCGGTCGCGGATCGCGTGGCCTCGCTCGAGGTCCCGCTCTCGCACGCGCAGCGCGCGTCGACGCAGCTCACGCTGCGGATCCACGGGTCGGCGAAGCAAGCGATCACGCTCAAGCTCAACGGTCGCAAGGCCTCGCCCAAGGGCGCACCGGCGGCGGTCAAGCTCGATCCCGGCTGGCAGACCCTCGCGGTGCCGCTCGATCCAGCGCACCTCGTGGTCGGAGAGAACCAGCTCGCGATCGAGACCTCGGGCGGCAAGGAGCCGATCGCGGTCGCGTGGCTGCGGATCGGGACCGCGACGCCGAGAGGCGATCAGGATCCCCGCGACGCGCTCGCGTTCGACGCGCCCGGGGATGCGTTCGAGCTCGCGCAGAACGCGGAGGTCGCGTGGTACGTCACGATCCCCGACGGCGCGAACCTCGTCGCGATGGTTACGGCGGCGCCCTCGGCTGCGGCGCCCTCCCATTCGCCCGTGCCGTGCCGCATCGAGGTCGCGGCGCGCGCCGGCGACGACTCGCTGACCGGCGGGGTGCTCGCCGCGGATGCGCCGCGCGTCGATCTCTCGGGCTCCGCAGGCAAGGTCGTGCGGCTCGCGCTGATCGCGCGCGATTGCCTGCGCGCACGCGTCATCCACCCGCGGATCACGCTGCACGGTCCCGCACCGGTCGCGCTGCCGCAGGCCGACCCGCCGAAATACATCATCCTGTGGGTGATGGACGCGCTGCGCGCGGACAAGATCCCGATCTTCACGCCGGGGGCGCGGGCGCAGACCCCGAACTTCGACGAGCTCGCGAAGTCGTCGACGGTGTTTCGCCAGTACTACGTGCAAGGCAACGAATCGCAGACCAGCCACTCGAGCATCTGGACCTCGCTCTACCCCGCGGTCCACGGCGTGCGCCTCGCCGGTGACCCGAAAAACATCAACTCGAACCTGTCGCGCCGGTTCGAGCTGATCGCGACCCAGCTCGCCGCCGCCGGGTTCTACACGACCGCGTGCACCGGCAACGGCTACGTCAACGCCGATGATGGCTACGACCGCGGGTTCAAGGAGTTCCGCAACATGATGCGGGAGACCGGCGTCGAGAATGACTTCATCCCCGGCAAGAAGATCGTCGACGCCGCGCTCGGCCAGCTCGACAAGCACCGCGACGGTCCCACCTACCTGTTCCTCGGCACGATCGACACCCACGGCCCGTGGGTCGCGCGCAAGCCGTGGATCGACATCTACTCGCCGGGGCCGTACAAGGGCCCGTTCCAGGAGTTCGGCACCGCGAAGGACCTCGGCTTCAAGCCCGGCTCGATGGGCTGCAGCATCATCCCGCCGCCGGCCGACATCGAACGGCTGCGCGCGATCTACGACTCGGCGGTGAGCTACCACGACGAGCAGGTCGGTCGGGTGGTCGCGAAGTTGAAGTCGTGGGGGATCTGGGATCAGACGATGTTGATCATCACCGCCGATCACGGCGAGGAGCTGTTCGAGGACCAGCGCTGTGGTCACGGCGGCTCGTTGCGCGACACGCTCCTGCGCGTCCCGCTGCTCGTGCACGATCCGGCGCGGTTCCCGGCCGGCACGATCGTCGAGGAGGGCGCCGAGGGCGTCGACCTGTTGCCGTCGATGCTCGCGGCGATCGGTAAGCCGCCGCTGCCGGCCGCGCAGGGCGACGCGCTCGAGCCGCTCGCGCAGGGCCTCGGCAAGGGCTGGGCGCGGCCGTCGTACGCCTCGATGTACGAGTACGCGCACGCGATGCGGATCGGGCGGTGGAAGGTGCGCGTCGGCCACAGCGGCGTGCCGCTGATCGACGACCTGGTCGCCGATCCGGGCGAGACCCAGGATCTCACGACCACGCATCCGGTCGAGCGCCGGATGTTGACGGACGACCTCGGGCTGTTCCTGAGCCTGCGCACTCACTGGCAGAAGCGGACGTGGGGTGTGGTCACCGCGATGACGCCGGCCGGCGCGGCGGCCCTCGACGTGGCGAGCACGCCGTGAAGTACGCCGCGTGGATTGTGCTCGCGTGCTGTGCGGGTCCGGACGTTGCACCGCCGGTCGTCCCGCAAACCCCGGCACCGGTGCTCGATGCCGCCCCGAGCTCGCCGCTGCCCGCCGATGCCGATGCCGATGCCGGGGCCGCCGAACCACTCTCACCGCGCTCGCCGCCGGACGCGACCCAGGCTCCGGAGATCTGGCTGAAGGGCTCGACCCACGTCCACGCGCGGCCGTCGGGCGATGCGACCACCTCGATCGACGACGTGATGAGCTGGTACGAGCAGCGCGGCTACGACTTCATCGTGCTGACCGATCACAACCGGGTCAGCGAGGTCGACGGTGGACAGACGCAGGGCCAGCTCGCCGTGCACCTGCCCGACCCACGTCATTCGTTGATCGTGCTGTCGGGCATCGAGCTCACGCACAACCCGAGCGGCTGCCTCCCGCCGGGCGACCCTTCGAAGAAGTGCCGCATCCACGTCAACGTGATCGCGCCGACCGCGCGGCCCGGCGGCAAGCTCGAGTGGGCGGAGCGCCACAGCCACCTGCGCCTCGACATGTATCGAGCCGCGTTGAACGCGGCCAAGGCGCTCGGCGGCGCGCTCGTCCAGATCAACCACCCGCAGTGGTTCTGGGGCATGACCGGCGACCTGCTCGCGGAGCTCGTGCAGCGTGGTGCGTCGCTCGTCGAGATCTCGAACATCCAGTTCACCAAATGGAACCTCGGCGACGGCGAGCATCCCTCGACGGAGGCGCTATGGGACGACGTGCTCGGACGCGGGCTCACGCTGTGGGGCGTCGCCTCCGACGACGCGCACGACTACTCCGATCCGCATGCGCGCCACCGCGGCAAGTGGCCCGCGGGCGGCGGCTGGATCGTGGTCAAGGCGCGCCGCGATCCGAGGTCGATCGTCGACGCGATCGCCGCGGGCCACTTCTACGCGTCGACCGGCGTCGAGCTATCGCGCGCGGAGGTCGTTGGCGAGGACCTGATCGTCGAGGTCGATCCGGCCGCCACCGGGACCTACACGATCGCGTGGATCGAGAACGGCAAGCTCGTGGCGACCGACCACGGCAAGGCCGGCCGGCGCGCGTTACCCGCGAGCGGATACCTGCGCGCCGACGTCACGCGCGACGACGGCAGCGAAGCCTGGGTCCAACCCGCGCGGCGCTGAGGCCAGTGGTGACCGGGCGGGCGTTCGACATCGGGGATCAGAGCGCGACGTAGCCGTGCTTGACGGCGAACCGGGTGAGCTCGGAGTTGTTGCGCAAGCCGAGCTTCTTCAGCACGTGACCGCGATGGGTGTCGACGGTCTTGATGCTGATCTGCAGGTGTTCGGCGATCTCGCGGTTGGTCATGCCGCGCGCGAGCATCTCCATCACCTGTTGTTCGCGCGCCGTCAGGGCCCCCGCGGGGTGCTCGGCGGTGTCGAGCAACGCCTCGACTCCCGGCGGGATCACCTGTTCGCCGCGGCTGACCGCGCGAATCGCGTCGAGCAGGTCCTGGGGCGCGACCGATTTATTGACGTAGCCGTGCGCACCCGCCGCGATCGCCCGTGCGGTGTAGCTGGGCTCGGTGTGCCACGTGAGCACGACGACGAGCGGCGCGGTTTCGATCGAACGCAGGTCCGCTAACACGTCGAAGCCCGAGCGATCCGGCAACGTGATGTCGAGGAGCAAGACGTCAGGGCGTACGTCCTGAATCATCTTGAGGGTTTCCTCGGCCGTACCGGCCTCGCCGACGACTTCGATGTCCTCGGCCTTGTTGAGTGCTTCGCGCAGCGCCCAGCGAACGATGGTGTGGTCTTCAGAGAGTCCTAATCGGATCATGGCGAGCCTCCGCTGGTCAGACAAAGTAGCAATACGTAAACCAACTCCACACGAGGTAAGGTGACGCGGTTCTCCGTGGAGCCAGCGCACACCGACGCAAATCCGCTCACCCGGTTGGGTGAGTTTGGCATCCACGCCGAGCTCGGGCGAGGAGGCAGCGGCGTCGTGTACGACGCGTCGTGGGGGCCACGTCGTGTCGCGCTCAAGGTGCTGCACGCCGAGCTGCTCGGCACGGGCAAGGAGCGTGCGCAATTCCTCGCCGAGGCCCAGCGGCTGCAGCAGATCGGCCACCCAGCGGTCGTCAAGGTGCTCGCGGTGGGCACGCTGCCCGATGGCCGCCCGTACCTCGCGATGGAGCGGCTCGAGGGCGAGACGCTCGCCGCGTCGATCGCGCGCGGCCCCCTACCGCTCGATCGCGCGATCGCGCTGTTCGGCGAGCTGTGCGGTGCGGTCGGCGCGCTCCACGACCAAGGCCTCGTCCACCGCGATCTCAAGCCCGAGAACGTGTTCGTCACGGCCGCAGCCGGTGGTGGCTCGCACGTGGTGCTGCTCGATTTCGGGATCGCGAAGGATCTCGCCGCGCCCGCATCGACCACGACGCAAGAAGGCCACGTGCGCGGCACGCCCGCGTACATGGCGCCGGAGCGGTTCTTCGGCCAGCCCGCCGGGCTCGCCACCGATGTCTACGAGCTCGCGCTCGTGCTGTACGCGATGCTCGCGGGCCGCCTGCCGTGGCTCGACGCGGCCGATCCCGAGGCGCGGTTGTCGCCGCTGCCGCTGACCGGGCTCGTCCCGGTGCCCGAAGCGCTCGACATCGAGATCCGGCGGGCGTTGTCGACGCGCGCACAGAATCGCCCGGCGTCCGCATCGGCGCTGCTCGCCGAGGTGATCGCGGCGATCGGCGCGCAGGGCGAGCCGGCGCCGGGCGAGACCGCGCGCATGCGCTCGGACGGGCCGAATTCGCCGGCGGGTGGGGCGCGGTTCGGCGAGCAGCCGACTCCGCTGGCGTGG
>JBDTEH010000334.1:0-6604 GCA_039922635.1 Kofleriaceae bacterium | reverse complement strand
CGACGAACGCCGCGAGCGCGACCGGCGCCTCTGCTGGCGTCGTGCGAGCGCGCCGCGTGACCGCGCGGTACAGGTCGCCCGCGGCCTCCGGCGCGGTCGCGGCCTGCGCCGCGGCGAGCAGGGCGGGGACCGGCAGGGCCGCAAGTCCGGAGATGATCGCGCGGCGCTGTGCGAGGTCGCCTTCTCCCGCGAGGTCGATCAGCAACGCCGGATCGGAGTTCGCGCGCACGACCGACTCCGCGAGCGCGGCCGCGGCAGCGGCGCGGTGGTGCTGCGCGAGCTCGTGCTTGACCAGCAGGTCGTGGAGCTCCGCCGCGAACACGCCGTTGGTGCCGAGCGTCGCGAGCAGCGCATCGAGCCGGCGTTCGTCGACCTGGCCCGCCGCGATCGCCCGCGCGACGACGGGAGGCGCCGCCGGATCGTGGATCTGCGCGAGCGCGCCGATCAGGCGCATCCGCGCCGCGCCGGAGCTCGCGTGCTGGAGCTCGGCCTCGATCGGCGGCACCGCCGCGGCACCGCGCCGCGCGAGCGCCTGGGTCGCGGACTCGACATCGCGATCGTCCGCGATCGCCTTGGCGAGCGCGGCTTCGCCACCGCCGGCCCGCTCGCCCTCGCCGTACACCGCGAGCTCCCCGATCGCGAGCGTCGCGCCCGGCCTGGCGCCGTACGCCTCCTCGACCACGACCGTGACACAGCCATCGAGCGGCTCGGGCAGATCGACGACCTGTGCGGCGTCGGTGTCCGCGAGCTCCGCGTGCCATGCGCGGTGGGCGCCGACGATCGCGATGCGCTTGGCGCGGTCGAGCCCCTTGCCGGTCGCCGCCTGGATCCGCAGCTGCACGGCCGGGGTGTGCGCCGCGCGGCTGGTGATCGTGAAGAACTGCCCTTCGCCGCTCGAGACCAGATCTTCGTGCCAGTAGGTGGCGGGCTTGCCGTCGTAGAGCTCGGCGGGGATCGCGAGCTCGCTGGCGTTCGCCGCGCCAGGCTCGTACGACACCGCACGGATCTGGAACTCGAGCGGCGAGGGTGCGGCGCTCGGATCGTGGGTCGCGACCAGCACCGGCGCGCGTTGGTCGACCCCGATCGGGAGCTTCGACAGCCGCCGCCACTTCTTGTCGCGCCAGCCCTCGGCGTAGAGGAACGCCGGCGCGCCGTCGCAGCGCGCGATCCCGGTGCGCTGCTGGAACCGATACAACCCGTTTGGCCCGGGCGCGATCGCGACGCTGTAGTCGCCGTCGGGCGGCACCGGCCCGGTCGGCTCGTCGAGCACGCGTACCCAGCCGTTGTGACGCTCGAGCACGATCGTGTGCTCGCCGCTGCCGGTCGTGATCGCGGCCACGAGCGTCGGCACGCCCGCGACGATCGCGGCCGCGAGCCGGGCGGCCTTGACCTCGCCCGCGAGCTCGATGATCGCCTTGTCCGTGCCGGAGATCGTCAGCGCACCGTGATCGACGACGACCCGATCGACCTTGCCGTCGCCATCGAGATCCTGATCGAGGTGAGCGAGCGGCGCCGCGCTCGCGGTCGCGGTCATCAGCAACAGGATCGCGACTCGCATGTCACGCACCTTAGCGCAGACACCCGCTGCTCGACTGGAGTTGCGCCGTGCTAGCGTGCCGCGCCGTGTTCCGGCCCGCCGACTTCACGTTCGACCTGCCTGCCGAGCTGATCGCTCAGGAGCCGGCGGCCGTGCGCGATCGGTCGCGGCTGTTGCATGTCGCCCCGGCGGGCGCGGTCGCCGAGGGCGGCGAGCTCGCCGACCTCGCCGACCTCCACTTCACCGACCTGGTCGAGTTGCTGCCGCGCGACGCGATCGTCGTCGCCAACGACACCCGCGTGATCCCCGCGCGCGTGCTCGGAAAAAAGCCCACCGGCGGCAACGTCGAGCTGCTCGTGCTCGAGCCGCACGACGGCGCTACCCCGCCGGCACCGCCCGGCACCGTCGCGTGGCGCGCGCTGGCCCGCGCGCGCCGGCCGCTCCGCGCGGGCCAGACCATGGTCGTCGCCGATGGCACCACGATCGAGTTCCTCGGCGAGCGCGCCACGGACGGCTCGATCGTGGTCGCGCTACCTGGTGATCCGTACGCGCTGCTCGACCGCGTCGGCCACGTACCGCTGCCTCGCTACATCCAGCGCGAGGACTCGACCGTCGATCGCGATCGCTACCAGACGATGTTCGCGACCCAGCCGGGTGCCGTCGCCGCGCCGACCGCCGGCCTCCACATGACGCCGGCGATCGTCGACCGGCTGGTCGCGCGCGGCATCGCGATCGCCACGGTCACGCTCCACGTCGGCTACGGCACGTTCGAGCCGATCCGGGTCGACGATGTCCGCGACCACCACATGCACCGCGAGCGCTACGCGATCCCCGAGGCGACCGCCGCGTTGATCGCGACCGGCCGCCCGATCGTGGCCCTCGGCACCACGGCGCTGCGCGCCCTCGAGGCGTCGCGCGGCGTGGCCGGCTCCGGCAGCACCGACCTGTTCATCTACCCGGGCTCGGGACACGCGTTCCTCACCCGGCACCTGATCACGAACTTCCACCTCCCCGAGTCGACGCTGCTGATGCTGGTGAGCGCGTTCGCCGGCACCGAGCGGGTGCTGCACGCGTATCGCCACGCCGTCGCGCAGCGCTATCGGTTCTTCAGCTACGGCGACGCGATGCTGGTGCACCATGAAGTTTGAGCTCCCCACCCCGGGTTGGTCGTTCGAGCTGCTCGCCACGCTCGGCAAGGCGCGTGCGGGCATCCTCCACACGCCCCGCGGCGACATCGAGACCCCGGTGTTCATGCCGGTCGGCACCGCCGGCACCGTCAAGGCGATGACCGCCGACGAGCTCCGCGCGCCGCCGCTCGACGCCAAGATCATCCTCGGCAACACCTATCACCTCTACCTGCGGCCCGGCCTCGAGGTCATGAGCCACGTCGGCGGGCTCCACAAGTTCGCCGCGTGGGACCGGCCGATCCTGACCGACTCCGGCGGCTTCCAGGTGTTCTCGCTCGCGGCGCTCGGCCAGCTCGACGACGACGGCGTCACGTTTCGCTCGCACATCGACGGCAGCAAGCACCGGCTGTCGCCCGAGATCTCGATGAACATCCAGCGCGTGCTCGGCTCGGACATCGCGATGTGCTTCGATCAGTGTCCCCCGGGGGATGCCGACGCCGCGACCCACGAGGTCGCGCTCGCGCGCACGACCGCCTGGGCCGAGCGCTGCCGGCTCGCGCCGCGCGCACCTGGGCAGGCGCTGTTCGGCATCGTCCAGGGCGGCAGCGATGCCGAGCGCCGCACGCGCCACCTCGCCGAGATCACCGCGCTCGACTTCGACGGCACGCACTCGGCGGGCTCGCGGTCGGCGAAGGGATCGCGGACACCTATCGCGTGCTCGACGAGGTCGCCTCGCTCCTGCCCGCGCAGCGCCCGCGCTATCTGATGGGGGTCGGCACGCCGCAGGATCTGACCAAGGCGATCGCTGCTGGCATCGACATGTTCGACTGCGTGATGCCGACCCGCAACGCGCGCAACGGCTACCTGTTCACGCAGTCGGGCGTCCGGGTGAACATCCCGAACGCCGCGAACCGGTTGGATACCGGCCCGATCGATCCGGAGTGTCCTTGTGACACATGCCGGACCCACTCGCGGGCCTACCTGCGACACCTCTACCAGGCCAAAGAGATCCTCTACGCCAGGCTCGCAACCCTGCACAACCTCACGTTCTACGCTCGCCACGTCCGCGCGATGCGCGACCGGATCCTCGCCGAAGGCGAGCGGGCCTGACTTCGGCTTGACCTACCCATACGCGAAGGGTACAAACCCTCGGTTTTCCGAGGTAACCGCCCATGAACGCCATGTCCCCGATCGTGATGATGCTCGTGATGTTCGGAATCTTCTACTTCATCCTGATCCGTCCGCAGGTGAAGAAGCAGAAGGAGCACACAGCGATGCTCGGTAAGCTCGGCAAGGGTGACGAAGTCATCACCCGCGGCGGCGTGATCGGAAAGATCACCGGCGTGTCCGACGACGGCATCCTGGTGCTCGAGCTCCAGGAGAAGGTCCGCGTTCGCGTGCCGCGCGCGTACGTCGAGAGCAAGTGGGAAGGCAAAGTTCCCGAGGGCGCCGCGAAGAGCGCTGCCTGAAGCTAATTGAAGCTGATTGGCAACTGGTTTTTTCGTAGCTACAGGGTGGCCTCATGGATCGCAGTCTGAAGTGGCGCATCGGCGCGCTATTCGCGATGTTGTTGCTGTGCGTCGGCACGCTCGCGCCGAGCATCTGGGGGCGTGACAAGTTCCCGACGTTCTGGCCGTTGAACAAGCTGTTCGGCAGCGAGATCAACCTCGGGCTCGATCTCCAGGGCGGCAAGCACATCGTCTACAACATCGATCTCGACAAGGCGATCGACGACAAGGCCTCCGAGATCAAGCACGACATCGAGTCGCGCCTCTCCGATGACAAGCTCAAGGGCGTGGTCCGCACGCCTTCGGTGCCGCTCGGCTCCGTGATCGTGACGCTCGAGGATCCGTCGAAGCTCGCCGAGCTCAAGGCGCAGGTCAACAGCGACTACAACGACCGCGAGAAGACGATCGAGTTCGACACCTGCGCGCCCGGCTCCGACATCGGGACCGCGGCCACCGCGGCCTCGACCAAGTCGCTGTGCTTCATCGTGTCGTCGACCTACGCCGATGGCATCAAGAAGGGTGCGCTGACCAACGCGGTCGCCACGATCCGCGACCGCATCAACGAGAAGGGCGTCGCCGAGCCGAGCGTGGTCGAGAAGGGCGACGACATCATCGTCGAGCTCCCGGGCGATCCCAAGAGCCAGGCGATCGTCGACACCGAGGAGCTGATCGCGCGCACCGCGAAGCTCGAGATGAAGGTCGTCGACGACTGCACGAACCCGCCGCCGACCGGCTGCACCAAGGATGGCGTGCACAACGGCTCGACGTACATGCTGAACCTGTATCGTCACGTCGGCGCCGACAAGCAGGACCAGCCCACCGACCCCGAGGCCAAGCGGCTCGAGATCCAGGCGATGGTCGATCACTGGAAGCCCGAGGAGGGCGGTGGCCCGCACACGGACTACTACCTCTACGCACCGGACCGCGAAGAGGTCGTGCCGCTCACCTGGGCGAAGAAGCACGACAAGCTGACCAAGGACTCGAAGATCCAGGGCGAAGGGCCGAACCGAACGGTCTCGGTGGCGATCACCGGCCGCGAGATCATCGACCGCTATCTGTTCGGCGATCCCGATCTCAACTATCCCGGCCTGATCGCGATCGACAAGACCGTCAAGGTCCCCGACGATCACCAGCTGGCGTACGAACAGGAAGAACCGCGGCCCGGCGCGAAGGACCGCCGCGTCCACTGGCGCTCGTACTACCTCGAGCGCGCGGTCCGGCTGACCGGCTCGGCGATCTCGAACGCGACCGGCACCTACGATCAGACCACGAACCGCCCGGTGGTCTCGCTCGAGTTCAACCGGTTCGGCGGCCGCATCTTCGGCGATGTCACGTCGCAGATCGTCGGCATGAAGTTCGCGACGATCCTCGATGGCAAGGTCAAGTCGGCGCCGACGATCAACGGCGCGATCCGCGGCGGTCGCGCGCAGATCACGATGGGCGGTACCGACGTCGTCACGATGGAGAAAGAGCGCGACGATCTGGTCGCCGTGCTCAAGACCGGCTCGTTGCCGGCGCCGTTGCGCGAGGCCTCGCACTCCGATGTCGGCCCGACGCTGGGTCGCGATGCGATCCAGAAGACCAAGTTCTCGTTCGCGCTCGGTATCGCGCTCGTGATCCTCATCATGGTCGGCGTCTACCGCTGGTCGGGATGGATCGCGGTGTTCGCGGTCGTGTTCCACATCCTGCTCACGCTCGCGGTGATGGCGATCTTCGGAGCCACACTGACCTTACCCGGCATAGCCGCGATCGTGCTGTCGATCGGCATGGAGGTCGACGGCAACATCCTGATCTACGAACGGATACGCGACGAATTGAACCTCGGGAAATCCGTGCGCGGCGCGATCGATCTCGGGTTCTCGCGCGCGTTCACCGCCATCCTCGACGGCCAGCTCACCACCGCCGCGGCCGGCTGGGTGCTCTTGCAGTACGGCTCCGGCCCGATCAAGGGCTTCGCCGTGATGCTGCTCGTCGGCGTGTTCACCACCCTCACCACCAACATCTGGGTCACCCGGATCCTCTTCGACTGGAACGTTGCCAGGAAGAAGGGGAACCTCGTGACGATCTCGATCTGAGGCGCGGGAAGAACGACCATGAGTGACAAAGAACCCGTAGCTCTCACCCACAAGCACAAGTTCCGTTACCTGCTGCCCCCGGGGAACAACTTCGCGTTCGTCGCGAAGTTCAAGTCCTGGATCATCATCTCGCTCCTGCTGATGTCCGCGAGCATCGGCATCGTGCTCGTCAACAAGGCGGTGCGCGGCGAGTACATGAACTGGACGATCGACTTCAAGGGCGGCACCGAGATCATCTTCGCGTTCAAGGACAAGACCAAGGGCGAATACGTCAAGGTCGATCCGGGCAAGGTCCGCGAGGCGCTCACGAAGGCCGGCGACGGTGACCTCGACGTCAGCGACATCAGCTGGGAAGAG
>JBDTEH010000333.1:0-26478 GCA_039922635.1 Kofleriaceae bacterium | reverse complement strand
GATAGTCGGCGAGCGCCTGTTGGTACGAGGCGATCGCGGCCGCGGTCTCGCCGGCGAACAGGTGTTGATTGCCCGCGGCGTAGGCCCCGCGCGCGCGGGACAACGCCTCGTCCTGCTCCGGGGTCGGGTCGGGCCTCTTGTCGTAGTCGACGACGACGGGGTGCCGCTTGCGCGAGATCCGCCGCCTCGCGGGGACGGCTCGCTTCGACGTCGCGTCGGTGGTGGCGGGTGCGTGCGCGGTGCGCTCCGCCGGGTCGGCGGTCGCGACGGCGACCGGTGCGACGGCGGGCTGCGCGGTGGCCGCGCGGGTCGACGCCGACGCCGACGGCGGCGCGCTCGGCGGAGCCGCGTGGGTCGCGACGTTCGCCGGATCGTCGGCGGGCTTGGCCGTGGTTCTGCCGCCGCTTCCAGACCCGCCGGAGACGAGGACGATCACGAGGATGACCGCGACCGCGCCGGCGGCGGCGAGCAAGCCCTTCTTACGGCTGGTTGGCGTCGGAAACACGGTCGCGAGCAACGTGCGCCGCGCGAGGTGCGGCTCGGTCGGGTCGGGACGCGGGTCGGGGCGCGTGACCGGCAGCGGGATCTCGGGCGCGCTGCCGTTCGCGCTCGCGTAGTCGAGGCCGGCGGCGCTCGGCCACTGCGGCGCGGGCTCGAGCGGAGGCGGCGCGAGCGGGAGCGGGGTGTGCCAGGCGGTCGACGGCCGGTCGGCGACCTGCGCGACCGACGGCCGGTCGGCGACCTGCGCGGCCTGCGGCCGCGCTGCGGTCGGCATCACGAACGCGCCGGACGTGGTCGCTGCGTGGTCGCTCGTCAAGATCGGAGCGGTCTGCGCGCGGCGCGCCGGCTGGCGCTCGGTCTTCGAGACGGCGTCGAGGTCGACGATCACCGAGTCGTCGCCCGGCTTGCGCGACGGTTGCGGATGCACGTGGTTGCCGACCGACGTGGCGCCGCCGAGCTCGTCCCAGTCCTCGTAGTGCGGCGCCGAGCCGGCGCGCAACGCGGCCGAGAGCCGAGGCGGCCACACGGGGAGCTCTAGCGCCGATGGTGCGAGCGGCGGTGCGAGCGGCGGCGATACAGGCACCGACGCGGCGACCGGCGAGACCTCGAGCTTCGTGGGCTTCACGTCGGCGGTGTGCGCCTCCGGTGCGATCGGTTGCACGAGGTCCGCCTTCGCGGGCCCGCCCGCGAGCTCGGTCGTGGGGATCGCCGTGGCGACCGCCTTCGCGGACGCTGCTGGCTGGTTTGCTGAAGCAGGCGCCGCGGCGACGCTCGGCGTCGACGTGGCCGTGATCTTCGCCGACTTCGAGGCTGCGGGCGCCGCCGGCTGCTTCGCTGTGACAGCCAGCTTCGCAACTGCCGGCGCAGCGGGCTGCTTCGCGGCGGCAGCCGGCTTCGCAACTACCGGTGCCGCCGGCTGCTTCGCCGTGACAGCCGGCTTCGAGGCTGCGGGCGCCGCGGGCTTCGAGGCTGTCGCAGCCGATGGCGAGCTCGCCAAGGCCGCCGGCGGCGATGGTGTCGTCGGCTCGTTTCCGAACGGCGAGAACGTCGGTGCCACGGCGCCCTGCTTCGGCGACTTCGGCGGCAAGGCCGCGCGCGTCGCGGTGGTCTTCGTCGTCGACTTGGCCGGCGCCGGCTTGACCACCGCGACCGTTGGCAGCGCCATCGTCTTGTGGACCTTGCTCGGAAGCGCGGGTGCGCTGCTGGTGCGGCGCATCGTGTTTGTCGTGGTGCGCGGCTTGTCGAGCGCCGCCGCTTCGTCCTTCGCGCCGGCGTCCCAGCCGTCGTCGAGCCCGCTCTGCTTGACGAGCTCGGCGAGGTTCGCTTCGACCTGGACCGGCGTGTGTTGATCGTGATCCCATTCCTCGCCGGCGATCGCATCGATCTCGACGACATCGGCGTGCTCGTTGCTCATCGCGTCACCTCCGTGACGAGCCCGTCGAGCCCGGCGACCGCGGCGGCTTCGCTCGCGAACGTGTGCTCGATGGTCCTGGGTTGCTTCGACGCGCCGTCGAATAACGTGACCGAGACTTTCGGTTGCTCGCCGTCGACGTCGATCTGCGCGAACAGCAGCTTGTTCGCGGCGAGCGATCTCGCCGCGGCGGCGTAGCAAGTCGCCGTCGGATCGACGCACTCGATCGAGAGCTGGACCACCTCGATCGACACCTTCGACGTTGCTTGCTCGTCGACACCGGCGACCTTCGCGTGCGCGAGCGCCGAGGTCGCGGCCTTCGCGATCTCCGGGAACGCGTCGCTCTCCGCGGGCAGCGTGAGCAGCTTGATCTTCGGCGCGGGCGTCACCGCGATCGGCCGAGCATGTCCACAACCCACGACCACGATCACGACCCCGAGGAGCAGCGCGCGCACGTTCAACCGTAACACGCCGCGTGATTCGATCGTTCGTCGTCGAAGAACGCTATCCGGTGCGTACCCGAGCTACAGCGCGCACGAACACCTACAGCGACGCGCCCGACCTCGTCGATCATCGCGATTTCCCTGCGGGTCGCACCCTCGCCGCTCGTGTGTGATGCTGCGCCCCATGGCCCGTCTCGATCCGCACTCCTACGCCGACGACACCCATCCGCAGACCGTCTCGTTCGCGCTCGAGGCGCACCTCGACTTCGCGACCCACACGATCGCCGCCGAGGTCGTGTTGCGGTTCGCCGAGGCCAAGGCCGGCACGCTCGACCTCGACACCCGGGACCTCGCGATCGACGCGGTCGAGGACGCGCATGGCCACGCGCTCGCGTTCGCGCTGCACGAGCCCGAGCCCTTCCTCGGAGCGCGGCTCTCGATCGAGCTGCCCGAGCCCACCGCCTCGATCAAGATCCGTTACGCGACCTCGCCCGAGGCGTCCGCGTTGCAGTGGCTCGCGCCCGCGCAGACCCGCGGCGGCGTCCACCCGTATCTGTTCTCGCAGTGTCAGGCGATCCACGCGCGCTCGCTGATCCCGCTGCAGGACACGCCACGCCTGCGCGTCCGTTACACCGCGGAGCTCACGATCCCCAAGGCCTTGCGCGCGGTGATGGCGGCCGCCGATCGCGGGCGCCACGACAACGGAGACCTCGCGACGCACGCGTTCGAGATGCCCCAGGCGATTCCGCCGTATCTGTTCGCGTTCGCGGTCGGAGATCTGGCGTCGCGCGACCTGTCGCCGCGCTGCCGGGTGTGGGCCGAACCCGCGGTCGTCGACGCGGCCGCGTGGGAGTTCGCCGAGGTCGAGCAGATGATCGGCGCCGCCGAGGCGCTGTTCGGCCCGTACGACTGGGAGCGCTTCGACATCCTGACGATGCCACCATCGTTTCCCTATGGCGGCATGGAGAACCCGCGGCTGACGTTCCTCACGCCGACCGTGATCGCCGGCGATCGCTCGCTGGTCTCCGTCGTCGCCCACGAGCTCGCGCACTCGTGGACGGGCAACCTGGTCACCAACGCGAACGCCGAGCACTTCTGGTTGAACGAAGGCTTCACGATGTACGCCGAGCGCCGCATCACCGAGGCGCTCGAAGGCGCCGAGATGGCCGCGTTATCGGCCGCGCTCGGCCGCCGCGAGCTCGACGAATCGATCGAGCGCTTCCACGACACGCCCGCGATGACCAAGCTGCGCACGCACCTCGAGGGCATCGATCCCGACGAGTGCTACTCGCTCGTGCCCTACGAGAAGGGCTACATGTTCCTGACCGCGATCGAGGCCGCGGTCGGCCGCCCCGCGTTCGTCGCGTGGCTGCGCACGTACCTCGACACGTTCCGGTTCGGCGCGATCACGACCGAGGACTTCGTCGCCCACATCGAGGCCGGCCTGCCCGGCGCGCTCGCGAAGGTCGACGCCCCGGTGTGGCTCGACGGCGAAGGCCTCCCCCCGAACGCGGTGACCGCGCGCTCGGCGCGGCTCGCGGCGATCGAAGAGCTCGGCGCGCACCTACCACCGGCCGGCGTGAAGTGGTCCGCCACCGAGTGGGCGCTGTATCTCGAGACCTATCCGCGGCCCGCCGCGCACGATGCGCTGCGCCAGCTCGATCACCAGTTCCAGCTCACCGACCGCGCGAACTTCGACGTGCTCGTTCCTTGGCTGACCCTCGCGCTCAAGTCCGGGCACCTCGCGGTGCTGCCGCGCGTCGAGCGCGTCGTCGCCGAGGTCGGCCGGATGAAGTACCTGCGCCCGCTCTACACGGCGCTGGCCGCCGATCCGCAGACCCGCGCGCAGGGCGAAGCGCTGTTCGCGCGAAACCGTGCCGGCTATCATCCGATCGCGCGCCAGATGGTCGAAGGCGTGCAAGCGCGCTACCGTGCGGCGCAATGACGGATGTCCCGAAAGGCGACCACATCAAGCGGGTCGCGCTGATCTTCTCCGGTGGTCCCGCCCCCGCCGCGAACGCCGTGATCTCCTCGGCCGCGATGTCGTTCCTCTCCGATGACCGCTCGGTCGTCGGGTTCTTCCACGGCTATTCGAACCTCGAGGACTACCACCCGGTCAGCCACCGCCTGCTGCCCGACGAGCACTACCGGATCTTCGCCGAGAAGGACCTCGCCGGCCTGCGCAACTCGCGCGGCATCGTGATCGGCACGGCGCGGACGAACCCCGGCGCCGCGATCCAGAAGCCCGCCGATCTCGACGATCCGCACAAGACCGTCAAGCTGCGCAACATCTACAACGCGCTCGTCGATCTCGACATCGACGCGCTGATCTCGATCGGCGGCGACGACACGCTCAAGACCGCGAACTTCCTGTACGAGCTGCAGCGCCGGCTGCCCGCGGGCGCCAAGCGGGTGCAGATCATCCACCTGCCCAAGACGATCGACAACGACTACCCCGGCATCGACTTCACGTTCGGGTTCTTCACCGCCGTGGACGTCATGGCCAAGGAGATCCAGAACCTGCGCGCCGATGCGATCGCGACGTCGAGCTACTTCATCATCGAGACGATGGGCCGCAAAGCCGGCTGGTTGTCGTATGGCGTGGCGATCGCCGGCGAGGCAACGCTCGTGATCGCGGTCGAGGATGTCCACGGCGCACTCGTCGCGCCGGCGACCAAGGAGGAGCCCGGACCCAAGCTCTCGCTCGACGCGCTCGTCGATCGGATCGTCGACCTCATCATGCAGCGCGAGCAGCGCGGCAAGCACTACGGCACCGTCGTGCTCGCCGAGGGCCTCGCCGAGATGCTGCCGAACGCGCAGCTCCAGGATCTGCCGCGCGACGAGCACGGCCACGTCTCGCTCGGTCGCGTCGATTTCGGCAAGCACGTCGCGGGCCTGGTCCAGAAGCGCTACTCCGAGCTCGGCAAGCGCAAGAAGAAGGTCACCGGGCTCCAGCTCGGCTACGAATCGCGGTGCGCTCCGCCGCACGCGTTCGACGTGATGCTCGGCAGTCAGCTCGGGATCGGCGCGTATCGCGCGCTGGTCGAGGAGAACCTCGACGGTCACATGGTCTCGGTCGAAGGCCAGCTCGAGCTGACGTACGTGCCGTTCAAGCAGCTCGTCGATCCGAACACGCTCAGGACCGAGGTCCGGCTGATCAAGGTCGGCAGCGACTATCACCGGCTCGCGCGCTTCCTCGAGGCTCGGACCGACAAGATGCTCGGCTGGGCGCTCGGCCGCCGCCGCGAGAGCTAGTGCGCAAGCACCTGATCCGAGCGTGGCTCGCGATCGGGCTCGCGCTGTTCGCGTACGTGGTGACGCGCACGCCGCTCGCGCAGATCGCGCGTGCGGTCACCGCCATGGGACCGCTCGTCGTGGTGTCCCCGGTGATCGCCGCGGCGTGGTTCGCGACGCGCACGAGCGCGCTCTCGGCGGTGATCGGAGGCGTCGCCCCGTGGCACGCGCTGTATCGCCTGCGCTGGATCGGCGACGGCTACAATGGGGTCATCCCGCTGGCCGGGGTCGGCGGCGAGCCGTTCAAGCTGCGGATCCTCGGCCGCTACCTGAGCGTCGAGCAGAGCCTCACCGCACTGGTCCGCGATCGGTTGATCGACAACGGCCTGGGCTTTGTGGTCTCGGCGGCGTGTTGCGCGCTCGGCGTCGTCCTCGTCGCGGTGCCCGCACCGCACGCGTGGCTGGTCTATGCGGCGGTCGCGCTACCGCTCGGGCTGGTGCTGCTCGCGCTGATGATCTCGCGCGTGCCCGGCCGGCTCGGCGTGCTCGTCGGGCGCGCGTTCGCCGGTCACGATGCAGAGCCGGCGCCCCTGCCGGTCCGGACGTTCGTGCGCGCGCTGGCGTGGTTCGCGGGGACGCGCGTGTTGCAGGGTTGCGAGACCGCGCTGCTGCTCGCGTTGATCTCCGCACCGACCGACGCCGCGACGATCCTGTTCGTCGACGGCACGCTCAACGCCGCCGGTTTTCTCGGCTTCATGCTCCCGCAGGGGCTCGGCGTGGTCGAGGGCACCGCCGCGTTCGTGTTGACCGGGCTCGGTGTACCGCTACCGGCCGCGACCGCGTTCGCGCTGGCCCGCCGCGGCCGCGTGCTCGCCTGCGGGATGATCGCGGTCGTCGTCCACGGATGTACCGCTGCGTACCAGCGCCGCACGCGCGCTAGCGTCGCCGCATGAAGCTGCTCGCCCTCGCGATGCTGGCCGCGTGCTCGGCGCAGCGCGCGAGCCTCAGTTGCAGGTCGGATCGCTCGTCAGGCACTGGCCGTTGTCGTCGCAGCGCACGCCCTGCTCGCACTGGCCGGCCGCGAAGCCATAGTCCGAGCACTGAAAGTCGCACTGCGCGGGCGGCGGCGGGCCCGCGGGTTGCGAGTCGAGCACCGGGATGCTCGTGACGTACGCGGTCGCGTACTTCGCGACGTACTGCTCGCTGATGTAGCCGTAGCCGTGCGGCAGGTCGCTATCGACCCCGAACACGTCGGTGCCCCAGCTGTTCTTGAAGATGTAGAAGCCCTTCTGACGGGTCGGCTGGCCGTTCGCATCGAGGACCGGCTTGCCGTCTGCGCCGACGTTATCGACCTCGTAGTCGTCGTCCCAGCCGACGATCAGGATGCCGTGACCGGCCTTCTGCTTGTGGCTCTCCGTGACGTCGGTGTCGTTCGGGAACCGCACGACGCCCTTGCGCATCTCCTCGCGATCGATCGGCAAGGTCGACAGGCCGTGGTTCCACGCCTGGTAGAAGAAGTCGATGCCGATCGCGACCGGCGTGTGCTCGCTCGTGATGTGCGCCTTGAGGTCGGCCGTGTTGAGGAACTTGCCGTGCGGCAGCGTGTACTTCTTGGCCGCCTTCATGTCCTCGGTCGGATCGCCCTGGGTCCAGCACTTGGCGGGCAACTCCTGGGTCTCGGTGCCGTCGGGCTTGCAGTCCGGATCGTCGGCGGCGGTCCACTGGGTGCCACGGTATGGATCGACGGACTCCGCGACGATGCCGAACTCGTGGATCGCGTCGACGTTGTTCGCGACGTTCGAGCCCTCCGCGTTGGGCAGGATGCCGAGCTGCGACTTCACCACCCATTGCAAGTACTGCTCGGAGAAGCTCGGGTCCGCCAGCCCGGCCTTGATGTAGAGGCTCTCCATCAAGCCGGTGGTGGTGAAGATCGTGCACACGCCGCGCTCGTTCTGGTCCTTGACCGGCGACTGGAACGCGAGCAGCTCGGTCGACTTGACCGGGTACACGGCGTCGGCCTTGCCGATGTCGGGCAAGGAGCCGTTCGCCGGCACGCCGTGGAACACGTGCTCGTAGCTCGACAGGCCTGGCGAGTACGGATCGCGATCGGAGTCGGAGTCGGTCGGTGCGGTCGCGCAGGCAGCGAGCGCGATCACGAGCAGGAGGCAGAGGCGCATCCACGCCCCTGAAGCACGAAGTGGTCCTGCACAACCGTGCGAAACCTGGCGGACCACTCGTGCATGTCAGCGCGACCCGCCGGCTAACCCAGTGGTCAGTCGGTCGGCACGTAGCGCGATGAAACCCGGCCAGCCGAGTGGCCAGGCAACCCGGGCCGCGCCGTAACCTGCCGATCCGGCACGAGCGGACGCTGGCACGGCCCCTGCGATGGGCGGCCGCATGGAAACCCGGGTGGTCATCGTGGTCGGGCTCGTCGGTCTTGGCTGGCTCACGTTGCCCGCATATGCGCTCAAACCCTCGACCCACGCGAGCGTGGCCCTGCAGAGCTGCCGCACCGCTGGACTCGCGACGGACCTGTGCACCCGGATCGCGACCGAGGACTACAACACGGATCAGCGCGAGTGGGACGACCTCCGCGCGCACGCCCAGATCGACGACGACCAGACCGCGTGTACCGCGGCGAATCAGACCTCGGGCCGGATGTGGACGCTCGGGCAGGATCTGCGCACGACGATCGCCACGTTCGCGCGCTCCCGCACGACGACCGATGCGGGCGCCGTGGCATCGGCGATCGGTCGCGCGCTTCACACCGTGCAGGATGACTGCGCGCACCACGGCATGCCGAACCCACAGCACGCGTGGTTCTCGCTCGGCGACTTCTGCGACGGCACCGCGACCAGCCCCGATGTCCAAAGCGACGCGATCGCGTGTGCCCGCGTCGAGAGTGACGCGCTGTTCGCGACGGTGGCGTCCGCGATCCGCGATGCCGGTGTGGGCTCGCAGCTCGGGATGCTGAGCTGCCCGCCGGCGCCGGACCAGGGCTCGCAGCCGCAGACCCCGGTGTGTGCGCGCCGCTACCTGCCGGGCCCCTTCGACGGTTGCGATTTTCTGAGTCGTGCCGCCGATTGGGACGGCATCGACCGGACCTGGAACGACGCGGTGGTCGCGCCCGCGCTGCGCACCGCGTTTGCCGCGGGCCTGGCCGGGCAGCCCGCCGCGGTCGGGGATGCGATCTGCCACGGCGACGAGCGCGTGTTATCGAGCGCGACTTCGCGGCCGACGGTCGACGTCACGCAGGGACCGCCGTCGTGCATCAAGTCGCACGTGCTCTGTCTCGGTAAAGCCGATGATGGCGGCGATGTCGAGAGTCCGTTCGCCGACGATCCCGCCGACGATTTGGCTGGCGAGGCTGGCACGGGTTGCGCGGCCGCCGGTGGCGGCGGTGCCGGTTCGGCCCTCGCGATCTGGATCGCCGCCGTCAGCGTCCGCCGCCGCCGCCGTCGATGACCTACCGAGGAGCCCCGCAGTGCGGGGGCGGCTTGCCAAACACCCGGCGCAGCACGCTCGCCGCTGCCCAGTAGCCGCACATGCCGTGGACGCCGGCGCCCGGCGGCGTCGAGGCCGAGCACAGGTAGAGCTCGCGGGCGGGAGTCGCGTACGGATCGGCGCGCACGACCGGACGAAACAGCAGCTGGGTGAGGTCGCCCAGGCCACCGGTGATATCGCCGCCGACGTAGTTCGCGTTGTAGGCCTCGAGGTCCTCCGGACCGAGCGTCGCGCGGGCGATCACGAGATCGCGAAAGCCCGGCGCGAAGCGCTCGATGTGGGCTTCGATCCGCGCGGTCGCGTCGGCGGTCGAACCTGCCGGGACGTGACCGTACGCCCATGCGACGTGCTTGCCGGCCGGTGCGCGCGTCGGATCGAACAGCGACGGCTGCACGACCAGCGTGAACGGCGGATCGGCGACCCGGCCGGCGAACGTGGCCGCCTCCGCGGCGGCGACGTCGTCGAGCGTGCCCGACAGGTGGACGGTCGCGGCGCGCGCGCACCTCGGGTCGCGCCACGGCACCGGACCGTGGAGCGCCCAGTCGATCTTGAACACGCCAGGTGCGTGGCGAAATGCCAGGAGTCGCGCGCGATAGCGCGCCGGCAGCCGATCGCCGGCGATCGCGGCGAGCTGGCGCGGCGACGTATCGAACAGGTACGCACGCGCGGGCGGCAGCTCGGCGAGCGAGCGGACCTCGTGACCGAGCTCGATCGTGCCCCCGAGGCTCGTGAACAACCGCGCGAGCGCGTCGCTGATCGCGCGCGAGCCGCCGCGGGCGAGTGGCCAACCGTGCGCGTGACCGATCAGCGCGAGGACGAGCCCGACCGAGGCGGTCGCGAGCTGGTCGAGCGGCACCAGCGTGTGCGCGGCGATCCCGGCGAGCAAGGCCGGCGCGGCCTCGCCGGTGAACCTCGCGCGCGCGAGCCCGGTCAGCGAGCGCATCGCGTCCATCCCGAACTTCGCGAACAGCCACGGGTGGCGAGGCACGCGCAGCGGTGCGAGCAACATCGGCAACAGCTCGTCGAACCGATCGAGGTACGGGGCCATCAAGTCGCGGTAGGCATCTCCGTCATCGCCGAGCTGCGCGATCGTGGCCTCGAGCGCCTCGAGCGTGATCGCGCGACCGTCGGGCAGTACGTGCGCGACCGCGGCCGGCGAGCGCACCCATTCGAGGCCGTGGGCCTCGAGCTCGAGCGTGCGAAACCACGGTGACACGGCGCCGGTCGGATGCGCCGTCGAGCACACGTCGTGAAGAAACCCCGGGATCGTGAGCTCGCTGGTCCGGGTGCCGCCACCGAGCTCGTCGCGCGCCTCGACGACGTGCACCGCGAGGCCCGCACGCGCGAGCGCGACCGCCGCGGCCAGGCCATTGGGACCCGAGCCGATCACGATCGCATCGAGCTCGCGCGGGTCGTCGCTCATGCCGTACGCGAGGTATAGCCCACCGGGCCAGCCCATCGCGCGCGTCTCGCGCGGTCATGCCCTCAGGGGGCCTCGACCGCGCCCGCGGTGCACGCGGTCGGTCGTGGAGTTCCGAGCGCGTCGGTCGGTGGACAGTCGGTACCGAGGCCCTTGGCCGGGCTGCCCGCGCCCGGCACCATCGTCTCGACGTCGCCGCCGTGATCGCCGAGTGCGCCGAGCAGCGGATCGGCGACCACCGGCGCGGTCGTGCACGGCGCCGAGCCGGGGAACTGTAGGTTGCCGCTGCCGTCGGTGCGCTGCTTGTCGCAGTTCGGCGTGTACATCGCCGAGTTCCCCGCGATCAGCGTATTCACGAGCGTGAGCCCGCCGCCGAAGATCGCGCCCGCGACCTGCCCCGACGCGCTCGACTTGTTGTTCGCGATCGTGCAGTTCTTCACCGTGCCGGTCGGCATGTTCCCGAGCCACATGCCGCCGCCGTTGCTGCCGAACGCGGTGTTCTCCGCGATCGTCACGTTCGACATCTCGACGGTGTCGGTGTTGATCCAGATCCCGCCGTTGTAGAACGCCTGGTTGCGCGAGATCGTGCTCGTCGTGATCGCGAGCGCGAGGCCCTCGAGGTAGAGCCCGCCGGCGTTGCCCGAGCCGGTCGGCGTGACCTGGTTGCCGTCGACGGTCGAGCGATCCATCGCGAACGACCCGGTGTGATCGTTCGACACCCGGAACACGCCGCCGCCGATCGCGCCCGCGCGGTTATTCTGGATCTTCACACCGCACAGCGACGCCGCCTCCTTGCCGCCGTCCATGTAGATCGCGCCGCCGCAACCGCCGTTCCCCGGGTTGCCGCCGGTGCCGGTCGCCGCGTTGGTCGTGAACGTGCTGTCGATGATCGTGAGATCGCCGTTGAGGCTGCCGACCGCGCCGCCATCGCTCGCCGAGTTGTTCGTGAACGTGCTGCCGGCGATCACGGTCTCGCCGCCGCCGAACCCGTAGATCGCGCCCCCCGCGACGTCCTGGCCGACCATCGGTCCGTGGTTGTCGTCGAAGTTACAATCGAGCACGGTCAGGCTGCCGCCGTCGCGATAGATCGCGCCGCCGCCCTGCGCGGTGTCGGCGCCGGTCATCGGGCTCTTGCCCTGCACGAAGCTCAGGCGCTGCACCGTGAGCCGCGGGGTCGCCGTGTTGTAGTCCGAGTCGAGGTAGAGGATCCGCGAGCTAGCGCCGCCGCTCAGCGTGACGGTGCCTCCACCGTCGAGCACCGTCTCCTTGGTGAACGTGATCGGCATCGTGACGGTGATCGTGATCGGACCACCGCAGCTGAACACGATCGTGCCGCCCACCGTCGCGGCCGCTTGCAACGCCGCGGCCGTACAGCTCGTGGAGCTGCCATCGCCGACGGTCGTGGTCGGTGATGACGTATCGACCAGCGCAGGGCGTGTGCACGTCGCGGCCGGGATCGCGGCGTCCGCGGTCGAGCCACCGCCGTCGTCACCGCCGTCGCCACCCTGATGGCCACCGCCGCACGCGACGCCAGCGGCACCAGCGACGCCAACCACGAGCGCCAAGACGCGGTTCCTCACGTTTCGAGTATCTCATAGCGGTACCCTTCGCCATGGCCAAGCTCGAGCCTTCCCCGCTGACCGAGGCCGCCGGCACGTTTGACGCCGCGCTGGCCGCCTACACCAGACTGGGCGAGGTGTTCTTGAAGGCCCCGCTCGATACGCTCAAACACCTCGAGCGCGCGAACGCGACGCTGGGAGAGCTCGCCGAGACCGAGCAGCGGCTACAGGACGCCGGGCAGCAGCTGGTCGCCGCGGTGGCCGCGGCCCGCGATCATCAGCAGCGACTGTCGTCGGACATCCTCGCGCGCGCTCCCGCCTTGCAAGCGCGCAATGGTAAGCTCGCCGAGCTGATGACCGCGCTGCACGCGATCGCGGGCGAGGTCGGCAAGCTCAATGACGAGCTCTCCTCGCCCCAGCCCGGCTCGGGCATCGGCGGCGGCCGCGACCGCATGTCGGCCGTCGTGCTCGGGCTGTCCGAGCGCGCCGCGCTGCTCGCGCAGGACGCTCGCGCCGCCGAGCTCCCCGAGCTCGCGGAGCAAGCGCACGCGCTGCATCAACGCCTGCTCGCGATCGGCAACAAGCTCGAGATCCGCTGACGGAGCGGATGGTCGCGGCCGGATTGAAAGACGGCTCACGCTCGTATCCACGAGAACAGCGCGAATCAGCGCCGAGCCGCCCACACGTACGCTGCGGATCCCGCTCGTACGCGGCTCTGTCGATGTTCGAATCGTTGGTCTCCCAACAATCCTTACTCGTTGACGCCTACATCTGCCCGGCCTGATGGTGGTTTTGGTTTCACAGAGGGAGACACCGCATGCGATCTCGTGTTTTTGGACTGATCCTACTCGCTCCACTCGTCGGCCCACTCGTCGTCGGCTGTGGCGTCGACGAGACCACGGGCGAGGCCACCCAGGCGCTGACACCGCAGCTCCAGCACGGCCATGACGTCTGGTTCAACAGCACGTTCGGCGGGGAGCAGTTCTTCAGCGAGATCTTACCCGCGCCACCCTTCAACCTGGCGCTCGGCATCGACTCGGCGATCACGTCATCGCGCGACACCCGGTTCACGAACTACGGCCTGATCAACGATCCGGACTGTACCCAGGGCGACGCGACCACCGGCTACCTCGATCGGTGCGCCGATCCGGAGTCGGCCGGCGTCGTCGGCGTGCGCAAGAAGATCGTGCTCACCCCGACCGGGCCCAAGGTGCTGGTCGGCGTCGCGTGTGCGGCCTGCCACGCGGGCCTCGATCCCGCGAACCCGCCCGCCGATCCGAACCATCCGGCGTGGGCGAACATCCACGCCACGGTCGGTAACCAGTACATCCAGATCGGCAAGCTGTTCGGCGGCCACCTCTCGGCGCACGATCCGCGCAAGCAGGTGTTCGACACCTGGGCGCCTGGCACCGTCGACACGACCGCGATCGAGTCCGACGGCATCAACAACCCGGGCATCATCACGCAGTTCTTCAACCTGCCCGACCGCCCGTTCTTCAACCTGACGGATCACGGCCTGCCCATTTCGGCCCACCGTGCTGGCCAAGGCGGCGAAGATGACGCGGGCTGCGAGGCCGCGGCGCTGCGCGTCTACTTCAACATCGGCATGTGCGCCGCCGAGTGCATGGTGCCGCACCTCGCGAACGGCCCCGGCGGTACGCAGACGCCGATCGACGACGCGGAGTGCACCGCGGCGTGCCCGGCGTACAGCGACGCCAAGGCCGCGGTCACCGACGAGTGCGCGTTCATGGCCTCGCAGGTCCCCGCCAAGCTCGAAGACGCACCCGGCGGCGACGCGTATATCGATCACTCGAAGCTCGCCCGTGGCCAGACCGTGTTCCACAAGAACTGCGCGGGCTGCCACTCCAATGGCGAAGGTGATCTCCACGACGTGTTGTCGGACGACCTGATCCACCCGATGGCGGAGATCGGCACGAACTCGTGCCGCGCCCGCAGCACCAACTGGGCCGCCGGCCATATCTGGCAGAACTTCTCCTCCGATCAGTACAAGCAGCGTCCTACGGGCGGTCCGGGTTACTACCGCGACGTCCCGCTGCTCAGCGTGTGGGCGACCGCACCGTTCTTCCACAACAACCGGCTCGGCACGTACAACGGTGATCCGTCGGTCGCGGGCCGGCTCGCGGCGTACAACGACGCGATGGATCAGCTGCTCAATCCGTGGAAGCGCAATCTGCTCGGCTCGATCCAGAAGACGTCCGCCTCGATCCAGGTGTCGCTCGGCAGTGTCTCGCTGACCCTGCCCACTGGTACGCCGGTCGCCTTGTTCGCGAACCTCAATCCGGCGAACCCGCTGCAGAACCTGTGTCCCGACCTGATCGAGAACGAGGGCCACTACTTCGGCTGGAACTTGTCCACGGCCGACAAGGCCGCGCTGACCGAGTACCTCAAGACGAAGTAACCCGTGGTCGACGGGGACTCGGTTCACGTGCCGAGTCCCCAGCGCCACCGAGTCCGCCACCGTGACTCGCGCGGGTAAGATGTTGCGGCTGTAGGTTCGCCTACAGCCGCGTTGCGTTTTCGGCGCGACCTCGCGCGCGGTTGTGTGGCTTCCCGACGCCGAAGTAGCCGCGCCAGCGCGCTGGGAGCGCCCGGTGTTATGGTCCGCGCATGAAAGCGATCTTGTTGGCAGCTCTGTGCGCGACGAGCTGCGCGCCGTCACGCACCACGATGGCGCGCTATCCGAACGCGGCCCCGGCATTCGACCGCGCGAAGTCCGATCCGAAAGCGGTCGAGATCGCCGACAAGGTGGTCGCCGCCGCGGGCGGGATGGACAAGTGGAACGCGGTCAAGCAGCTCCGGTGGGGCGAGACGATCGCCAACGACGGCAAGCAGGTGTTCGACGGTGAAGAGGGGTGGGACCGCTGGAATGCGCGCGCGTACGGCCGGCTGATCCAGAGCGACGGCGATATCGTCGTGCGCCGCGAGCTCTACGGCGAAGGAGCCGAGGCGTACGCGGAGATGGCCGGCAAGAAGCAGAAGCTCGATCCGAAGCAAACCGAGAAGGCGGTCAAGGTCGCGGTCGAACGCTGGCAGTTCGACAGCGCCGTGTTGTGCGCCGCGTTCCTGCTCGAGGAGGTCGGCTCGCACCTCGACTACGTCGGCAAGGCCCAGGGCGACACCGGCCCGCTCGAAGTGCTGAAGCTCACGTTCGATCCGAACGACAAGGCCCGCGCCGGCACGTCGTACCAGATCGATATCGATCCCCAGACGTTCGTGATCGCGCGGCTCGAGATCATCTTGCCGAGTGGCAACATCGGCTACCGGAGCTCGGGCGTTACCGAGGTCCAGGGCCTCAAGTTCCCGACCGTCGAGACCAACATCGGCCTGCCCGGCGAGGTGTTCACGTTCAAGAACATCGCGATCGGCGAGCCCGAGGACGGGCTGTACCAGCTGGCGTTCTAGGCGCGCTTCGCGTCGAGGGACCACGGCCCGCCACCGCGCACGACCAGGACCAGGAACCAGAAGCAGTACAGCACCGTGTCGTCGCCGCCGTTCTGGATCGGCAGGATCTTGCCGGTCTTGCCGACGTGAAACTGAAAATACGCCACGGCCATCTGGCCGGCCGCGACGAACGCCGCGGCGCGCGTGAACAGACCGAGTGCGATCAACGTGCCGGTGACGATCTCGATCACGCCGCCGATGCCGTACTGGCTGGCGATCGGGAGCGCGTGATCGAGGCCGAACGTTCCGACCACCTTCTGGAGGCCGTGGCACACGAACATCAGCCCGGACAGCACCCGGAACGAGGTCACGACGATCGGGTCGAGCCGCTCGAGCTTCGCCTGGAGGTCTGCGCGCATCCGGAGACTGTACATTCACTCGATCCGGCCGAGTTGGCTGTCATGGACATCTCGGGATCCGATCCGGTGGGTATGCAGTACGCGGTCGGCGTGGAGAAGCTCCGCCAGGGGGCGGCGAAGGCCGAGGGTGAGGCGGCGGTGAAGCTGATCGCCGAGGCCGAGGCGCCTCCGGTGGGTGTCCACGGCGAAGGCTCGACGATCAACACCTACGCGTAGCCCGCGGCTCTCGCCGTGGAGCGCCCGGACCGGTCGCATCGCTGTAAGCGGCGCTCGCTGGCTGCGTTGAACGTTCATGATGCGCCTTGCCTTGATCGTCTGCGCGATGTTCGGTTGTGCTGCGAACATGAAGATGGCCTCGACGGCGATGCCCGCCGCCGCCGCACCGACGCTGAGCGCGGCGCCGCTCGAACGCTCGGTGTTCGCCAAGGATCCGAACGGCCAGCTCTCCGAGGACGCGTTGCAGAAGATCCTCGCGTCGCCGATCGAGCTCGATCTGCCGTCGCGGGTCGGCGTGTTGCCGATCGTCACCGCCACCGACTGGCGCGGCCCGAGCCCGGAGTTCCAGCGCGTACCCGCCGGCATGGGTGCGCTCGTCCACTCCCTGCGCAAGGATGCCGCGTTCTCGCTCGTCACCGAGATGATGCCGATCCCGTCGGGCGCGCTCGGCATGGAGGCGCTGCGCGAGGCGGCCGCGCGGTACCGGCTGCGTTACGTCGTGCTGTATCGCGAGGTGCTGGCGACCTCGCACCACGCGAACCCGTGGGCGGTCGGATATGCGACCGTGATCGGCGCGGCATTCCTGCCGGGCCAATCGCAGGAGGTCTTTGGCTACATCGAGGCGACGATGTTCGACGTCAAGACCGGCCTGTTGATGTTCACGACCCGGCGCGCGCTCCACGCCGAGCGGCGCGAGAACGAGTGGCGCACCCAGGACAAGCTCGAGCAGCTCGCCGCGACCACGGTCACGAGGTTCGCACCCGAGCTCGCGGTCGACTTCCTCGTCGACGTCCGCCGGTTCGCGAACGCCGCGATCGCGGAGAACGCGAAGCACGCGTCGACCGCCGTGGTCTCGGTCCCCTCCCTGCCCACGCTCGCGAACTAGCCTGTCCCTGAGTGGCCGTGGCCGTGGCCGTGGCCGTGATCGTGATCGGCCCCGTGATCGTGGCCGTGCACGGGAACGGGAACGCTACCGTGATCGTGATCGCCCCCCTTGACGATCAGGGACCGATCATCTTGGTCAGCATGGCAGCGACCCGCTCGAGCATGCCATCAACTCATCGATCTTCATCACGTCGAGATGCCCTGCAGCGGCGCCCTAACGCGCGAACCGGTCAGTTCTTACACGGATCGTTCGCATGCCCGGTGCGTGCAACACGACATGACACCTCGAACGCATCTCCCTTGGCTGCTGTTGTGCTCGACCCTGGTGGCCTGCGCCCACCCCCACCGTACCTCGACCATCATCGCCCGCGGTGCCCCGCTCGCGGCCGTGACCGACCCGCAGCTCGTCGAGATGACCGCCTCGCCGACCGCGTCGCTGGTGCTCGCGAACGCGTCCACCGAGCTCGGCATTCGCGTGCGGATCACGGCGAGCGAGCTGCCGCCGGCCCGCCGCGCCGCGCTCGATCTCGCGCTCGTGCTCGACACCTCGGGCTCGATGGAAGGCGCCGCGATCGATGCGCTTCGCGCGAGCGCTCGCGCGCTCGCGGCCAAGCTCCGCGACGGCGACCGGCTCGCGGTCGTGGTGTTTCATTCGAAGGCGGAGGTCCTCGTGCCGAACGTCGTGATCCGCCGCGACAACCGGCTCGCGATCGATCGTGCGATCGCCGGCCTCCACGCGACCGGGACCACCGACCTCGCGGGTGGCCTCACCGCCGGGCTCGCGCAGCTCCGCGCCGGGTACCTGCCCGATGGCATCAACCGGATCGTGCTGTTGTCGGACGGCGTACCGAACTCGAGCGCGCAGCTCCCCGCGCTGGTCGCGAACATCCGTCAGGCCGGCGTGTCGATCACCTCGCTCGGGTTCGGCATCGACTACGACACCACGTTGATGACGCAGCTCGCGCGCGACACCGGCGGCGCCTTTCACTACCTCGCCACCGCCGCCGAGGTCGCCACGGTGTTCGACGCCGAGCTCGCGAAGATGACGACGGCGGTCGCGCGCAACTTGCAGCTCGCGATCGAGCCCGGACCCGGCGTCACGATCGCGGCGATGCCCGGCGTGGTCGCCGGCCCCGACGGCAAGATGCTCGCGGCGATCGGAGACCTCCCGGCCGGCGAGGTGCGGGACCTGATGATCCCGATCACCGTGATCGCGCGCGGCGCCGGCTCGACCGCCGAGCTCGTGCAGGTAACGTTGACGTTCGACGACGTGATCGGTAACAGCGGCCAGCGCACGCGCGAGGCGTTCGTCTCCGACAAGACGTCGAGCGACCCCGCGGCGATCGCGCGAGGCGTCGTGATCAAACTCGAGGTCGCGCGGATCCGCGCCACCGCCGCCGCCGCGATCCTGCAGGCGATCATGCTCGCGCGCCAGGGTCAGGTTCAACCCGCGCGCCACGGCCTGGGCACCGCGGCCGCGATCGTCAAGGCGGCGGCCGCGAGGTATCCCGAGCTCGCCGAGCTCGTGACCCAGCTCGCCGAGCTCGATCAGGAGCTCGCGCAGATCGTCGTCGCGCAGCGGGTGGTGCGCGACCAAACCCCGCCACCCTCGGCCTCGCCCATCCCCGAGGCCGAGTCGCGGCTGCGCCGCGCCGAGGACCACGCGAGCGCGGTGCTGCGCGGCGAATAGCGGTGGCGTCGATTTTCGGCGGAAAGGCTGCGACCGAAGCTGATTCGGCGGATCCTCCCTCGCGATGACAGAAGGCAACGTGCCCAGGGCGGTGGCCTCGGGGATCGCGGCTCCCCCGAGCACCGATGCGGTCAGCGCGCACCGCACCGGTGTCGTGATCGGGGTGCTCGCCGCGGCGGTGATCTCGGCGCTGTTCGCGGTGCGCGAGCTGCCGGGACGCGCGCTCGCGCTGGTCGGTGGAGCCTCGAGCGGGGTCGCGCGCTACGGCGGGGTGGTCGCGACGTACACCCCGCCGCCCGGTGTCGAGCCGAAGCTCGGGGCCGACAGCGAGCACGGGGACAACGATGTCCGGATCGATCGCCGCGGCGATCACTGGACGATCGAATTGCCACACGTCACCGAGGCCCAAGCGCCCGCCGTGATCGCGCGGCTGGCGCAGGGTGGCGGCCTCGAGTTCCGCGAGGTGATCGAGAGCCGTGCCGCCGCCGAGCTCGAGGAGCTGGGGCTCGCGTTCGATGATCGGGATACGCGCGAGCCCACGATCGAGGTCGACCAATGGCGTCCCGAGGACGGCGGTCCCGTCCACGATGACGTCTACCTGCACGCGTTCGCGCGCGACACGCTCGTCCACGCGTTCGCGGAGGCGCAGCGCCACGGCTGGACGCCACCACCGCACACCACGATCGTGTACGAGCAGACCGAACCGATTCCAGACGCGAAGGATCGCCGGACCGGGTGGCGCTCGTATTTCGTCGCCGACGAGGCCGCGCTCGACGGCAGCGCGATCGCGAACGCGACCGGCACCTACGATCCGAGCTCCCACCGCCCGGTCGTCTCGCTCGAGTTCACCCGCCACGGCGCGCGGGTGTTCGGCGATCTCACGGCGCGCATCACCGGTCACAAGCTCGCCATGCTGCTCGGCGGCGAGGTCAAGTCCGCGCCGATCATCAACAGCGCGATCCATGGCGGGCGCGCGCAGATCACGATGGGTGCCAACGACCCCCGTACGATGGAGAGTGAGCGTGACGCGCTGGTCGAGACGCTCAAGACCGGCGGCTTGGCACTTGGCGGTCAGATCACTGGCGCGCAGTGGGTCGCGCCGACGGGCGGTGGCCGAGGCGTGCTCGCGCGCTTGCTGCTCGCGCTCCTCGCCGGTGGCCTCGGCTACATGCTCGCCTTCGGGCTCGTGCGCGGCGTACGACCCGAGCGGCGCCACCGTGCCGAGCTCGCCGCGGCCGCAGGCACCGGCGGCACGAGGCTCGTCCCTCGGCTCGCATGGACCGCCTTCGCGATCCTGGTCTACATCGCGGGCACGTGGATCAGCGCGCCCGGGCTCAACCGGATCGAGCTCGACCACGTGATCTACGCGGGACGCGCGCTCACGGACGCCCGGCCCTATCTCGATGCGGCGCAGTTCAGCATCTTCGCGCTCGGCGTGATGCCGCTGTTGACCGCGTTCGTGACCGTCGAGATCCTCGCGTCGATCGTCCGGCCGTGGCGTGCGCTACGCGACACGGTCGCGGGCCGCCGCAAGCTCGGGACCGCCGTCGCGATCGGCGCCGTGCTGATCGCCGCGGTCCAGGCGTACTTCGTGGTGACCTATCTCGAGGCGCTCGATCGCGGCGGCGCCGAGATCTTCGACCCGAAGCTGTTCTGGCCGTGCGTCGCGACGCTCGCGGCGGCGCCGATGGTGCTCGCGGTGCTGGCCTCGTTGATCTCGACGCGCGGGCTCGGCAATGGCTACGCCGTGATCTTCGTCGCCGCGTGGCTGTGGTCGATCCCGTGGTTCGACCTGCCCGCTGGCGCGACCCTGGTGCTCGCGGTCGTGATCGTTGCCGCCACGGTCGCGATCACGCTCGGCGTGCTCGGCTGGCGCGTGCGCGCACCGGGGCGGGTCGCCATCCCGCTCCCCGCGTCGAGCATCGCGCCGCTCCACGACGGCGGTGCGCTCGCCCTGATCGGCACGCTGACCGCGCTCGGCGTCGCGATGCCGCGGTGGGTGATCGACCACATGGCGACGCTGCGCGGCAGCCTGACGCTCGGACTGGTCGTGCTGGCGATCGCGACCGTGCTGTGGGCGTTCGCGTTGACGCGCCCGGGCCGCCGCCGCGCCGAGCTCGCCGCCGCGAAGCTCGAGCCGGCCGATCGTTCGCTGTGGCTGCGCGCGGTCGCGATCTCGATCGCGGCGCTCGCCGCGCTGTTCGGCCTCGCGCTGATCCGACCGCACGGCGGGTGGTTCGCGGTGTGCGATCCGGCGATGGTGGTGATCGCCGCCGCGACCCTCGCCGATCTCGTCGAGGACGCGCGGGTGGGCCGCCGCGCCAAGCTCGTGCCGGTGTGGCCGCTCCACGATCCCTTGCTCGTCGATGCCGCCCGCGAGATCCTCGGCGACCTCCCCCACTTCATCCAGTCGACGCGGCTGCGTACGCTGTTGTCGATGTTCGGCTCGTACGTGCCGATGGTCGTGCTGGTCCCCGAGGCGCACGCGGCCGAGGCCCACGCGAGGCTGCGCGACTGGCTCACGCCGCGCTGAACACGTCGGTGCGGGCGCGGCCGGCCTGCTTCGCGCGATAGAGCGCGGCATCGGCGTCGCGCAGCAGGTCCTCGCCGCGCTCGTAGCCCGGGTCGACGACCGCGATCCCGATGCTGGCCGAGACCGTGACCGTACCGTCGTCGACCACGATCGGCGCGGCCAGGGCCTCATGGATCCGCTCCGCGACCCGGGTCGCGTCGCGGAGCGCGTCGATGCCGTCGAGCAAGATCGCGAACTCGTCGCCGCCGAACCTGGCCGCGGTGTCGACCTCGCGCAGGCAGCGCTCGAGCCGGTGCGCGACCTCGACGAGCACGCGGTCACCGGCGAGGTGACCGCGTGAATCGTTGATCGCCTTGAACCGATCGAGATCGATCATCATGACCGCGCATCGCGGCTGCTGGTCGCGATGAAACCGCGCGACCGCGTGGTGGAGGTGCTCGAGCAACAGCTTGCGGTTCGCGAGCCCGGTGAGGCCGTCGCGATGAGCCTGCTCGATCAGCAGGCGCTCGATCTCCTTGCGGCGCTCGATCTCGAGCTCGAGCGCGGCGTTCGCGGTCGCGAGCTCGCGGGTGCGCTCGACGACGCGGCTCTCGAGCTCGTCACGGGACCGCTGCAGCGCGACTTCGTTCTGGCGCAAGTGCACGAACACACCGACCTTCGCGCGCAGCGTGTCGGGATCGAACGGCTTCTGCAGGATATCGACCGCACCCGAGGCGTAGCTGCGCAGCTGATCCTCTTGCTCGGCGAGCCCGGTGAGAAAGATGATCGGGATGTGCCGCGATCTCTCGCGGGTGCGCAGCAGCGCGAGCGTCTCGAAGCCGTCGAGATCGGGCATCCGAATGTCCATCAAGATGACCGCGAACTGTTCGGCGAGCACCGCGTGCAGCGCGGCCGCGCCGGAGCGCGCGTGGACCAGGTGCTGCCCGAGCGGCTCGAGCACCGCTTCGAGCGCGGTGAGTTGTTCCGGCCGATCGTCGACGAGCAGCACGCTGACCTGGGGCAGCTCGTCGCCACGCGTGGCGGCGCTCGCGGCTTCGGTCACGGCGAGTCGTGAAACGTTCGAACGCGACATCTCTCCAGCATGGCAACAGATCGGTGTAGGCGTCGACCATCCACCTGATATCTCACCGAGCGCTCGCGCTCACCGAACGGCGTGGCCGTAAGGCGCGCCACCGACCCGCGCGCGGTCGAATGCGGTACCAATCACGTCATGAAGTACGAGCTTTTCTACTGGCCCGGACTCCAGGGCCGCGGCGAGTTCGCGCGCCTCGTGCTCGAAGATGCCGGCGCCGCGTACGTCGACGTCGCGCGCACCGCGGGAGGCATCAAGCGGCTGCTGCACGGCCTCGAGCATGGCCTCGACGGCGTGCTCCCGTTTGCACCACCGTACCTGCGCGCCGGCAAGTTGGTGCTCGCGCAGACCGCGAACATCACGCGCTACCTCGGCGAGCAGCTCGGCCTCGCCCCGGCGAGCGAGCGCGACCGCATCGCCGCCGCGACGATCGCGATGACGATCGCGGATCTCGTCGCCGAGGTCCACGACACGCATCACCCGCTCCGGGTCGACAAGGCCTACGAGACCCAGCAGCCGGCCGCGCAGCTCCGCGCCACCGCGTTTCGCACCACGCGGATCCCGAAGTTCACCGCCTGGCTCGAGCGCACGCTCGCGCACAATGGCAAGGTGCTCGCCGGATCGAGGATCAGCTACGCCGACCTCGCCGCGTTCCAGGTCGTGTGCGGCCTCGAGTACGCGTTCCCGAACGCGATGAAGCGGCGCGCGCGTTCGGCGAAGCGCCTGTACGCGCTGCGCGATCGGGTCGCCGCGCGACCGCGGATCGCCGCGTACCTCGCGTCGCCCCGGCGCGTGCCGTTCAACGAGACCGGGATCTTCCGGCACTATCCCGAGCTCGATCCGTGATCGAGTTCGCGGACGTCTCGAAGCGGTTCGCCCCCGAGACCTGGGCGGTCCGCCACGTCAGCCTCGAGATCGCCGCGGGTGAATTCGTCGCCGTGCTCGGCGAGTCCGGCAGCGGCAAGACCACGCTCGTGAAGATGGTCAACCGGCTCGTCGATGCCGACGAGGGCACGCTCCTCGTCGCGGGCCAGGACGTGCGCGCGAGCGACGCCGTGCAGCTGCGCCGTACGATCGGCTACGTGATCCAGCAGGTCGGCCTGTTGCCTCACCTCACGATCGCCGACAACATCGCGATGGTCCCGACGCTGCTCGGCTGGACCGAGCGCGCGAAGGCCGCGCGGGTCGTCGAGCTGTTGGCGCTGATCGGCCTGCCCGACCTCGGCGCGCGCTTCCCCGACCAGCTCTCCGGCGGCCAGCGCCAGCGCATCGGGCTCGCGCGCGCGCTCGCGGCCCGGCCCAGGCTGATGCTGCTCGACGAGCCGTTCGGCGCGCTCGATCCGATCACCCGGGTCGCGCTGCAGGGCGAGCTCCGCAAGATCCACGACGAGCTCGCGCTCACCACCGTGATGGTCACGCACGACCTGGTCGAGGCGCTCACGCTCGCGGATCGGATCGCGGTGATGTACCGCGGCGAGCTCCGCCAGGTCGGCACCGCGGCCGAGCTCGTCGCGCAGCCGGCCGACGACTACGTCGCGAAGCTGATGGGCATGGCGAAGCATCAGGCCGCGCAGCTCGCCGGGGTCACCGCGTGAACGAGCTCGTGCGGGGTCTACCGCCGCTGCTCGCGGCTCACACCGAGCTCGTGCTCATCGCGCTGATCGCCGCCTGCGCGCTCAGCCTGCCGCTCGCGATCGCGGTCGCCGGGCGGCCGCGGCTGGCGCTGCCGGTGGTCGCGATCGCCGGCGTGATCCAGACGATCCCCGGCCTCGCGTTGCTCGCGCTCATGGTCGCGATCATCGCCGGCACGGGCGGACTCGGGGTCCACCTGTCGCCGTTCGGCTTTCCGCCCGCGGTGATCGCGCTGACGCTGTACGCGATCCTGCCGATCCTGCGCAACGCGATCACCGGCCTCCGCGGCGTCGACCCCGCCGTCGTCGAAGCCGCGCGGGGGCTCGGCATGACGCAGGGCCAGCTGCTCCGGTTCGTCCAGCTCCCGCTCGCCGCACCGGTGATCGCCGCCGGGGTCCGCACCGCGACGGTGTGGACCGTCGGCGCCGCGACGCTCGCGACCCCGGTCGGCCAGATCTGTCTCGGCAACTACATCTTCACCGGACTGCAGACCCGCAACTGGGGGATGCTCCTCGCCGGCGTGATCGCGGCGGCCGGGCTCGCGATCGTGCTCGATCTCGTGCTCGGCGCGATCGAGCACGCGCTCGCCCAGCGCGAACGGCCGTGGGCGGCCGGCGGCGTGCTCGTCGCGCTGGTCGTGCTCGTGCTCGCGGTGCTGCCACGGCTCGGCGCGGCGGACAGCTCGGCGCCGGTGGTCGCCGCGCATCGCGCGACGGCGAAGATCACGCACCTTCGGATCGGCGCGAAGACCTTCACCGAGCAGTACATCCTGGTCGAGGTGATCCGCCAGCGGCTCGCGACCGCGGGGATCGCGGCCGACGTCGCGCAGAGCCTGGGCTCGACCGTCGTGTTCGACGCGCTCGAAGGCGGCCAGATCGACGCGTACGTCGAGTACTCCGGCACGCTGTGGGTCAACGAGATGAAGCGCACCTCCGGGACGCCGCGCTGGCGCGTGCTCGTCGAGGTCGAGGCGTGGCTCGCGCGACGTGGCATCCGCAGCCTCGGTTCGCTCGGCTTCGAGAACGCCTACGCGCTCGCGCTCCCGCGCACGACCGCCGAGCGCCTGCACGCGAAGCAACTCGGGGACCTCGCGGCGCACGCGCCGGAGCTCGCGCTCGGAGGCGACTACGAATGGTTCGGCCGCGGCGAGTGGGCGAGCGTGCGCGCGGCCTACGATCTCCACTTCGGGCGCACCGCGACCTTCGATCCGTCGCTGCTCTACGATGCGGTCGCGCGCGGCGAGGTCGACGTGATCGCGGCGTTCTCGAGCGACGGCCGGATCGCCGCGAACGACCTCGTCACGCTCGCCGATCCCCTCGCCGCACTACCGCCGTACGACGCGATGATCCTGCTCGGCGCGCGGGTCGCCGACGACCCCGTGGTCGCGTGCGCGCTCGCGCCGCTCGCCGGCACGATCAGCGTGGAGTTGATGCGGCAGGCGAACCTGATGGTCGATCGCGCCGACGACAAGGCGACGCCGGCCGCCGCGGCGGCGTGGTTGTTGCGCGCGGCGCACGTCCCCGACGGGTGCTAGATGGTATGTGTTGCATGTATCTTGCTTTGTCGACGTGAGACGTACCTCGCATGGATGGCTCGCTCCTGACCCGATTTCAAGTCGTGCGCTCGCGCACGGTGAAGCTGTGCGCCCCGCTCACGGTCGAGGACCAGCTCGTCCAGCCGATGCCGGACGCGAGCCCGGCGAAGTGGCACCTCGCGCACACGACGTGGTTCTTCGAGACCGTCGTGCTCGGCGCTCCAGATCCGGAGTTCAACTTCCTGTTCAACAGCTACTACGAAGCGCTCGGGCCACGGGTCGAGCGCGCGCGCCGCGGGATGTTGTCGCGGCCCTCGCTGGAGCGCGTCCACGCGTATCGCGCCGACGTCGATCTACGCGTCACACAGGCGATCACCCACGGGCTCGCCGCCCCGGAGCTGATCGAGCTCGGCCTCCATCACGAGCAACAGCATCAGGAGCTGATCCTGACCGACGCGAAGTACGTGCTCGGCACCCAGCCGCTACGCCCGGCGTATCGCGACGACCTGCGGCGCGGCAACGTCACCACGCGCGCGGACTGGCGCGCGTTCGGCGGTGGCATCGTCGAGATCGGTGCGCCCGACCAAGGCTTCGCGTTCGACCACGAGCGCCCGCGCCACCGCGTCGTCGTCGAGCCATTCGTGCTCGCGACCCGTGCGCTCGCGAACCGCGACGTCCAGGAGTTCATCGCCGCGGGTGGCTATCGCGATCCCAGGTGGTGGCTATCGGACGGCTGGGCCACGGTCGCGAGCGAGCGCTGGGCGGCGCCGCTGTACTGGCGCGGCGACGAGCACTACACGCTCGGCGGTGTGCGCGCGATCGATCCGGACCAGGCCGCGTGCCACTTGAGCTACTACGAGGCCGATGCGATCGCGCGCTGGCGCGGCGCCCGGCTCCCGAGCGAAGCCGAGTGGGAGCACGCGAGCCGGGCGGGGCGAACGTGCCGCTTCGCGAGTGGCGACGCTGTGCCCAAGAAGCCGAGCATCGGGGCCAACCCGTGGGGCTTCGTCGATTGTGGCGCGG
>JBDTEH010000332.1:0-3578 GCA_039922635.1 Kofleriaceae bacterium | reverse complement strand
ACTTCGATATCGCGAAGCTCCAGACGTTCTCGAACCCGCGCGACCGCGAGCTCATGGTCTCCGATATGGAGGCGTTGCTCGCCCATGTCGCCGCCGATCACGAACACCTGACCGGCACGCCGCTGCGGCGCACGTTGTTGCTCGGCCGCTATTTGCCGGAGTTCGCCGCACTCGGTAGCGGCCTCGGCCTCGAGGTCCCCGCGATCGGCGACGACGTCTTCGCCAGGCTCGCCCTCGATAGCGACGTGCGCCCGTTCGCCGCGCTGCTGCAGAAGGTCCCGCAGGTCGTGATCCTGCAGGAGCTCCTCGAGAGCTGCAGCGACCCGGGGGCGGTCGTCGCGAAGCTGGTGGCCGCGCTACCGCCCGAGACGCTGTTCGTCGTCACGTACACGAACGCCGATTCGCTGCCTGCGCGGATCCTGCGGCGCAGCTGGGCGCAGTTCTTCGGGACCAAGTCGGCGTACCTCTCGACGGGCAACTTGTCCCTCATGCTCGGCCGCCACGGGCTCGTGTTGAAGCGCCAGTACCCGATGCCGGTGACGCGTACCGCCGGCTACGTCGCGGAGATGCTCGAACGCCTCGTCCCGAACATGGGCCTCGCGACCGTCGCCAAGGCGACGCCGCTGCGCGACGTGCGCGTGCCGGTGCGCGCCGGCAATCGCGTCGCCGTGTTCGGTCGCAGCCAGATCACGACCGCGACCGAGAAGCTCTCGATCATCCTGCCGGTGTTCAACGAGCACCGGTTCGCCGCACAGGTCATCGAGACCGTGCTCGCGAAGGAGTTGCCGATCGATCGCGAGGTCATCATCGTCGAGTCGAACTCGACCGACGGCACGCGCGAGATCGTGCAGCGCTACGAGGGCATCCCCGGCGTGAGGGTGGTCTACGAGGATCGCCCGCGCGGCAAGGGCCACGCGGTCCGCACCGGGTTGCAGCACGTCACCGGCACGATCGTGCTGATCCAGGACTCCGACTTCGAGTACGACATCGATGACTACGACGCGCTGCTCGAGCCGCTGCTCCAGCGCAAGGCGATGTTCGTGCTCGGCTCGCGCAGCCTCGGCCTCGATGACTGGAAGGTCCGCAAGTACGACGCCACGCCGGTGCGTGGCCTGCTGCTCAACTTCGCGCAGGTCATGTTCGCGAAGACCTACAACGTGCTCTACCAGCAGCGCGCGACCGACGTGAACACCATGTTCAAGGTGTTCCGCAGCGAGTGCCTCGACGGGCTCGATCTGCACTCGAACGGCTTCGAGCTCGACATCGAGCTCGCCTGCAAGCTCGCGCGCAACGGCAACTCGCCGATGGAGGTGCCGGTCAACTACGTCGCGCGCGGGTTCGCGGACGGCAAGAAGATCCGGTTCTGGCGCGACGCGGTGCCGTCGTACTTCGCGCTGTATCGCTATCGCTTCACCAAGTGACCGTCCGTACCGAGCGCCTCGTGTTCGCCGCCGCGGTCCTCGCGATGTGGGCGTTCTTCTTCGTCCAGGCGTTGCACACGCCGACGCTGCTCGACGACTGGTACCAGCTGACCTGGCATCGCCACCATGCGTTCGGCGCCGCCTCGATCTGGGAGTACGGCCACTACAACTACTTCCACTTCAACCCGCGGATCGGCGACGTGCTGCTCCTGATCGTCAACGGCCCGCGCTGGATCCACCTCGTCGCGACGCCGCTGGTCCAGCTCGCGCTGGTGCCGCTCGCGTTCATCGTCGCGTTCGCCCGGGTGCCACACGCGACGCTGCGCGACCTCGCGGTGCTGATGGTGCTGCAGCTCGCGATCTGGCTGATCACGCCGATCCCCGGCATCGTGTACTTCTACCGGCCGTTCGCGACCAACTACCTGTGGTCGTTCGCGACCATGCTCGCGCTGTTCGCACCGTATCGCCTCGAGCTCGCCCGCGAGGCCCGCGCGGCGCGGCCGTGGCTGGTGCCGTTGATGTTCGTGCTCGGCTGGTGCGCCGGGATGGGCAACGAGCACACCGGCCCGACCGCGATGCTCGCGATGGCGGTGCTGATCGTGTGGGCGTGGCGCGCGCGGCGGTTGCGCGCGTGGATGGTCGCCGGCGCGCTCGGCCTGTTCATCGGCTATCCGATGCTGTTCCTCGCGCCGGGCCAGGCGCTGCGCTACGCCGGCATGGCGACCAAGAACTCGCCGCTCAAGGTGCTCGTCGAGCGCGGCGTCACCGGCAACGCGGGCATCGTGCTCGACTTCCTGGGCGAGGCGCAGCTCGCGATCGATCTCGTGGTCCTCGCCGTGCTCGTCGCCTGGCGGCGCCGCGCGCTGCCCGCGTTCGGCAAGCCGCGCTACCTCGCGTTGATCGCGCTGATCGTCGCCGCGGGCGGGATGGTGTGCACGCAGTTCGCGTCGCCGACCGTCGGCGAGCGCCTGTTCTTCGCGTCCGCGGTGCTGTTCGCAGCGGCGCTGGCGATCGTGATCGAGTGGCTGTGCTCGGACGCGCGCGCGTTGCGCGCGATCGCGATCGTCGCCGGCGTGCTGTTCGCGTATCACATCGTCCGGTTCGTCGACGTGCTCGCCGATGGCTACGCGGAGAACCAGCACCGCCTGGAGTTACTCGCACGCGCTCCGGCGAAGTCGGACGTCCGGCTGCCGCCGTACGCGCTGTGGAAGCGCAGCCGGTGGTGGTGGGGCGATGACCTCCAGTACGCGTCGCTGCGCGAGTACGTCGCGAACGAGGTCTACGATCTGCACTCGATCGATTACGATCGCCCGCTGCACTGGTCCGAGCCCGCGCCGCCCGATCACTTCGTCGCGACCCCGACGTTCGTGCCGCCGCTCTCGGCGGACGAGCTCGCGAAGATCACGCCGCGCTACATCCCGACGTTCTGGGAGTGGGCGCTGGTCCAGCTCCGCCGCAGCCTCACGCTCGGCCCGATCGCCGACCTGCCGGGTCACGCGCTCGTGCGCTACGTCGTCGACGATGCCGCCTCCGGCCTCGACGATCCGCACCATCGCCCCGTGCGCGTGTTCGACTGGACGCCGTCGCGGCTGACGTTCGTCGATGGCCGCCAGTACGACGATCCGGACGGTCGCCCGTGGGTGCGGGTGTGGCAGCCGAGCGTCCCGGTGATGACCGTCGACACGTTCGTCGTCGGCTGCGGGCACACGCAACGCGTGACGATGGCGCCCGATCGCGTCGAGCACGTCGGTCCGCTCGTGCCGATCGCGCTCGCCTGCCGCGGCACGTTCAGCGCGTACCTGTGCGATCCGCAGGTGTGCTGGCTCGCGGGGCGGTACTGGCGATGAAGCGCGCGCTGATCGCCAGCGTCGCCGCGATGGTGCTCGTCCACGCGGTGGTCGCGTGGTGGACGCCGGTGCAAGGCGACGCGTGGTTGCACTGGGTGTGGGCCGGCCGCCATCCCGACGGCGGTATCGCGACCTGGTTGCTCGCCCATGCCGCGTTCGCGGACGCGACCGGCTACGTGCTCGCGCGCTCCCCGTGGGTCCACATCCTCGTGTCGCCGCTGGTCGCGGTCGCGCTCGTCACCGGCGCCTGCACGATCACGCTGCGCCGTCTGCCGCGCGCGACCGGCGCGGATCTGCTCGCGCTCGGCCT
>JBDTEH010000331.1:0-25458 GCA_039922635.1 Kofleriaceae bacterium | reverse complement strand
CTAGCTGTTGCTCTTCGCGTGGTGATCGCGGTGCACGAAGCTTGCCTTGGCGAAGTCGCGGTTGAGCTCCGCGATCACGTCGACCGAGATGTCCTTGGGGCACGCGGCTTCGCACTCGTAGTGGTTCGAGCAATCGCCGAACCCGGCGGCGTCCATCGCGGTGACCATCGCGAGCACGCGGCGTTCTCGCTCGGGCTGGCCCTGCGGCAGGTGGTGCAGGTGCGACACCTTCGCGCCCGTAAACAGCATCGCCGAGCCGTTCGGGCACGCGGCGACGCACGCGCCGCAGCCGATGCAGGCCGCGGCGTCCATCGCGCGGTCGGCCTGCTCCTTCGGCACGAGCACGTCGTTCGCGTCGCAGGCCGAGCCGGTGTTCGCGGTGATGAAGCCGCCGGCGGCGATCACGCGGTCGAACGCGCTGCGATCGACGCACAGATCCTTGATCACGGGGAACGCGGACGCGCGCCACGGCTCGATCCAGATCTCGTCGCCGTTCTTGTAGAACCGCATGTGGAGCTGGCACACGGTGGTCGCCTTCTTGCCGCCGTGCGGGCGCCCGTTGATCATCAGCGAGCACATCCCGCAGATGCCCTCGCGGCAGTCGTGATCGAAGGCGACCGGCTCCTCACCCTGTTCGGTGAGTTGCTCGTTGAGGATGTCCAACATCTCGAGGAACGACGCGTGCGTCGAGACCTTCTTGACGTCGTAGGTGACGAACTTGCCGGCAGCGTCGCGCTTGGGCTGGCGCCAGACGTGAAGTTTCAGGTCCAGATCGCTCACTTGTAACTCCGGGTCGCGAGATGAACGTAGTCGAACACGAGCGGCTCGATGTTGCGCGCCGGGGCGTTGCCCTCGCCGGTGTATTCCCACACCGCGGCGTGACAGAAGTTCGCGTCGTCGCGCTTGGCCTCGCCCTCGATCTGATGCTCGACGCGGTAGTGACCGCCGCACGACTCTTCGCGGACGAGCGCGTCCTTGCACAACAGCTCGGAGAACTCGAGGAAGTCCGCGACGCGGCCGGCCTTCTCGAGCGATTGGTTGAACGAGTCGGTCGTGCCTTGCACGCTGACGTTCGACCAGAACTCTTCGCGCAGCGCCGTGATCTTCGCGATCCCGCGCTCGAGCGACTCTCGGCTGCGCGCCATGCCGCAGTCCTCCCACAGCGTGTGACCGAGCTCCTTGTGGAACGAATCGACCGAGCGCTTGCCGCGGATCCCGAGCAGCTTGTCGAGCTTGGCCTTGACCTCGGTCTCGCTGGTCTTGAACACCGCGCTCTTGGGATCCGCGAGCGAGGTCGCCGGGACGCCGGCGAGGTAGTTGCCGAGCGTGTAGGGGATGATGAAGTAGCCGTCGGCGAGGCCCTGCATCAGCGCGGATGCCCCGAGCCGGTTCGCGCCGTGGTCGGAGAAGTTCGCCTCGCCGAGACAGAACAGCCCGGCGATCGTGGTCTGGAGGTGATAGTCGACCCACAGCCCACCCATCGTGTAGTGGACCGCCGGATAGATCCGCATCGGGACCTTGTACGGATCCTCGCCGGTGATCCGCTCGTACATCTCGAACAGGTTGCCGTACTTCTCGGCGATCTTCTCTTTGCCGTCGCGCTTGATGGCCTCGCGGAAGTCGAGGTACACGCCGCGGCCGCCGGGACCGACGCCGCGGCCGTCGTCGCACTGCTCCTTCGCGGCGCGCGAGGCGATATCGCGCGGCGATAGGTTGCCGAACGCGGGGTACTTGCGCTCGAGGTAGTAGTCACGAGCGTCGTCGGGGACGTCGCCGGGCTTTTTCGGGCAATCGGCCGCGGCCTTCGGCACCCAGACCCGGCCATCGTTGCGCAGCGACTCCGACATCAGCGTCAGCTTCGACTGGTAGTCGCCGGACACCGGGATGCAGGTCGGGTGGATCTGCGTGTAGCAAGGGTTCGCGAACCCGGCGCCCTTCTTGTAGGCCCGGTACGTCGCGGTGACGTTGCAGCCCTTCGCGTTCGTCGACAGGAAGAACGCGTTGCCGTAGCCACCACTCGCGAGGATCACGGCGTGCGCGGAGTGCGAGGCGATCGTGCCGGTCACGAGGTCGCGCACGACGATCCCGACGGCGCGGCCGTTCTCGACGACGACGTCGAGCAGCTCGGTGCGCGGGAACATCTTGACCTTGCCCGCGCCGATCTGGCGCTCGAGCGCGGAGTAGACGCCGAGCAGCAACTGCTGGCCGGTCTGGCCGCGCGCGTAGAACGTGCGCGATACCTGCGCGCCGCCGAACGAGCGGTTCGCGAGCGTGCCGCCGTACTCGCGGGCGAACGGCACGCCCATCGCGGCGCACTGATCGATGATGTCGACCGAGACCTCCGCGAGGCGATGCACGTTCGACTCGCGCGAGCGGAAGTCACCGCCCTTCACGGTGTCGTAAAATAGCCGGTACACCGAGTCGCCGTCGTTCTGGTAGTTCTTCGCGGCGTTGATGCCGCCCTGCGCGGCGATCGAGTGGGCGCGGCGAGGCGAGTCCTGGAAGCAGAAGCACGCGACGTCGTAGCCGAGCTCGGCGAGCGTGGCCGCGGCCGCGCCGCCGGACAGGCCGCTGCCCACGACGATCACCTTGTACTTGCGCTTGTTCGCCGGGCTCACCAGCTTCATCTCGAACTTCGTGCGCGACCATGCCGTGTCGATCGGCCCGGTCGGGCTTCGCGATTCCAACTTCACTTGATCACTCCTGCGAGCACCGCGGTGGGCGGGATCATGTAGCCGAGGAACAACACCCAACCGACCACCGGACCGATCTTGTCGATCGGATACTTCGGATGACGCCAACCGAGGGTCTGCAGCCACGACGACGCACCGTGGCCGAGGTGCAACGACAACAGCGCGATGCCGATCAGGTAGATCACGTAGATCGCGGCGTTCTGGAACCCGGCGACGTACATCGCGTACGCGTCCCAGCGCTGCACCGGATCGGCGGCATGATCGAGCAGGTGGAAGCTCGCCGGCTGGACCTGGCCGAGCGTGAAGTGAAGGATGTGAAACGCGAGAAACGCGAACACGAACAGGCCGGACCAGATCATCGTGCGCGCGGCCGCGCTGGTGACCACCGGCGTGAACTTCGCGTCGCCGATCGGCCGACCGGCGCGGTTACGCGCGTTGACCGCGATGCCGGCGACCAGGTGGACCAGCACGAACGCGAGCAGCGCAGCGCGGACCGGCCACTTCACTTCCCAGAGCTCCTGCAGGAAGTGCGCGTAGGCGTTGTACATGTTCGGACCGCCGAACATCTGCAGGTGGCCGAGCATGTGAAAGATGGCGAACAGCACGAGGAACAGGCCGGTCACGGCCATCACCTGTTTCGCGCCGATCGACGAGCGGGAATAGCGTCCGAACCACGTCACGATGGTGGGATGCCACCACATCTCGCGGGGTTGCGAAACCACTCGGGGAGGTGTTTTCGGGGATCTCGTGAACGAGCGCCCGCGCCTGCCGTCTTTCTAGGTGTGTGGGACTTCCTCGGACGCCTGTTCGCCCGGCGCGCGACGTTGTTGCCGCCCTTGCCGCCCTTGCCGCGCTCGACGCGCTCGCTCCCGGCGCCGGTCGCGAGCATCGGCCGCAACGCCTCCCCCGCGGCGCTGCTCCACTTGATGGAGCTGTTCCCGGACCAGCACACGATCGGCGTCCTCGACGAGCGTCGCGAGCTGGTCGGGGTGATCGAGGTCGCCCGGGCGCGCTCGCAGTTGCAGGAGCTCGAGGATACGCGCGCCGTGATCGTCGCCGATTTTATCTGAGCGCCGGGCTCGCGAACCCGTCGGCCAACGCCGCGAGGTGGCTTACGTCTGCTGGGCGTGGGCGGCGAGCACGTCGGCGACGCAGAGCGTGAGCCTGCGCGCGGTCGGGATGTGCAGGAACTCGTTCGGGCCGTGCGCGTTCGAGCCGGGGCCGAGCACCCCGGTGATGCAGAACTGCGCCTTGGGGAACTTCTCGCCGAGCATCTGCATGAACGGGATCGTGCCGCCTTCGCCCATGTACATCGCGGGCTTGCCGAAATACGCCTGCGAGCCGGCCTGGAGCGCGTGCTCGAGCCACGGCGCCATCTCGGGGGCGTCCCATCCGGCGTTCGCCCCGATATCGCTGAACGAGACCTTCGCGCCGTACGGTGGATCCTTCTCGAGCAGCTCCTTGACGGCCGCGGCGGCCGCGTTCGCGTCGACGCGCGGCGGGATCCGGATCGACAGCTTGAGGTTCGTGAACGGGCGCGACACGTTGCCGGCGTTGCCGATCGGCGGCCAGCCGTCGGCGCCGGTGATCGCGAGGCCGGGGCGCCACGTCCGGTTGAGGATCAGCTCGACGTTGTCCTTGGACACCGGTTGCGCGGCGCCGTTGAACGGGAACTTGTTCCACACCTCGTCGCCGATCACCTGCGCGGTCTTCTCGGCCTGCGCGATCCGCGCGCGCGGGATCTGGGTCGCCAGCGCGGCGAGCTTGATCTGGCCGGTGTGGGCGTCCTCGAGCCGGTCGAGCAGCATGCGCATCACGCGCTCGCTGCCGGCCACGACGCCGGTGCCGTCGCCGGAGTGCACGCCCTCGGTGAGCAGCGAGACCTCGAGGTTGCCGATCACGAGGCCGCGCAGCGACGTGGTCGACCATAGCTGGTCGTAGTTCGCGCAGCCGGAGTCGAGGCAGACCACCAGCGAGAGCTCGCCGATGCGGCCCTTGAGGTGATCGATGTACGCCGGCAGGTCGTAGCTGCCGGACTCCTCGCAGGCCTCGATCAACACGACGCAGCGGGCATGCGGGCGGTGGTCCTTGCGCACGGCGTTGATCGCGGTGAGCGACGCGAAGATCGCGTAGCCGTCGTCGGCGCCCCCGCGGCCGTAGAGCTTGTCGCCCTCGAGCACCGGCGTCCATGGCCCGAGGCCCTCGCGCCAGCCTGCCATCTCGGGTTGCTTGTCGAGGTGGCCGTAGAGCATCACGGTATCGCCCTGGTTGCCGCCGGTCGCCGGGATATCGATGAAGATGACGGGCGTGCGCTCGCCGAGCCGGACGACCTCCATGGTGGCACCCTCGGGGAGGTGCTGCTTGGCCCAGCCCGCCAGTAGCTCGACCGCGCGATCGACGTGGCCGTGCTCCCGCCACTTCGGATCGAACATCGCCGACTTGTTCGGAATCTTGATGTACTCGACCAGGGTCGGGACGATCGACTTGGTGAACAGCTCTTCGACCCACGTCGCGGTCGCTTCGGTCACGCTCATGCGGCGACCATAACCGAATCAGTGCGCCGGTGCCGGCGTCGGACCACTCGGACTCTGCGATGGATGCTTGCCGAAGCTGTCGAGCACGATCGTGACTTGGAGCGGAGCAGAGGGCCTCGAGGGCCTCATCAGGCGATCACGCCTCGAGTTGGCGTACGTTACGGGCGGGAACGTAACGATGAACAAGCTCCGCATCCTCCTCCTCATCGGCGTCGGCATCTCCCTGCTGTACTCGCTCATCAAGAGCATCCTGTTGCGGATGCCCGCTCGGTCGCGCGAGAGCGCTCGCAAGCGCATGGCGGAGGCGCAATGGCTCGATGCCGATTCGCGCGACGGCGCGCTGGTGAAGCTCACGGGGAAAGTGCGCACGCGAGAGGGCGGCGAACGGTTCGTGTCGCCGCTCGCCGAAACCCGCTGCGTGGCGCTCCACCTGCGCGCGCTCGTGAGGCGAGGGCGCAGCTCGCGCGGAGAGCTGGTCGAGAAGCTCCAGATCAAACCGTTCGTGATCGACGACGACGGTCGCAAGGTGCTCGTCGATGCGACGCACGCACTGCTCGATCTGGCGCCGGCGCGGCCGCCGAAAACCGCCGCGGCGCGCAAGCTGCTGGCCGAGGTCGGCCGTCAGGATGCGAACGCGACCACGTCGAGAGTTGAAGAAACGTTCGTCGAGCTCGGCGCGACGGTGACGGTCGCCGGGACCCTCGTGACATCACCTGCGATCAAGATCGTCGGCGACGAGGCGAACCCGATCGTCGTTAGCAGTGAACGCGTGCGCGCGGATCTCGCGAACGACCCGTAGGCGAACCCGTTGGCCCGGGGATGGACGGGGATCGGGCCTAGTTCAACTTGGTCAGCGCGACCTTGGCGATCGCGACCAACTCGTCGTCGAGCTGCGCGGCGCCGGGGTCCGGCGCGATCGTCACCGAGAGCGTCAGCTGCCACGCACCTCGCTGTGCGTGGAGCAAACGCCCCCGCGTCGAGATGCCATTGCCCATGTTGACGGCCGCGATGTTGGTCGTGAACGCCCAGTCGCCCAGGCCGTGGAGCTCCTGGCCGTGCTTGATCGCGTCGTCGAGCCCGTGGGCCTTCGGATCGAGCTTGTCGACCGCCGAGCCGAGCCCCGCGTAGACCTGCTTGATCTCGGCTTCGCTCTGCTGTTTGGGCGAGATCTCGAGCGTGAGCGCGAGCTGGTTCGTGATCACCGATGGCACCTTGATTCCGCCACCCTTGACCATGCCGGCGAGGCCGCCCTTGCGGAGCTCGTCCATCCCCTTCTGCTGCTCTGCCGGATCGAGACCGTACGAGCATTGCCGCGGACCGTCTTTGTTCGCGATGACGGTCTTGCCGATCGCCGCTCCAACCTCGGCGGCAGAGACCAGCGAGCACGGATCGATCTCGGCGGCCGGCGTGGGGGGTGTCGCCGGCGGCGCGACGGCAGCTGCGGCAGCTGCGGCAGCGGCGGCAGCCGGTGCGGAGGCGGGCGCCGGGTTGGCCTTGCTATCGGATTTTCCACAGCCCAGGACGGCAACAAGTGCGATCGCGATCCGCTTCATACAGGGGTTCACGCAATCCCGCGGCGAGACAGGACACCCGTCATGGTGGGGTGGTTCGCGCTAGGGGTGACGATGGCCAGATCGGCAACGACACGGCCCCGAGCTGTGCTGTGATGCCGCCATGGAGCTCCCACCGGCAGGCTTTAGTTGGGGCGAGTACGTCGAACGGTGGGTCACTGACTGTGGCGGCTGGATGCCACTCGCCGACCAACTGATCCATCGCGCGCAGGAGGCCGTCGAGATCGCGCTCGATCCGCAGACCGTCGAACGCGGCCTGCGGCGACTGTCGCGCCGCGGTCACACGCCCGGCGGTCAGTATGGCCGGTGGATGCTGCGGTTCTTCGGATTCACGTCGCCCGTCGAGAGCTGGGTGAAATGGCTGGGGTCGTATCACGGTCGATTCGCGGACCTGCCGACGAGCCTGCGGCTCGAGTTGCTCGCGACGTGGAACCGGCCGCCGATCTGCGAATCTCCGCTCGTCGCCTGGATCGAGCACGGCATCGCGATCGTGCATCACAGTCTCCTCGATCTCGAAGCGTGCGCTCAGTGGCTCGCGCGCGCTGAAAAGCACGCGGCGGCTGCGGGACCTGCGGCCGAGATCGAGGTCGCGCTGTTCGCGGCGCAGGTCGAAGTCGATGCGGGTGATCGGGTGGGCGTGCAGCGTCGCTACAAGCTGATCGAGGATCGCCTCGGCCGCGCCGAGCTCACCGCGGCCGACGAGGTCGCATATCGCGCCCGCCTCGCGGACCTGCGCTCGCGTCACTGGTCGAGGCCAGCGTCGGGCGATCCGGATCTCCAGCGAGCCCGCGAGCTCTACGACCAGATCCCGGATTCGACCGTGCCGTTTGCATCGTTCCGCAAGCACGCGGGGCAGGCCTATTGTGCCTGGCGCCTCGGCAACCACGACGAAGCGCGGCAGCTCGCGCTGCGTGCGGTGGAGGATGCGGGTGATGGTGGCCTCGTCCGCATGCGGATCCAGGCGCTCAACATGCTCTCGCGCGTGGTCCCCGAGGCCGAGGCTGCGCTCGTCAACGAGCGAGCGCGAACGATGGCAGCCGCACTGGAAGACGAAAATCTGCTCCGCCGGGTCGGCTGGTGCACGCCTCGCCGCGCATCGTGATCACGGGCAGTCGGGCACGGCGAGCACGCTCGTCGTGCCGCCGCCCGCGTCGTTCCACGCGGCGACACAGCGGCCGCCGATCGATGTCGCACGCGTGCCGACCGCGCTCGAGGATACACGTCGCGACGCGAATTCGTGATCGTCCGCGAGGTCGCGGACGTGCGCCCTACGATCCTTGATCCAGGTCACGAACGCGCCGCGCTTCGAGATGCCGAGGTCCGCAGTCGCGAGATCGAGGTCTGGCACGAGCCATGTCTTGGTCAGACCCTCCGGACCGAAGCGGCTCACCACCGTTCGACCGTCGGCGAGCTGATGGAGCATCGCGAATTCGCGGTCACCGATCGCGATCACGCTCCGCACGCTGCCTCCCGGGGTCCAGAAGCTCGCGATCGGTGAGCCGTCGCTCGGCGCGAGGAGCTGCACGTGGAGGGCAGCGCTCCCGTCCATGCGAGTCTCGCTCGAGACGACGACCAGCTCCTCGCTACTGGCGGCCATCACGCAGCGGTGCGTGCGCGTCGATGGCAGAACGACAAAGCGCGTGGTCTTGCCCATCCGGTCGAGGAACGACAGATCGAGGCTGGTCACCCCGCTCTGAGAATACGCCGAGACATGACCGGCGATGAAGCCACCCGCGTATGCGATCGGCCGCCGGCAGGTCCAGAAGCACGCCCGGTCCGACGCCGCGGATCGACAACCCGTCAGCGGCTGCGGCGGTCCCGCCACGTTGCCATCGCGGTCGATCGGGATGGCGATCTTCGTTGCCGCCGACGGCGTCACGATGACGATCGAACCGTCTGGACCGCTCGCGACTTCCGGCGTGTCGTACCCGGTGCTGCCATATTTCTTCCGGTAGATCAGGGTGCCGCCGTGGAACGTGGTGACGCCGTCGCTCACCGCGCGGATGTGCCTGACGTAGATCGCGAGTCCGTCGTCGGTTGGCTCCTCCCAGGCTGCGAGCAATGAGCTCCCGTCCGAAGCGATGGCCAGCGGGCTGGTGCGCGGTGGATCGCACCACTGCACGCCCGCGACGAGCATGGCGCTCGCCAGTCCCAACGCGACCGCCCAGGGCATCTCGGATCCGATGTTCTTCACCCGCTAGCGATACGCTGGGCGCCACGAGCTCGCCAGGACACGATTCCGGACATCGGTGCGCGCACGCGCCGCAATCGGTGATGGTCTGCGCGCACTTGATCTCGAGCCTGAGCATCTGGGACAAGATCTCCATGTCGGCTGGTGCACTCGAGAGCATCGCCCGACCCTGCGCCCGCTGCCCTCGTCTTCATCATCGGGAACCGCGCCATCCGCTCACTCATCCCCGTCTTGATCGCGGGATCGCCTCACAGCTCTGTACGAGCGGGCTCATCTTGGCGACGGCAGCCTTCATCCGGGTGCGCCCGTCACCGACTGTTGACCAGGATCGATCCGAAGTAGCGCAGCTGCGATGCGTGCTCGCCGGGCGCGCCGAACAACTGGATCTCGCGCTGGCCCGGCGTCACGCGGCACTTGACGTGCGTGGTCAGCGAATCGCTCGGCAACGTCGTGCAGCCGTCCGGCGCACGATCGACCATCGCGTCGAGGGACGCGTGAAACGGATTGCCGAACGTGATGTCGAGCTCGCCGTCGTCGACGGTGACCTGCGAACGCGCGGGATCTTGCAACACCACGCCGATCCGGCCGACGTAGGGCGACAACAGCGGTTGGCGCGCGAACTCGCCGGCGCCGAGCGGCTTCGCGACGAGCTGCCACGCCGGCTCCTCCGGCAGGTGGTCGTAGGCGAACAGGCTCGGCGGCGTGAACAGGTAGGTCGTCGAGTAGTTGGACTTGCCGTCACTCGAGACCGGATCGTCCCAGGTCGGATCGACGAGCGCCCACTGGCCGTCGAGCTTGACCGCGTTCCAGGCGTGCAGGAAGCCCTCGAGCGCCTGCTTGACCGCCTCGTCGCTGACCGCGTTCTCCGAGGGGCGGCGGTGGGCGTCGCGGATGTAGCCGGTCACGAACGCGACCTCGAGGCCGGCGTCCTTGCCGAGCGCCGCGTAGAGCCGCGCATAGCCCTCGCACACGGCGGTCCTGGCCGCGAACACCGCGTCGGCCTGTTGCGACGGCCGGTTCGCGAGGTCCTCGCCTTTCAACAGGGACGTGGGCGTGTCGTAGGTCAGCCGCAGCACGACGTAGTCGTGCAGCGCCTTCGCGAGGCGATGCGGGTCGGTGATCCGGGTCGCGAAGTAGCGCGCGACCGTCGCGACATCGGTCTGATCGGCGTCGGGGATCGAGGTCGCGAGCTCGTCGGGCTGCTCGGGAAGCGGCCAGCCGTTCGGATCTTTGGGTTGCACGGGCATGCCGGGGATCGGCGGTGGCGGGGTCGTGTCGTCGTGGTGCTCCGGCGGCGGCTTGTCGCTGGTGCCGAACGTGGTGGTGTCCTTGTGCCAGCGGCTCGCGAAGTGATCCGCGAACCCGAGCAGCAGCTCGCGCGCCTGCTGCGCGACCGGACCAGCTTGCCCGTCGAGGATCCAATCGCCACGCACCGCGAGTGCGCGGAACGACAGCTCGGGCGCGCGCCACAGCATCGCCCCGAGGAACAGCCCGTTGATGATCAGCGTGCGCAGCACGAGCCGATCGAGCCGGGTCAGGATCGGCTTTCTCGCCTGGTCGCGCCGCCACTCGAAGACCAGCTCCCAGCCCACCGGCACGAGCGGAAACAGCAACAGCCCGATGACGAGCGCCAGCCACTGCGACGCGTTCTGGTACGCCGCGAGCGAGCTCGCGAGCCAGAACCCGAACAGCGGCGTCGCGATCATCAGCGCGACCCACGCCGCCTTGAGGGTCTTCGCGACCAGCCATCCCGCGATCCTCACCGGGCGATTTGCCATCGTCCCCTATGCTGCCACCGCAACCCCTCCCTGCAAGATTTACAGAGCCGCCACCTGCCCGAAATCGTGGTGGTCTCGGCCGCTTCCCAAGACCCGCATTGCCCGTAAGATATCGAGGTCATGGCGGACGACAACAAACCCCCCGGACCACGGCGCGAGGGCGACCGGCAGACCGGGCTCGTCCTCGACGAACGCACGCGGACCAAGAAGCCGCCGATGTACAAGGTGCTGCTGCACAACGACGACTACACGACGCGCGAGTTTGTCGTGTGGGTGCTGCAGACCGTGTTTCACAAGAACGAGGGCGACGCGGTCGCGGTGATGAGCCACGTCCACAACAACGGCGTCGGGGTCGCGGGGGTGTTCACGTTCGAGGTCGCCGAGACCAAGGTGACCAAGACGATGGCGCTCGCGAAGGCCCAGCAGTTCCCGCTGCAGCTATCGATCGAGCCCACTGACTAGTCAGGTAGTACCCACACGTCGCGGGCGACGTAGAATCCGAGGAACCCATGTTGTCTCCCGAGCTGCAAGCCACTCTTCAGCGTGCTGTCGACGACGTCCGAGGGCGCCGCCACGAGTACCTGACGCTCGAGCACCTGCTGCTGGCGATCCTCGACGACCCGACGGGCGCCGATGTCGTCGTCAAGTGCGGCGGCAGCGTCGAGGGGCTGCGTGGTGACCTCGTGCGGTTCCTCGACGAACAGGTCGAAGAGCTCCCCGAAGGCGAGGACTCGGGGCCGGACCAGACGCTCGCGTTCCAGCGCGTGCTCCAGCGCGCCGCCATGCACGTCCAGGCCGCCGGCCGCCAGCAGATGACGACCGGCAACGTGATCGCATCGATGTTCCGCGAGCGTGACTCGCATGCGGTCTACCTGCTCGAGAAGCAGAGCATCACCCGGTTCGACGTCATCAACTACATCTCCCACGGCGTGTCGAAGGTCGACGTCGGCGGCCCGGCGATCCAGCGCCGCCCGGCCGGCGTCGAGGACGACGGCGCCGAGGATCAGAAGATCAACAACCCGCTCGAGTCGTTCTGCGTCGACCTCACGCAGCGCGCGCGCGACGGCAAGATCGATCCGCTGATCGGCCGCGCCGACGAGATCGAACGCATGATCCAGGTGCTGTCGCGGCGCCGCAAGAACAACCCGTTGCTGATCGGCGAGCCGGGCGTCGGCAAGACCGCGCTCGCGGAGGGCCTCGCGCTGCGCATCGTCGAGAAGGCCGTGCCGGACTCGTTGCTCGAGTGCACGGTGTACTCGCTCGACATGACCGCGGTGCTCGCGGGGACGCGCTATCGCGGTGACTTCGAGGAGCGCCTCAAGGCCGTGATGAAGGTGCTGATCGCGAACCCCAAGTCGATCCTGTTCATCGACGAGATCCACAACATCGTCGGCGCCGGCGCGACCAGCGGCGGCACGATGGACGCGGCGAACATCTTGAAGCCGCCGCTGTCGAACGGCGAGCTGCGCTGCATCGGCTCGACCACGTTCAAGGACTACCGCCAGGCGTTCGAGCGGGACCGCGCGTTGCAGCGCCGGTTCCAGCGCATCGACGTCGGCGAGCCGACCGTGCCCGAGGCGATCGAGATCCTCAAGGGCCTGAGGTCCAAGTACGAGGAGCACCATAACGTCAAGTTCTCCGACGCGGCGATCGAGGCGGCGGTCGAGCTCAGCGCGCGCCACATCAACGACTCGCACCTGCCCGACAAGGCGATCGACGTGATCGACGAGGCCGGCGCCAAGGTCCGGCTGATGAAGCCCGCGGATCGCCCCGACGAGATCCGGCCCGACCTGATCGAGCTCGTGGTCTCGAAGATCGCTCGGATCCCGACCCGCTCGGTGTCGTCGCAAGACAAGACCAAGCTCGCGAACATCGAGGGCGAGCTCAAGCAGCTGATCTTCGGCCAGGACCCCGCGATCGAGGCGCTCGCGACGACGATCAAGCTGTCGCGTGCCGGCCTCGGGAGCCCGAACAAGCCGACCGGCTGCTTCTTGTTCTCCGGCCCGACGGGCGTCGGCAAGACCGAGCTCGCGAAGCAACTCGCGTCCGTGATGGGCGTCGAGTTCCTCCGCTTCGACATGTCGGAGTACATGGAGAAGCACACGGTGTCGCGCTTGATCGGCGCGCCGCCCGGCTATGTCGGCTTCGATCAGGGTGGCCAGCTCACGGATGCGATCAACAAGCACCCGTACTGCGTGGTGCTGCTCGACGAGATCGAGAAGGCGCACCCCGACATCTACAACATCCTGCTCCAGGTGATGGATCACGCGACCCTGACCGACAACAACGGTCGCAAGAGCGACTTCCGCAACGTCATCTTGATCATGTCGTCGAACGCGGGCTCGCGCGAGATGGCGTTCGGGAAGATCGGCTTTGGCGATTCGATCGCCGACACCAAGGATGGCAAGAAGGCGCTCGAGCGCGTGTTCACGCCCGAGTTCCGCAACCGGCTCGATGCGACCGTGATGTTCGGAGCGCTGCCGCACGACGTGATCAAGAAGGTGGCGCGCAAGTTCATCTTCGAGCTCGAGGGCCAGCTCCAGGACAAGAAGGTCGACCTCGAGATCACCGACGCGGCGCTCGACTGGTTCGTCGAGCACGGCTACGACAAGGCGATGGGCGCGCGCCCGATGAGCCGGCTCGTGCAGAACACGCTCAAGGCGCCGCTCGCGAACGAGATCCTGTTCGGCAAGCTCACCGCGGGCGGCACCGCGAACGTCGACGTCAAGGACGGCGAGATCACGATCGTGTGCGAACCCGGCGAGCCGGCGAACTAGAACGCTCGACGTCACTGTCGTACCATCCGGATAATGCCCGAGGACCCGGGGACCCCTGCGGGCCCGACGATCGCGACGCGCGCCGATCCGGGTGACGCCACCGCCGACGGCCGGCCGGAGGGAACCCTCGCGCCGTCGAACGTGTCGACCGCCGACCCTTCCAACTCGATCATCCCGAGCTGGGGCACCACGACGTACGCGTCGCTGCCCGCGCCGGGCTACCAGATCGGCGCGTTGATCGGCCGCGGCGGCATGGGCGAGGTCGTCGTCGCGCAGGATCAGCGGATCGGCCGCGAGGTCGCGGTCAAGCGGATCCGCGCGCAGCACCCGACCCACGACGCGGTCGAGCGGTTCCTGCGCGAAGCCCGGATCCAGGCGCGCCTCGATCACCCGGCGATCGTGCCGGTCTACGAGCTCGGGACCGACGAGGCAGGCTTGCCGTACTTCACGATGAAGCGGCTGACCGGCGTCACGCTCGCCAAGCGGCTCGCCAAGTCGGGCGGACGCCCGACGCGTAGCGCCGCCGAAGGCGGTGCGGAGGTAGATCACAAGTCGGGCGGTGCGGAGGTAGATGCCAAGGCACCGATCCAGCCGCTGCTGCGCGCGTTCGTCGATGTCTGCCTCGCGATCCAGCTCGCGCACACCCGCGGGGTCGTGCACCGCGATCTCAAGCCGTCGAACATCATGCTCGGCGACTTCGGCGAGGTCTACGTGCTCGATTGGGGCGTCGCGCGCGTGCTCGCGGACCGCTCGCGCTCGACCCACCCGATGCAAGCGATCGACGACCACGACGCCATCGAGGACGGTACGACCGCCGGCTCGATCCTCGGGACGCCCGGCTACATGCCGCCGGAGCAGGTCAAGGGCGACGAGGTCGGGCCGCCCGCGGATGTCTACGCGCTCGGTGCGATCCTGTTCGAGATCCTCGCGGGCGAGCCGTTGCACCCGCGCGGCGAGGCGGCGCTCGGCACCACGCTGACCCAGCCGCAGGAGGCGCCCGCGAACCGGGCCGCGGATCGCACGATCCCGCCCGAGCTCGATGGCGTGTGCTTCGACGCGCTCGCCGAGGATCCCGCTGCCCGGCCGACCGCGCGCGAGCTCGCGGTCCGGATCCAGAGCTACCTCGATGGTGACCGCGATGTGGAGCGCCGCCGCGGGCTCGCGGCCGAGCAACTCGAAAGCGCGCGTGATGCGCTCGCCGCCGGCGGCATCGACGCGCACGCCGCCGCGATGCGGCGGGCCGGACGGGCGCTCGCCCTCGACCCCGAGAACGAGGACGCCGCCGGGCTCGTCGGCAAGCTCCTGCTCGAGCCGCCGAAGGACCTGCCGCCCGACCTGATCGAGCGGATGACCAACGATGCCACGAGCCTCAACCGCGAACGCTCGCGGAAGGCGCTGATCTCGTACGCGAGCATCATCGTGCTCGCGGTCGCGCTGATCCCGTGGATGCAGGTGAACAACTGGACGCTCCAGCTCGGCTTCCTCGCGCTGGTCGCGCTGCTGTGCATCCTCGCCTACGAGGGCTCGCGCACCGGCCGCATGCGGCTGGTCCCGGCGTTCGTCATCAACCTGCTCGGCATCGTGCTGTTCAGCCAGATCCTCGGCCCGTTCATCCTGACCCCGATCCTGACGATCGGCGTGCTGCTCGCGTTCTCCGCGAGCCCGCGGCTGCTCGCGCGACCGCTGATCATCTGGTCGTGGTGCGCGCTCGCGATCGGCCTGCCGATCGTGCTCGAGATCACCGGCGCGTTGCCGCGCACGACCTCGTTCCACGACGGCGCGTTCATCACGACGTCGGGGTTCTACCGGCTCGGCAATCTCTCGGAGCCGCTGCTGATCATCGCGGACCTCGCGTTCATGGCGATCACGGTCGCGTTCATGATCGCGATCAGCCGGGGCCGCGACGACGCGCGCAAGGCGCTGCAGGTCCAGGCGTGGCACCTCGAGCAGATGCTGCCGCGCAAGCGAACGCGGCAGCCCAAGTCCCGGCGCTAGAACCGGCCGCCGAACGCGAGCCCGGTGCCGCCTGCCGCGGGCGCGAGGTAGAGCGCGTGCTCGGTCATCGCCGCCGGGTCCGGCGAGATCACGTACACCACGATGCCGGCGGCGATCGCCGCGAGCCCGACGCCGCCGATGATCGTCGCGGTGTTCGCCTCCGAGCGAGCCGCGTGGGTGTCGGTCAGGCCCTGCAGGTTGCACGCGTTCGTCATGCCCATGCAGTTCGCCTCGAGCGCGGCGTCGTAGTTGCTGCGCGCCGCGAGCGCGAGGTACGTGCTGACGCCGACGGTGACGACGCCGGCGCCTGCGATCACGACGCCGGCGACGCGCTGGCCGTGGCCGGGGCTGGTGGGTGCGCTCGCTGGCTTCGCCGCGGGCGGCGGCGGCGCGGTGACGGCGAGCTTGTCGGGCAGCGGGGCGGCCTTCGGCTTCGCTAGCTCGAGCGTGATCTCGGCGGTCGCGCCGCGCTCGATCCGGACGAGCCTGGACGTGCGCGGGCCGCTGCCGAGCCCGTACTCGATCGTCTTCGGGCCGGGATCGACGAGCTGGGGAGCGGAGAGGTCGGCGACCGCGACGCCATCGATCGTGACCCGCAGGCCGGCGTGGTCCGCACCCTCGGGGATCCGGACCACGAGGCGCGGCACGTTCGGGTCGAGCTTGGCGATCAAGGCCTGGATCTTCGGGGTGCGGGGATCCTTCGCGTCCGCGGCGCGCTGGTGCGCGTCGGTGTACGCGCGATAGGCCGTGGCGAGCTTGCCCCACTCCTCGTAGCAGCGGCCGATGTTGAGCTCGGTGCCGATCTCCGGGTCGACCTTGAAGCTGGCGTCGAGCTTCGGGCACGCCTCGGCGAACTTCTTCTCGGCCATCAACCTCTTGCCCTGCCTGAACAGCTCGTCGGCCTTGTTGGCGCGCGCCGGGGTCGCGAGGGTGGCGACCACGAGGACCGCGGCGAGGCTGACCACGGGGTGCTTCATGGTGCGCTGACCGTGAACACGCCGGCGTCGAGGAAGCCGACCGCGTAGGGCAGGTCGCGCGTCCAGTAGTCGCCTTCGCTGAACGACGGATAGCCGCCCTTGATCGCGTGCGCGCGGATAAAATAGGTCTTGCCGGCGACGAACACGTCGTTCGGGATCGTGACCATCACCTGGTTGCTGACCGCGACGTAGGCGACGTGGTTCTCGAGCGCGGTCATCGCCGCGTTCTCGCGTAGCTCGTAGATGTTGAACTGATAGAACAGCGCGTCGGTCTTGTCGGGGAGGACCGAGAGCTCCACGGACTTGGTCGGATCGAGCACGATGTTCTGGCCGTCGACCGCGAGCGGCATCGCGTTGATCGATACGACGATCGGCAGCGCCGCGGGCGTATCGAGGGTCAGCCCGGGCGCGACCTCCGCGATCTCGTTGAGACCGCAATAGAACGTGCCGACCAGGTTGCCCAGCGACGGCACCGCGAACGTGCGGCTCTTGTGCGTGGCGAGCGTGAACAGCGACCTCCAGCCCTTGGCGGCGAACGGGTTGCCGAACGGCGCGGTGATCGCTCCCGAATCGGTGAGCGCGATCCCCGCGGCGTCGAGCTGCGGGCCGGTGTTGTTCGCGATCTCCCAGCCGGGCGCGGCGTTGACCGACCAGCTCATCGCGAGCGTCTCGCCCTTCGGGGTCGGCATCGCGAGCCGCTGGTCGATGTTCGCCGGCGCCACCTGGACCTCGAGCGGCGCCGCGGTCACCACAGTCATCGTCGCGGTGATCGTGTTCGTTCCCGTGGAGCTCTGATCGAACGGCGTGAACTCGGCGGCGCCGGTGAGCTGGGCGCCGGCGTAGCGCAGCCCGACGATCGCGTCGGCCGACGTGATCGCCGGCAGCGGGCGTCCCGAGAGCGAGCCCCAGGTCGCGGGCGTGTACGGCACCGCGAGCGGGCCGATCGTGGTCGCGCCGACCGTGTAGTCGGTGCCGGCGGCAAAGCCGTGGTTCGCCCATGCGCCGACGTTGTAGAGCTGGACGCTCTCGCCGGCCGCGCTCGGCGACGGCAGGTCCAGGGTCACCAGGAGCGAGCCCGCGTCCGGGGCCGGGACGTCGTCGATGTGGCCGTAGAGCCCGTACAGCAGCTTGAGGTTGCGCTGGTCGACCGCGTAGAGCCGGCGAAACGGGTCGGGCAGATCGAGCCCGAGGTTGATCTCGATCGGCGGGCTGCCCTCGGGGATCGCCGCAGACCACAGATCGCCGATCGCGGTCGCCTCGACCCGATCGAACCCCGCCGCCGACGTGCCATCGGGGACCAGCACGTTCGCGGTCAGGTTCGTGACGTCGTACGGCGTGCGGGTCACGGTCGCGCCGACGCTGATCAGCTGCATCTCGACCGAGACGACGCCCGGTGGCACGCCGGCGTCGGCGCCCCCGGAGGTCTCGTGCAGCCCGAACAGCTGCGCGCACCCCGCGGTGAGCAGTACGGCGGCCAGCGTGGCCCCAAGTGCGCCCATCGCAAAAATCGTAACACTGCCGGCGGCGGCGTGCGCGGCTACTTGTCGTCGGGACGGCCGGGGTCGGACTTGTCGGCCCGGTCACTGCGCTTGAGGCGGACCGACGCCTTCACGTCGGGCTCGCTGCCGATCAGGCGCTCGCTGTTCGGGATGAACCGGACCTCGGTCTTGATCTCGAACGACAGCGTCGTGAGGATCTTCGCGATCTCCTCGGTCAGGTTGAGGTTGGACAGAAAGTCGCGGGTCTGGAGTGCGATGATCTCCCAGACCTTGTCCTTGGCATCGCTCGTCGCGCTCGCGGCGTAGCCAACGACATCGGGCAGGTTCTCGCGGGCGAGCCGGCGGATGCCCTCCTCGGTCTGGAACACCGCGCCCATGCCGGCGGCGAACGTCTTCTTGACCAGCTCGGGGACCAGGTGCTCGAGCCGCGCGCGGATCGACTCGGTCAGCTTGTCGTCACTATCGCGCTCGCGCTCGCGCGACGGTGGCGGGACCGTGCCGGACCGGATCCGCTCGGTCAGCTTCTCGGCGAGCCTGTCGTCGGCTGCGTCACGCGTGGGCTCGTCGTCGGTCGCCATATGGTGTGGGTAGCACAGATGGTATTGTTTCGGGATGGTCGAGCCTGCACGGGAGGGCGCCGAACCTCGAGATCCGCCTCCGGCGGCCGAGCCCGAGGCGATCGTGAAGCAGGCTCCCCAGCCCGGCGTCGACTCGCTCCATCGCATCGCGCACGAGTCGCGGCGCTACCGCGTCGAAGAAGAGTCGCGCCCCGCGGCGATGCGCGTGCGCAGCCTGCGCGCGTACTGGGCGACCTGGCGCGTGATCTGGAGCTACCTGTGGCTGCGCTTCCGCGCGCGGTTTCACGACGGCGCGTGGATCGAACCCCGGCTGCGCACGATCCACCTGCGCAACGCGCGCCGGATCGAGCGCACGATCATCGAGCTGCAGGGGCTGTTCATCAAGGTCGGGCAGCTGATCTCGATCATGACGAACTTCTTGCCCGAGGACTTCCGCAAGCAGCTCGAGGGCCTCCAGGACGCGGTCCCGCCGCGGCCGTACAAGGACATCGAGGCGCGGTTCGTCGCCGAGCTCGGCAAGACTCCCGACGAGCTGTTCGCGAGCTTCGAACGCCGGCCGATCGCGTCGGCGTCGATCGGTCAGGTTCACCTCGCGCGGCTGCACGACGGCAGCAAGGTCGCGGTCAAGGTCCAGTACCCCGACATCGACGAGATCGTGCGCCGCGACCTCAACACGCTGCGCCGGATCTTCCACATCGTCGAGTGGTTCATCCCGTATCAGGGCCTCGAAGATCTCTATCGCGAGATCCGCGCGATCGTGCTGGAGGAGCTCGACTATCACCGCGAAGCCGAGAACTCGGTGCGCATCGCCGCGAACTTCGAGGGCCGCACCGACGTCGCGTTTCCGCGCGTCGTCAAGGAGCTGTCGACCGCGAGGGTGCTGGTCACGCACTTCGAGGCCGGCGTCAAGATCACCGACAAGGTCGGCACCAAGCACCTCGGGCTCGAGCGCGGCCAGCTCGCGCGTCAGGTCGTCGAGATCTACTGCCAGCAGATCTTCACCGACGGGATCTATCACGCCGATCCACACCCCGGGAACTTGCTCGTGCGCGCGCTGCCCTCCGCCAGCGCGGCCTCGCCGGGGCAAGGCCGGCTCGTCGAGAGCGGTGGTCAACCGCAGATCGTGTTCCTCGATTTCGGTGCGGTCGCGGAGATTCCGGCCGCCGTGCGCGCCGGCATCGCCGAGCTGATCCAGGGCGCGCTGGCCCGCGATACCCGCCGGATCGTCGCCTCGATGAAGCAGATGGGGTTCGTCGCTCGCGGCGCGGACGAGCAGGTGTTCGAGAAGGTCATCGAGTATTTCCACGACCGGTTCCAGGAGAACATCCACCTCGATTCCTTGAACCTCAAGGACATCAAGTTCGATCCGCAGAAGGGGCTCGAGAGCGTGGCCGATCTGAGGAAGATGGATATCTCGCTGCGCGAGCTCAGCGAGAACTTCCACATCCCCAAGGAGCTGATCGTCCTCGAACGCACGCTGCTGCTGTTGATGGGGCTGTGCACCGAGCTCGATCCCACGCTCAACCCGATGACGGTGATCCGGCCCTACGTCGAGCGCTTCGTGCTCGGCGACGAGGGCGATTGGTCGCAGCTGCTCGTCGAGACCTCGAAGGATCTCGTGATGTCGGTGACGGCGTTACCCGCCGAGATCCGCAAGTTCATGCGCGCGGCGCACGCCGGTGAGCTCCAGATCAAGTTCAAGAACCTCGAGACCTCGACGCAGCTGATCTATCGGCTCGGCCATCAGGCGATCTATGTCGCGATCGGGATCTCCGGCGCGGTGCTCGCGACCGTGTTCGAGGGCCGCGGCGAGGCCGAGCGTGCGGCCTGGGGCTGGTGGACCGCGCGGATCGCGGGCGTGTTCCTGGTGTGGAGCTGGTGGAGCTCGCGGAACCTGTTACGCAAGCGCTAGTGGTGGTGCGCCACGAGCAGCGCGATGATCCCGGCGACGATCGCGAGCCCACCGAGCACGAGCAGCAGGATCTTGGTCCAGTCGCGCGGCGACGTTCCGAACACCTGATCGGCCTGCTGGCCGTGGATGATCGCGCGGTAGGGCGAGCCGCGATAGCGATACGCGAGCACCCACGCGGGGAGCGCGACGCGGTCCGTGGTCTGGCGTTCGAGCATGCACGAGACCCGGATGTTGCGCACCTTCGAGCCCGGGATCGCGGGCTTGACCCGGACCTTCGCGAGCTCCTCGATCGCGCGGTGGACGGTCTCGCGCGCCGCCGAGCGTTGCGCATCGAAGCTCTCGATCATCGCGGGCACCTCGCCGGTGATGGTCTCGCCGACGCTGACGACCTTCGAGAGATCGTAGCTCGGCACGAGCCGGGCGGCCTCGTGCGCGTTGAGGCCGCGCGTCGCTGGCACGGCGATATTGCCGAACTCGATCGAGACGACACCGGAGTGTGGCGCCCATGCCGAGCGGTGCGAGTCGTGGTTGGAGTCGGCGGTCCACGCGACCTGTGCCTTCGCGTTGACGATCCACGCGGCCCAGCACAGCGGCTGGAGCGTCTCGATCACCGCCTCGTTCGACAGCGACTTCGGCGCGAAGTAGCCACGCCGTCCGAGCCACGTGCGCAGCGCGCGGTTCGCGACCTCGCGATCGACCGAGAATGGCAGCCGGAGCTGTGCGGCCTCGATCGGGTCGATCGGTTGCTCGACCTTCATGACCGCGCCACAGAACCCGCACGCGGGTGCCTGCTTGTTCGCGTCGTAGCCGATCGCGGCGCCGCAGTCGGTGCAGCGCAGGATCTGCGCCCGGGGCTTGTCGATGCTGGTCGCGGCGACTGCGACCGGCAGGGCGCACACGGCGCAGCGCAGATCGCCGTCCTCGAGCGGGGTCGCGCACCGCGTGCAGCCGGTCGCGCTCATCGCGCGGGGCCCGCGAAGTGGTGGATCAACACCGCGATGCCGGCGAGCAGCGCGAGCGTGCCGAGCACCGCGAACACGATCTTCCAGGGCGACAGCGGGACCTTGCCGGCGATCTCGCCGGTCTGGCCGTTGATCAGGACCCGCAGCGGATCCTTGTCCTGGCGATAGCGCACGGCGAACACCCACACCGGCACCAGGATCGGTTCGAGCGACTCCCAGCTGACCCGGGTCTTGTAGGTGAGGTCCGAGTACGAGTCACCGGGCATGAAGTGGCCGAGCCGCGCGCCGATCTGATCGACCGCCTCGCCGCGCGATAGCTTCAGGCATGCGTCGTCGGTGCGCGAGAACTCCTCGGTGATCCAACCCGAGACCAGCGCCGGCGAGAACCGCCGCATCTGCTTGAGGTCGAACGGTTCGACCTGCTGGAGCTCGGCGTTGCCGAGCCCGCGCGACGCGGTGACGATCACGTCGCTGACATAGCCCACGTGATCGCCGGCGAGCGCGCGGTACTCGGTGCGGGTCACGGTGCGGGTCGCGGTCGTGGCCTTGCCCTGCGCATCGGTGGTCGTGTAGGTCTCGGTCTCCTGGTAGTTCTCGCCGATCTGCGCCGTGTATTCGGTGCGGGCCACCGCGCTGTACAGGTACGCCGGGACGTACACGCCGCGCAGATCCTCGACCTTCGCAGCGCGTAGCGACGAGTCCGCGAACATCGTGCGGCCGCCGATCCAGCGGTCGAGCGCACGCCGGGCGAATGCGGCGTCGCCGACGAACGTAACCACGAACTGGGGGTCGGGCAGGCCGGGGGTCGCCGGTCGCTCGACGAAGCTCGGGCTATCGCAGTACGGACAGCGCTGGGTGCGTACCCCATCGAACGTCAAGGTGGCGCCGCACTGTGCGCACGCGAACGTGGCCTCCCCTGGACGCGCTGCGGCGGGGACCTCCGAGACAGCCATCGCCCGAAATCGTAGCAGCGAGCCGTTCCGTTGCGGTCACTCCCGGGGTGCCGTTTTTTGGACACCGGGGGGATCCGCACGCGACGATCATGGTCCGGTCGAACAAATGACCGGGTTCCCCCGTTACTCTCCTGGAGTTGTCATGGTCGCAGTCATTGGTAACGTGATCGCCGGACTTGGAGTTGTCAGCCTGTTCGCGGCCACGTTGCGGCTGACCAAGCCCGCGAAGTAGTAAGCTCGGGTCGGTGGCCACCACCGTCCTGCCACGCGTCGCACGGCCCCCTGCCGTCGACGAGCTCACGCTTGCCGATACGCAAGCGGTGAGGCTGCTGCTGCGTGGTGATTCGGTGATCGATTGGCATCGCCTCTCGTTCGAGGACCACAGCGAGGTCGATCGGTTCCTGCGCCTCAACGAGTTCGATCCCGAGTCCGACGAAGAGATCGGCCGGCTCGAGGAGCTGCGCGCCGACGCGGTCGACTACCTCGGCCGTGCGTTCAACCTCACGCTCACCGATGACGTCGCCGAGGAGCTCGCCGCGCGCGATCTGTTCCTGGTGGCGTCGAGCGATGGCCCGCATCAGAAGCTCGCCTGCGTCGTGTTGAAGGTGATGCACATCATCCACCACATCGCGGGCCGCGCGGCCCTCCTCAAGATCTCGGTCTCCGATGAAGTGATCTTCCGCGAGATCGAGCTCAAGGTCATGCAGGTGGTCGAGCAGCTGCGCGCCGCCGGGGCGCCGATCGCGGAGTTCGAGTGGAGCCGCAAGCCGTTCGATTCGCAGATCACCAAGCTGCTCGCGAAGCGCGCGACGCTCGCCGCGAGCATCTACGACAAGCTGCGGTTCCGGTTGATCGTGCCGCACGACTCCGATCTCGTCCCGATGCTCGCGACGCTCGTGCGCAGCCTCGTGCCGTTCAACTACATCGTGCCCGGCGAGTCCGTCAACCAGCTCGTCGATCTGCGCCAGACCCTCGCGGCGTCGAATCGCCGCGTGCCGACCGCCATGCCGTTCAACGAGTTCTCCGGCCCCGAATATCGGATCGTCAACTTCGTCGCCGACCTCCCGCTCCGCGTCGAGCGCATGCTGCCGCGCGCCGAGATCCCTCCCGATCTGTGTCACGTCGTGTTCGCGCTCACCGAGTTCCAGATCTGCGACAAGGCGACCTCGATCCGGAACGAGTCCGGCGCATCGAGCCACGAGGCCTACAAGCAGCGCCAGCACGAGCGCGTGCGCGAGCGCCTGTTTCGCGAGGACGATCCGCTCAAAGACGACTGACCCCCTCCAGGACGGGGACGTACTACAGTTTCACAAGTTCGCTCGCGCAACCCCGCGAGATCACACCCCCAAAAATGGGGACGTACTACAGTTTCACAAGTTCGCCAAAGCGCCCCACGCCGGCATCTGGTGCTGACCGGTCGGCGCGTCGTTGATCAAGCACGCGAACACCTCCTCGGCGGTCGGCCGGTCGCGCGGATCGACCGACAGCATCGCATCGACGACCGCGCCGAGGGGATCGCCGGTGCCGAGCAGGTCGCGCGCGACGTCGGGGAACACGCCAGTGAGCCCGCGATACGCGATCGCGCCGAGCGTGTAGAGATCCGCGCGTTGATCGATCGGGCCGTACGGGTGCTCGGGTGCGACGTAGACGTTGAGCACGGGCGGATCTCCAAACGACGGGATCCCGGGCGAACGCAGCGAGGCCCAGCCTCCGATCGAGATCGGGGTGGTGGCGAGCGGATCGTCGTCGATCACGATGATCTGGTGCGGGCGCAGGTGACCGTGGACGATCGAACGGGCGTGAACGTACGCGAGCACGCTGGCGGCGCCACGCACCAGCGCGCTCGCTTCGTCGTGGGTCAGGCGGCCTTGCGCGAACAGCTCCGACAGCGCCGCGCCATGGGGGCGACGTGACGCGACCCACGGGCGGTGGTCGTAGAGCGTGCCGTGATCGAGGATCTGCGCGAGCCCGGGGTGCGAGAGCGGCGCGAGCATCGCCTGTGCGCGCACGAACCGGACATCGACGAGGCGGCTGTCATCGCGCGCGCCGACCTCGTCCGTCTCGATCGTGATGCGCTGGCGGGTGAGGACGTCCTCGGCGTCGTAGTAGTGGGGGGCGATCCGGCGGACGATCCGGTAAGTCCCGACCCGATCGTCGGGCTGGAGGTCGGCGCCTGCGGCACGAGGCTGAACGGCTCCCACACGCGGAGGCAGTGCAGCCATCGTGCCCGGACGGTCGTGCCCGAATCGCTCGTGGGGCCGCTCGGCGATGGGGACAGCCGACCTCTGGAACGCGATGTCCTCGCACGGGGGACCCCGGCGCCCCCGCTCGAGCCGGTCGCGACCCGGCTCTCGCATCACCTGGGACCACCGCCGCCGAGCTGGTAGCCGAAGGTCGCGGTCGCCGCGACGATGCTGGTGGCGAGCCACGTCCGTGCGCCGATCCGGTCGTGCGGGTGGTTCGCAAGCCACTTCGTGAGCACGATCGAGCCGAGGGCACCCATTCCCGCACCGATCATCGCGCCACCCAGCGCCCCATTTCTGGAGCGACTGCCGCTCTCCAGCTCACCGGCGCCCCACGTGCCGAGACCGCCAAGGGTCGTCGTGGCGACGAAGCCGCCCGCGATCCCTCCAAAGGCAAAGAGCTGACTCCAGGTCTCCGCGACCGGATTGCCATTTCGATAGCCGAGCACCGGCAAACACTCCTGGACCAGGACCATGGGAAGCACCGCGCCCGCGAAGCCACCGAAGAGCTCGCCGGTGGTTGTTCCAACATGGTCGTCGTGGATCGCCATCCCGCCCGCAATGCCTCCCACGAGCGCGAGCGTGCCGGCGCCCACATCGACCGGCACCTCGTACTCCCACGGCGATGGCACGACGGGCGGAGCGTTCAGATCGCTAGCTGCTGCCGCGCGAAGAGCTGCGAGGCAAGTCACCAACCACACGGTTGCAAGACGCATGGCGCCGTCCTGCAGCCTACGTGCCGGGGCGGCAGCTCGAGTAGCTCAGCCGGACGAAGATGCTCGATGGGAGTGCGCG
>JBDTEH010000330.1:0-25930 GCA_039922635.1 Kofleriaceae bacterium | reverse complement strand
GGCTGCGTCGAGAGGTTGAAGTTGCTTTGCTCGCGCAAATCGAATGAATAGATCTCGTCCTGGCCCGCAAAGGTGCGGCCCACGCTCCACCGGATGCCCTTTTTGGCGAGGCGCTCGCTTGCCCGCGGCCCCTGCTTCGGCCGCCCGACGTGCTTGCGGCGCTCGCCCTTGCGAGCGCCACGTAGCTGACCGTTCTTGTCGAGCGGCTTGGAGTACGCCCGAAAGCTCTGCTGTCGATGCCGTTGGAGGGCCCGCCGCGCCATCCCTGCAACCTAACCATTGCAAGAGCTCCGTCAAGATCAATATCGCCGATATTTATCAATATCTACCAAGACGCCGATCTCCGTCGTCACGCCGCATGGGTGCGGACTTGATGGGTGGGTCTGGAACGTGCTCTGATCGCTACGCGGCGGCCAAGGTCGCGAACCGCGAAGCTTGGATGGCATCGAAGCATGGCGCTGAACGCGAAGGCTTGGAGCACGAGTGCGAAGCCTGCGCGATGGACCTCGCCGCGCTGTCAACGGCGGAACGTTTCCGTCGTGATCTGACACCGACCCACCGTCGGCGAGCTGATCGCGACCGACTACGCGGGCGAGATGGTGAAGGAGCTGGAAGCGCGTGCGCGACGCGGGGACGGTCTGCTACTCGAGCGCTATCACGGTGCGCGAGACAGGGGCGCCAATGCCGCACGCGAGCACGTCCTGGCGTGCGTCCGGGAATCAGTGCTTGTCGAACGGTTGCGCGAGCTCGTCGAGGAAGCCGCACGCACCTGGAGCGCACGTGTCCTCGCACTTGTCGATCACGCGCGACAGCGCTGTGCGCATCGACGTCAGCTCGGTGATGCGGCGATCGATGTCTTCAACCTTCGAGCGCGCGCGCTCGCGTACGCGCTCGCAGGGTTTCCCCGTCGACACGCGTAGTCCGAGCAGGCTCTTCACCTCGGCCAGCGAGAACCCGAGTCTGATGGCGCGGCGGACGAATGCGAGCCGACGCACCGCCTCGGCGTCGAATTCGCGTTGGCCCGCTGCGCTTCGGCGAACGCGGCCCAGCAAACCCTCGCGCTCGTAGAACCGCACGGCGTCGACCGACAGCTCGGCAAGCTTCGCAACGTCTCCGATCTTGAGGGGACCGCCAGTGGGCATGGTGGAACCATAGACCTGGAGTGAGGTCCAGGTGCAACCCGGCCTTGCCTCTGGAGTCGGGTCCAGGTGCAGGCTTCCCTCAGCGGCTCGCTTGATCCGCATCTGTCTCGTAACCTGAGAGGTAGTAGCCATGGAAGCCGTCCTGCTGAGAGCGCATGCATCGCGCACGCGCACGCTCGCACACGCATTGCTCCTCGAATACCTGACCGTTGGCTGGAACGTCATCGAGGGCGTTGTCGCGATCACGGCGGCGTTCGCTGCCGGCAGTGTCGCGCTTCTGGCGTTCGGCATCGATAGCTTTGTCGAGTGCGCATCCGGCGGGTTCCTGATCTGGCGCTTGCGCGCAGAGAAGACTGCCAAGGACGGGGCTGCGATCGAGCGGCTCGACCGGCGCGCGCACCAGCTCGTCGGCTGGTCGTTGTTCGCGCTCGCGGCGTGGGTGCTCGTTGATGCAAGCACGGCGCTGTACACGCAAGAGCGACCGGCGCCGAGCGTCGTCGGGATGGTGATGCTCGGACTCTCGATCGGGGCAATGTACGGGCTTGCGAAGGCGAAGCGGCGCGCCGCTGCGGCGCTGAAGAGCAGGGCGCTCGAAGCAGACTCGTTCCAGACGTCCGCTTGCTTCTGGCTCTCCATCGTTGGGCTCGTGGGTGTCGGGCTGAACGCCGCGTTTGGATTCTGGTGGGCGGATCCGGTGGCGGCGCTGGGTATTGCGGTGTTGCTCGTCAAGGAAGGGCGCGAGGGGCTGCGCGGCAAGAGTTGCTGTGATCCCAATGACCTGATCGAGCGAGGCGCCGTGGAGAAGGACGAGTGCTGCGATGCCGGCCGCTGTCACTGACAACCGGGGTCGCGCGTAGCTCTCGCTTGTATGCTCGATGGCATCGTCGATCTCGGTCATGCCGACCTCCATGCTTTGACCAGAGCCGCGTGCACGATGTCCCATTGTCGGCGCTCCTCTGTGAGCGCCTTGCGGCCATCGGCACGCAAGCGGTAGTAGCGACGCTGGCGTCCGGTCTCGCCGCGTTCCTCGTACGATTCGATCAAGCCCTGGTCCTCGAGGCGATGGAGCACCGGATACAGCATCCCTTCGGCCCATTCGAGCTCGCCGCCCGATAGCTCCTTCACCTGTTGGATGATCGCGTAGCCGTAGCTCGGTCCCCTTTGGAGGATCCCGAGCAGCAGTGGTGTTGCCGAAGCGGCAATCAGGTCCTTCGCGATGCGCTTCTGTTGCCTCACACCTCTAGGCATAGAGCTGCAAGGGATCGATGTCAAGCGCGTTCATCGCGCTCCGTCGTGCAGCGCGCAGTCTCCCAGAGGTTGCGAGCGCTGAATCTTGGACGTTCGCGACACGCGGTGGGGCGTTTCGGATAGCTTCCGGAGATGAACCAAAAGGTGTTTGTCGTGGTGGGGCTCGCGCTCGCCTGGATGTCGCAGCCGGCGCGCGCTGGTGAAGCAGCGTGGTGCAAGGGCGAGGACTTCCAGGAGAGCAGCTCGAATTTCGGGATGCTCGCCCAGCAGGACACCGAGGATCCTCGGGGGCTGCTCGAGCAGCTCGTCAAGTTCTCGTGCTCGTCCGACCCTGGGATCGACGCGAAGCGCCCGGCGCTCGACAAGCTACACGCCGAGTGGTCGAAGAACTTCGCGATGAACGACGGCGACTGGGCGGACGCGGTCGCGTACGTCAAGGACCGCGGCGCCGGTAGCGACACGATCAAGCTCCAGGCGAACACGTTCGCCACCATGTCGCCGATCGATCAGTTCGTCGCGATCTCGCAGGGCTTCGGCTCCGCGAGCTCGAATCCCCTGTACACCACGGACGTCCTCGACGGCAACCTGACCGAGGCGGGCCGGGTGGGCTTCCTCATGTCGTGCGCCAACACGAGCAGCGTCACCCGCGAGGACGGTGGGATGTCGATGTGGGCGATCTGCCAGGGCGACGTGGACAAGCTCGATCCGGGCAAGTTCGCGACCGAGCTCCGCGGCGACACGAGCCACAGCGCGGTCGAGAGGATGCGCGTGCGGATCAAGTTCTACACGACGCGCGCGGCGCTCGAGAAGAATGCCGCGATCGCGCACAAGCTGATCAAGAAGGACGACGCCTACAAGAAGATGTTCGACGCCGCCGCCAAGGGTCGCGCCGACTGGGCCAAGACGCTCGGCAGCAACAAGGACTTGCTCGAGCTCGTCCAGGCGATGGACTCGGCCGTGATGTTCCAGTCGCGCAAGCAGTTTGCGGGCTGCGAGGACAAGACCGCCGCGGCGCTCGCGACGGCCGTGGCCACGCTCCCGGCGAAGTCGTTTGCCGCGATGCACGACGATCGCGAGGATCCGTTCAAGGGCTTCGCGGCCAAGGCCGGTCCGGTCCTCGTCAACACTCCCATCGTCAACCTCGCGGCGACCGCGTACACGCTATGTCACCGCAAGAGCGCGACCGCCCGCTTCCTGTCGCGGTACCTGCAGGAGGTGCCTGGCATGCGTGGCCCTCGCGGTGCCGCGTTCTGGCAGCTGCTGCAACAGAAGTTCGAGCTCGATGATATGAACCTCAAGGAGCCGCCGCTGCCGCGGATCGGCGCGCGGCCGTTCGACTCGAGCGGTGGCGAGATCATGAGCGCGGGTGGCGTGGTCAAGGGCGTCAAGCCCGGCACCGGCGCGAACAAGGGCAAGATGGTGGTCAACCTCCAGCAGACCACGCGCAAGCAGGAGGACTGCGTCAAGGAGCACACGACCAACCGGATCGTCGGGATCCGCGACAGCGGGTCGGTCGAGTACGAGCGGATCTGCGACAAGACCGCGATCGTCACCCATGACACGACGTGGAATGACTTCACGGTCAGCGAGGCGTCGGCGAAGGTGCTCAAGCCGGGCCTCGCATTCTCGTCGACGTACGACTCGGGGCTCGATGGCGAGGTGATCGCGCTGTGGCCGAACAAGGACGCGAAGCTGCCTTCGGTCGTGCTCGGCGCGAAGCTCAAGTAGTCGGCGCCGAGCATGGCACCTGGTTGACCTGGGACTGAGCTATCGTCGCGCGGATGTCGTCCGATCGCCTGCGCTGGCTCCTCGTGGGCATCGCCGCGGTCGTGCTCGTCGTGCACTCGCTGGCCTATAACTTCGTCACCGACGACGCGTTCATCTCGTTCGTGTACTCGCGCAACTTCGCGGAGCACGGCCAGCTCGCGTTCAACCTCGGCCACCCGGTCGAGGGCTATACGAACTTCCTGTGGACGGTGGTGCTCGGCGTGCTGATGGTCGTCGGGATCGCGCCGGAGCTGAGCTCGCGGGTGCTCGGCACCGCGTGCGCGCTCGCGACGCTGGTGGTCGTGTTCCGAACGTGCGAGCGGGCGTTCGGGCGGCGCACCGCGTGGGCGGCGCTACCGGCGCTGCTGCTCGCGTGCTCGGCGGGGTTCGCGTGCTGGAGCTCCGGCGGGCTCGAGACCCAGCTGTTCACGATGCTCGTCGCGATCGCGATCGACGGCGTGGTCGCGGCGGAGCAGGCGGGCGACGACGAGGTCGCGCACGCGGCGGTCGTGGTCGACGGTGCCACCGCGCGGTCGCGCCGGCCGATGCTGCGCGTCGCGGTCGCGCTCGCGCTCGCCGCGATGACGCGCCCGGAGGGCCTGTTGATCGCGGCGGTGATCGGCGTGGTGCGGCTGAGCTCGAACGCCCTCACCCGGCGCTGGCTCACCCGGACCGACCTCGTCGCGGCGGCCGCGTTCCTGGTGATCTGGGCGCCGTGGTTCGCGTGGCGCTGGCACTACTACGGCTGGCCGTTCCCCAACACGTACTACGTCAAGGCGAGCGGGCGGTGGGTCGATCCGAAGATGGCGGCGCAGATGGCGGCGTCGGGGCGCTATTACCTGTGGGTGTGGCTGGAGCAGACTCATCTGTTGTGGGTCTCGCCGCTGGTCGTGCTCGGGGTCGTGACCGCGAAGCCGCGCACGCCGCGGTTCGTGCTCGCGATCGCGTGCGCGCTCGTCGCCGCGGCATATCTGCTGTATGCGGCGAGCGTCGGCGGCGACTTCATGGGGCTGCACCGCTTCATCATGCCGGTGTTCGTCGCGGTGGCCGTGCTGGTCGTGCTCGGCCTCGAATGGCTGGCGGCGCGCGTGCGCTACGTGTCGATCGTGGCGGCCGTGATCGTGGTGCTGTTCGCCGCGACCCAGCTCGAGCTCACGATCGCCAGCACCCGGTCGTGCGCGAACCGGGTATGCCCCAACGATCACGGCATCGACTCGCCCGCGTTCCTGATGGTCTACACCGCGGATCGCGCCGCGATCGGCCGCGCGATGGCGCCGTGCTTTCGCGCCGATGACTTCTCGATCGTCGGCGGAGCCGGGGCACAGCCGTACTTTGGCGACATGCGCGGCATCGACGTGTTCGGCCTGGTCAGCGCCAAGATCGCGCATGACTCGCCGCGCAGCAATCCGCGCGCCGGCCACACCAAGTGGGGCAGCGACACGATCCTCGCGAGCTACGATCCGACGTTCGTGTTCAGTTGCTACCAGATCCACCGCGGGCCGCTATCGCCACCGTTGCCGTGCAACACCGGGTTCTGGCTGGCGCGTGGCTTCGAGCCGGTCACGATGTTCATTCCCGCGCTCGCCGAGCGCGGCCAGTTCTACACGTTCCTCGCGAAGAAGGCGCGACACTTCCAATGCCCCGGCCGCGTCCGCTGAGGCTGTGGCCGGTCGTCGCGGTCGCCGCGATCGCGGCGCTGCTCGCCGTGCGCGCGTGCCTCGCGACACCGCCGTTGTCGCGGCTCGCGCCGACGCCCGCCGCCGAGGTCGACCCGCGCGATCCGCCGCACACCCGCGAGCTGCGCGGCTCGCTCGATATCGCGCGCAACGGCCCCTCGGTGATCGGCTTTCTCAGCCCGGGGCCGGCGCGGCTCGTCGTCGGCACCCGCGAGGTCGTCGGCACCGGCCTCCAGACGCTGTGGATGCTCCAGCCCGCGGGACCGGTCGCGATCCACTTCGCCGGACCGCCGCGCGCGCGCCTGGTGTGGAGCCCGGTGGGCCGGCGCGGCGATCCGGAATACATCTCGGGAAGCTCGCTGTCGCCCGAGCCACCGGCGACCGCGACGTTCGAGCATCCCGGCACCGCGATCCTCGATGGCCTCGTCGCGCTCGGGATCCTCGCGATCCTGATCGCGTCGGCGTGCATGCTCGCGCGCCACCGGCTCGCCGCGGTCTCGCGCACGACGTGGATCGCGATCGCGGCGGTGTTCGTGCTCGCGGTCGCGGTCCGCTGGATCGACCTCGGCGGCCACGGCCAGACCTGGGACGAGGACGTCAACTGGGCGGCCGGCCGTAACTACATCTCGAACGTGGTCGCGCTCGATGCGCGGCCCGAGCTGTGGACGTGGAACTTCGAGCACCCGCCGGTGATGAAGTACCTCGAGGGCATCGGCGCCCAGCTCGCCGATGGCTTCGGGCCGGCCCGCGCGCTGTCGGCGCTGTGGGTCGCGTTCGGCTGCGCGCTGCTGGTGCCGATCGGCGCGCGGCTGTTCTCGTTTCGTACCGGGGTGCTCGCGGCGGCGATCGCCGCGCTGCTGCCGCCGCTGGTCGCCCACGGTCAGATCGTCGGCCACGAAGCGCCGACCGTGATGTGGTGGGCGCTCGGCATCTTGCTCGCGCTCGCGCACCGTGACGGCGATCCGGATCGCCGCGCGTTGCGCTGGAGATGTGTCGCGCTCGGTGTCGTGATCGGGCTCGCCGTCGCCTCGCGGTTCACCAACGGCCTGCTCGGTCCGCTCGTGCTCGCGATCCTGTGGATCGACGGTCATCGGCGCGACGCCCTCGAAGGTCTCGTGATCATGCCGCCTGTCGCGCTCGCGACGCTGTACGCGGTGTGGCCGCGGCTATGGCTGCACCCGATCGCCGGCCTCGAGGCCGCGTTCGCGAAGCTCAGCCAGGTCCACTCGCCCGAGCCGTTCCTCGGCCAGATCACGAACACGCCCGGCCCCCACTACTTCCTGGTGTATCTCCTGGCCACGCTGCCGATCGGCATCCTGGTCGGCGTGATCGCGTGGCTCGTGCGCGCCGTGCGCGCGCCGGACCGCCGCGCGACGCTGCTGGTCGTCGCGTGGTTCGTGATCCCGCTCGGGGTCGCGCTGTCGCCGGTGCGGCAGGATGGCGTGCGCTACGTGATGCCGTGCGTGCTCGCGCTCGCGCTGATCGGCGCCGCCGGCTGGGACTACCTCGCGGCCGCGCTGCCGTGGCGGTTCGCGTACACGGCCGGCGCCGTGATCGTGTACCTCGCCGTCACGCTCGTCCGCGTGCACCCGTACTATCTCGACTTCTTCGGCGAGCAGGTCGGCGGTGCGGGCAACGTCGCCGCGCACCGCGCGTTCGAGACCGCGTGGTGGGGCGAGGGCGTCGATCGCGCGGTCGCCTACGTCAACGCGAACGCGCCGCCGGGCGCGCACGTCTATCGCGACTGCATCGAGCCCAAGCACCTGGCGTGGTTTCGCGGCGACCTGTGGGTGCCCCTCGCACGCACGGCCGAGGCCGCGGACTGGATCGTGACCTATGCACCCCAGACCCATCGCTGCCCGATTCCACCGGGGTTCACGCGGGTGTACTCGGTCGACGCGGAGGGTGCCATCCTGGCCGAGGTGTGGAGACGTTGAGCGCGCTCGAGCTCGTCGCGATCGCCGTGCTGCTCGGGCAAGGCGGATGCGGTCGTCTCGACTTCGATCTCCGCGCGAACGACGACGCCACCGAGCCGGGCCCCGACGCCGCCTGTCTCGGCACCGGCACGTTCACCGACATCGCGCCGGTTTCCGCGATCAACGACGCGACTACCCAGTTCGGCTCGTTCCTCTCGCCCGACGGGCTGACGCTGTTGTGGGATCAATCGGACGGCACGCACGAGCGCTTGTACATGACCGTGCGGGCGACCCGGACCGCCGCGTTTCCCGCGGGGGCCCGGATCCCGGGGACGTTCCCACAGGCGAACCAGGGCGACGCATCGCTCACCGGCGATGGCCTCGAGCTGTACTTCGACAGCGACGAGTCCGGAGGTTCGTGTTTGTATCGCGCGACGCGGGCGACCACCGCCGCACCGTTCGATCCACCGGTCGCGCTCGTGGCGTTGTGCGCGACCGACGCGACGGCCGGCGCGCAGATCAGCGCCGACGGGCTCACGCTGGTCTACAACTCCGCGCTCGACGCCGCCGCCGAAGGCGATCTCTACCTCACGGCACGGGCCGATCGCGGCACCGAGTTCCCTACCGGCAAGAAGTTGATGGGGCTCCCGACGAGCATCGGCTATCCGGCGCTGTCGGCGGATCGCCTGCGGCTGTGGTTCGAACAGGAGCTGACCGGCGGCGCCCTCAAGATCGTGTCCGCCGCGCGGATCAGCCCGAGCGACGTGTTCTCGCAGCTCCACGACATCACCGAGCTCGACACCGATGGTACCGAGGGCGATGTCTCGTTCACGCTCGACGAGGCGCAGGTCGCGTTCGCGTCGCAGCGCGACGGCTCGTACGACGTGTTCACCGCGTCGCGGCCCTGCCTGTAGCGCCTACTTCTTGGCTACTTCTTGTCGGGCTTGTCGGTCGCCCGCAGGCCGGTCACGTTCCACGACTGCGTGCAGTACGGCTTCTTGTTGTCGTGCCGGATGTACTCGGCGACCAACACGAGCTGGAGCATCCCACCTTCTTCGATCTTGCCCGCGATCGAGTACTTCGCGTCGAGCCCCTGGACCGTTGTCGCCACCGCGCCCTTGAGGGTCTTCGCGTTGACCTTGCCGCTGCGCTGGGCGACGCCGGCCATCTCGGGGATCGTATCGATGTTGACGACGAGGCTATTCTTCCGCGTCGCGATGGTCAGCTTGCTGCGCCCCAGCGCCACCGGCGGCGGGTTGCAGTTGTGACCCATCTCGTCGAACTTCACGTCGTACGACCCCGCCGCGTCCTCGGCCAGCGCGACTGATCCGAGACTTGCGACGAGCACCAGAGCGAACAGAGTACGCATGGTTGCCTGTTGGACGCCGGGAAACCGCCCGGGATTCAGCCCGCCGCTATCATGCCATAACCGCTGAGGTTCTGCGCCGCTCAGGGCGTCTGCGCGGTGCGTGGTGCGTCCTTGTAGATGTACACCGTCTTGACCGACCGCACGTCGTTGTTCTCGCGCGCGACCACCGTGACCATGTTCGAACCCGGCCACAGCGGCAGGTCGCTCGAGAAGTCGAGCGTGTGCGGAGTCTTGCTGCCGCGGTTCGAGTGATAGAACACCTTCTTGCTCTCGACCTTCGCGGTCGGGTTCGACACGAAGATGTAGACGTCCTCGACGTGCAAGTCGTCGCTGACGGTGCCCTGCAGCTTGAAGGTGTCGTTGCGGGTCTGGAGCGACTTCGAGGTCAGGTTGATCAGCGGCGGCGTCGTGTTGTACGTGGCGGTGAACGGGCTCGTCCCCGCGCCGCCGCCGGTGACCGCTTGGTTCGCGATGAAGCCGACCTTGGTGCCGGCCGCATCGAGCTTGATCTTCGTCCACGGACCGAACGTCGCGAGCGCGGGGTAGCTCGCGCCCCTGAGCGCGGTGCCGACCACGCTCGAGTCGTCCGCGGCGCCCGCACGGATCGTGCTCGCCGTCTTCACCATGACGTCGCCCCGGGCCGGTTGCGCGGTCACGCTCGGCATCACCTTGAAGTGGAGCTTGTCGCTCGACTGGGTGTCGAGGTTCGCGTCGTACGCCATCAGCTCGAGCACCATCTCGTCGGCCTTGAGCGTCGCGTTGGTCGCGAGCGGAAAGTCGAACTGCTTGATCTTGCCGGGGTCGAGCACGCCGATGTCGAACCGCGACTTGTCGAGGTCGACGCCATCGCCGGTCGCGTTACGGAGCAGCACCTGCGCGTCGGCGGTCGAGGCCCCCATGCCGGTGTTCTTGACCGAGACCTGGAGGTGATACTTCTCGCCGCGCTGGACCAGGCCATCGCCGTTGCCATCGTCGACGAGCTGCCACGCGTAGGCAAACACCGGGCGCGGCAGCGACTCGACGTGAAGCTCCGCCGGCGTGACCTTGCTGGTCGCGTTGTGGGCTTCGCGGACCTCGAGGCCGAGCCGATCGACGCGGTCGACCGCGTCCTGCGGCATCTTCAAGTGTGCCGTGAACGACTTGATCTCGCCGGGCGCGACCTTGCCGATCGGCAGCTCGTAGTCCTCGAACACGCCGTCCTCGGCCTCGATCCGGGGCAGCACGCGATACGCGGCGGCGGTGCCGGTGTTCTTCACGGTCGCCGTGACCGTGAGGTCCTGACCGGCCTTGATCGTCGAGCCCGAGGTCGTCAGCGCGACCTCGAGGTTCGCGGAGCCCTTGTCGTTGCTCGCCGCGGTCCAGTCGACGTTGATCGCCTTGAGCGCGGTGACGAGCTTGCCCTCTTCCTCGGCGCGGACCTTGTCGACGATCTTCTTGGCGCCGGCGACCAGCTTGGGCCGGGTCGAGGCGGTCACGCCCGACACGATCTGCTTCGCGAACCGCATCTCGAAGTCCTCGACGATCTCGTCGTCATCTGGCACGTCCTCGTCATCGGGCGGCGGGGCCGCCTTCTGATCCTTGGCGCCGGGCGTCTTCTTGCGCTCGAACATGTACGGCACCTGGTAGGTCGGCTTGTCGCCCTCCTTGGCGTAGGTCGACACGAGGTGCGCGTCGAGGTCCTTCTCGCCATAGCTGTGGGTCGGCGGGAGCATGCGCACGATATCGCCGGCCGCGTCGTTCTTCTCGGGGATGTACATGCGCTGGAGCTGGATGTCGGGGACGATGCCGAGGTTCTGGATCGAGCGGTCGCCCGGGGTCAGGTACTGCGCGATCGTGAGCTTCAGCTTCGAGTGGTCGTCGTTGTCGTAGAGCTCCTGGACCGAGCCCTTGCCGAACGTGCGGGTGCCGATGATCACGGCGCGGTCGAGGTTCTTGAGCGCGCCCGAGGTGATCTCCGAGGCCGAGGCCGAGCCACCGTTGACGAGCACACGAGCGAGCTGGTGGTATCGCCGAACCCGTGCTCGGCGCGCCGCGCCTCGCGGTCGCGACCCGACACCGTCGACACGATCGTGCCGCTATCGACGAACAGATCGGAGAGCTGGACGGCCTCCTCGAGCAGGCCGCCCGGGTTGCCGCGGAGGTCGAGGATCCACGCGGTCGCGCCCTGGCCCGACATCTCCTGCATCGCCTGCGCGACGTCCTGGGCGATGCCCTTCGAGAACTGCTTCACGCGGATGTAGCCGACGTGCGAGTCGAGCAGCTTGTGCTCGACCTGCGAGACCCGGATGATGTCGCGCACGATATCGAACCGCATCAGGTTCGGCTGGTTCTTGCGCTCGATCCACAGCGTGACGCCGGTCTTCGGATCGCCGCGCATGCGATCGACGGCTTCGTTCGACGTGAGATTCTCGGTCGGCTCGTTGTTGATCTTGACGATGTGATCGCCGGCCTTGATGCCCTTCTTCCACGCCGGCGTGTCCTTCATCGGCTTCACGACGGTGAGCTTGCGGTCGATCATCCGGATCACGATGCCGAGGCCGCCGAACTTGCCGCTCGTCGAGACGTCCATATCGCGCGCCTGCTCGGGGTCCATCAGGATCGAGTGCGGATCGAGCGTCGACAGCATGCCGTTGACCGCCGCGTACTCGACCTTCGCGAGGTCGGCGCCGGCGTTCATGTTGGTCTCGATGAACCGGAAGATGCTCTTGAGCTTGCGCTGCAGGTGCCACGGCGAATCGACGTCTTCGGTGTCGAACACCTCTTTCTTGTCGTTGACCGCGACCGTCACCTTGTTGCGGGCGACGTCGGGCTCGACGAGGACCTCCGGGATGTTGAACTGCACGCTGTCGAGTGCGCTGTACAACATCTTCTTCGGATCGATCCGCGACGGATCGACGTAGCGGTCTTTCACGCGCACGAGCGTCGAGCTGAACAGCTTGAGCGATGACAGGTCGTGCGTGTCGTTCGGGGCTTGCCCCGGCGCCGCGCGGACCTCGTGGGTCTCCAGACCGAACGCGACGACACCTTCATGTCGGAGCACGGTAAGGCCGAGCGCGAGCACACCCGCGACACCCACCAGGGCGAGGTTCAACCTACTTCGCATCTGGCGATTATAGGGTGCAAACCACCTCCCGCCACTCGCCGAGTGGCAACGCGACGTTGGTGTGAGCATGTAGTACAGTGGCGAGACGCGATGGCCGGTAAGAGTCGCACGAAGAAATCCAAGGTCATCGACGTCGGCGATCGGCCGGCGGAGGGCGACGACGCCGACGATGGCGACGACGCCGACGACGAAAAGGACGAAAAGGACGAAGGCCTCGACACCGATCTGGCCTCGACCGGCACCATCGACGTAGGGGAAGATGGCCACGATGGCCACGATGGCCACGACGGCCACGACGAGTCCGGGCACGACCGGGACGTACCGCGCGTACCGGTCAAGCGTGAGCCCGGCTCGCTCGCCCGCCGCGATCCCCTGTCCACGTACATGGCGGAGACCCGGCGGTATCCGCTACTCAGCCCCCAGGAAGAACACGACCTCGCGGTCCGGTTAGTCGAGCAGGGCGACACCGCGGCCGCGCGCCGCTTGATCGAGGCCAACCTCCGGCTGGTCGTCAAGATCGCGTACGAGTACCGCCGCGCGCACCGCAATCTCCTCGATCTGGTGCAAGAGGGGAATATCGGCCTGATCCAGGCGGTCGGTAAGTTCGATCCCTATCGCGGCGTGAAGCTGTCGAGCTACGCCGCGTTCTGGATCCGCGCGTACATCCTCAAGTTCATCCTGAACAACTGGCGGCTCGTCAAGATCGGCACCACGCAGGCGCAGCGCAAGCTGTTCTTCAACCTGCGCAAGGAGCGCGAGAAGCTCGAGCAGCTCGGCTTCCAGCCGACCTCGGCGCTGCTCGCCGAGAAGCTCGACGTGTCGGAGAAAGACGTCGTCGAGATGGAACGCCGGTTGGCGGCGCCCGAGGCCTCGCTCGATGCACCGCTGGGGTCGGGCGGCGATGACGACGGGGCGCGCACGCGCCTGGATTTCCTGCCGAGCGAGGACGATCGCCCGGATCGTGCGGTCGCGAACAACGAGTTCGCACAGCTGCTGCGGACCAAGCTCGAGGCGTTCGCGCAGACCCTCGAGGGCCGCGAGCAGACGATCTTCCGCGAGCGCTGGCTGAGCGAAGAGCCGCTCACGCTGCAGGAGCTCGGCGATCGCTACAACGTGTCGCGCGAGCGTGCGCGCCAGCTCGAGAAGCGCGTGCTCGATCGGCTCAAGAAGTACCTCGAGGCCGAGCTCGGCAGCGCGGTCGATATCGCAGCGCTCACCCGCGACTAGGCCGCGCCGATCGCGGCGGTCCTGGTCCGTCCTGGTCCGTCCTGGTCCGTCCTGGTTCGGCGCGTCGATCTGTGAGATACGCTGTCGGCTTGATCGGCACGCTCTACATCGTCGGCACGCCGATCGGAAACCTCGAAGACCTGTCGCTGCGCGCGGCGCGCGTGTTGCGCGAGGCCGACGCGATCTACGCCGAGGACACCCGCAGCGCGAAGGTCTTGCTCGCGCACGCCGGGGCCGGTGGCGCCCCCGTGACGAGCTACTTCGAGGGTAACGAGGCCGAGCGGGCCGAGGGCCTGGTCCTGGCGCTCGCCGCCGGCAAGAAGGTCGCGGTGATCAGCGAGGCGGGGATGCCGGGCGTCTCGGATCCGGGGGCGCGCGCGGTCACCGCCGCGGTCGCCGCGGGTGCGCGGGTCGAGGTGATCGCCGGGCCCTCGGCGGCGCTCGCGGCGCTGCTTGGCTCCGGCCTGCCGACCGACCGCTTCACGTTCCTCGGGTTTCCGCCGCGCGAGCAGGGCGCGCGTCAGGCGCTGTTCGGCTCGCTGCGCGCCGAGGTCGCCACGATGATCTTCTACGAGGCCCCGGATCGGGTGCACGCGACGCTCGACGATCTCGCGAAGGCCTTCGGTGCCGTGCGCCGCGCCTCGCTCGGCCGCGAGCTGACCAAGATCTACGAGGAGCACGTGCGCGGCTCGCTCGGCGAGCTCGCGACCCGCTACGCCGCGCAGGCGCCGCTCGGCGAGTGCACGCTCGTCGTCCAGGGCGCGACCACCGCGCCGCCGGAGATCGACATCGAGGCCGAGCTCGCGCAGCTGCTCGCCGAGGGGCTCGGCCCGCGCGACGCCGCCGCGCGGCTCGTGATCAAGACCGGCAAGCCCCGTCGCGAGCTCTATCAGCTCGCGCTATCGCTGCGGAGCCGCCGCCCGTGATCCGGTTCGATGCCGACGGCCTGCCGCACCTCGAGGTCGAGCGCACGACGCTGCCGTGCGGGCTCGACGTGATCGTCCACCGCGATCCGAGTGCGCCGCAGGTCTGCACCAGCGTGTGGTACCGGGTCGGCAGCTCCGACGAGCGCGCCGACCTCACCGGCTTCGCGCACCTGTTCGAGCACGTGTTCAAGAACTCGCTGCACGTCCCGGTGCACCACTACGAGCTGCTGCGCAAGGCCGGGAGCTCGGACGCGAACGCCTCGACCGGCACGGATCGCACCGCGTATCACGAGGTCGTGCCGGCCCACGAGCTCGAGCTCGCGCTGTGGCTCGAATCGGACCGGATGGGCTACTTCGCGCCGGGCATGACCGCCGAGCGGCTCGCGCAGCAGCAGCAGGTCGTGGTCGCCGAGCGCCGCCAGCGCTACGAGAACGTGCCGTACGGCGCCGAGCGCTTCGTGCTCGCGGCCGGGCTCTACGCGGAGGGCCACCCGCACCGCTACCTCACGATCGGCCTCACCGAGCACATCGAGGGCGCGACGATGGATGACGTCCTCGCGTTCTACCGGACCTGGTACGTGCCCGCGAACGCGACGCTCGTGGTCGCCGGTGATGTCGACGATCGCGTGCTCGCGACGATCGACCGGTTCTTCGGCTCGTTCCCGAGCTCGGCGCGCCCGTCGCGGCCCGAGGCGAGCGCGCACGTCGCCACGCCGGTCGTCGCGACGTGCACCGATCGGTTCGCCGCGCTCACCCGGATCCACCGCGCGTGGCTCGGCCCGCCGGCGTTCGCGGCCGACGAGCCCGAGCTCGACCTCGCGACCGCCGCGTGGACCGCGACCGGCACGGGGGCGCTGTGGCGCCGCTTGGTCTACGACACCCAGCTCGCGCAGCGGGTGTCCGCCTGGACCCAGAACACGCGGCTCGGCGGCGAGCTCCACGTCTCGGTCGATCTGCGCACCGGCGCCGACCCCGCCGCGGTGCGCGAGATCCTCGACGAGGAGGTCGCGCGCCCGTCCGACCCCGACGGCCTCGCGCGTGCGGCCACGCGCCACGAAGCCGGGGCGATCTGGGGGCTGACCGGGCTCGCGCGGCGCGCCCAGTTGCTCCAGCGCTACGCCCTCTACACCGACGAGCCCGACGGCCTCGCCACCGATCTGGCGCGCTATCGTGCCGTCACCGCCGCGAGCGCGGATGCCGCGGTCGCGCGCTGGGCTCGCCCCGACGGCATGGTCGAGGTCGAGACCCGCCCGCTCGTCATACCCCGGGCGTGGGCTCCTTGAGGCGCTTGAGGTCCTTCTCGATCCCGGGCGTCGCCGTGACCTTGTTGTGATCGTCGACCCACACGGCCTCGAAGTCGTCGAGCTTGTTGTCTTTGATCACCTTCTCGCCGAGCTCGACGCCGTCGATGAACATCACCTTGCTCCACGCGTCCGCGGTGAACGCGTCCTTCGCGCGGATCGTGACCGAGCGCGACGCGTGCGCCGGCTCGCCGGTGCGCGGGTCGAGGATGTGGTGGTAGCGCACGCCGTCCTTGACGAAGCCGCGCTCGTAGTCGCCGCTGGTCGAGAACGAGTGGTTCTTGATCGGCGCGATCGCGAACATCGAGTCCTTGGGCCCGCGCGGATCGCGGATGCCGACGACCCACGGGGTCGGGCCCTTGCTGCCCGCGACGTACATGTCGCCGCCGGCCTGGACCATGAAGTCGGTGAAGCCGCGCGCCTTGAGCAGCGCGACGCACTTGTCGACGGCGTAGCCCTTCGCGATCCCGCCGAGCGTGATCGCCATGCCCTTGCGCTTCAAGAACACCGTCTTGTTCGCCTTGTCGAGGATGACGCCCCTCCAGCCGATCAGCGCGAGCCGCTTCTTGACGTCGGCCTGATCAGGGAGCGAGCCGTCCATGTCCTCGTCGAACTTCCACAGCCCGTGGAACGCCTGCACGGTGATGTCGAACACGCCGCCCGAGCGCTTCGAGACATCGAGCGCGCGCGCGATCACGGCGATCGTCTCGTCGGAGACCTTGATCGGCTTCTCGCCGGCCGCCGCGTTGATCTTCGACAGGTCCGAATCGGGGAGCCAGGTCGTCATCTCGCGGTCGAGGCGCTTGATCTCTCCGAACATCGCCTCGGCGGCCTTCGCGGCATCCGCCTCGCGGTCGGTCCAGAACCACACGGACACGTTCGTGCCCATCGCCTTGTCGGAGTACGTCAGCTTACCCGGGGCCCCGAACGCCGAGGTGGCGGAGGCAGCGGTGGCCGCGAGAAGCAGGACGATGATCGTCGTGCGCATCGTTAGTGGCGAAGCATCGAGATGATGCCGAGCACGATCAGGATGCCACCCACCCCGAGCGCGACCAGCACGGCCCCTACCGAAACGGCGAGCGTGCCCTGGGTCTCCTGCTGGATGCCCTTCCACATCCCGAAGCACGCCGGGATCGCGCCGGCGGCCGCGATGATGCCACCGAGGATCGAGCCGTGCGTGATCCCGCCGTTCATCAGCGCGGCGATCACGATGCCGACGACGGCGAGGCCGATCGCGGCGAGGGCGGGCGTCTTGGAGTCCGGAACGGGGTCACCCATGCCGCAACGCTAGCACGGCCCGAGGTGGAGGGCCGGAGACCCGCTCGACAGGTTCGCCAGGTGCCAGGCCAGGGTAGAATTCAGCTCTCGGTGTACGAGCGAAGCTGCTCGCGCATCACCTCGTCGTTCAGCGACTTCTGGACGGGCTCGAGGAGGCAATCTGCGAGCACGAGGATCATGTCCTCGACGTTCTTCTCGGCGACGAGCTTGGCCATCAACGTCTTGGCGTCGCGGCTGTCGTCACCGGCAAGCAACTCCCTCACCATCGTCACCGACAAATCACCCTGGAAGTCGATCATCAGGTTCTGGCGGAGATACTCGATCAGGCGATTCACGCCAGGTGGATAACGCACCAGAGCGACAGGATCAACCTTGCGGACACCGTCGAATCGACCGACGATGTAGGCGCGATGCCCCGCGTGTTGCTGACAGGTTTTTGCGCGGTGCCGGGGCCGCGCCGAGCGGGTGTGCAGCTACGCCACGTGATCCGGGCGCTGACGCCGACGTGCTCGGTCGATCTCCTGGTCGTGCGCGAGGGCGAGCAGGGCTATGTCGAGCGCCAGGGGTCGGTGAGGGTGTTACGCGTCCCCGCGCCGGAGACCGATCTCAAGGCGCAGATCCAATCGTTCCAGCGGGCGCTGCGCCGCCAGCTCGAGGGCGCCGACTACGACGTCGTGCACTGCCGCGACTCGTGGAGCGGGCTCACGGTGCTCGAGGCGCGCGAGCGCCTGGGCTTCGCGGTGGTCTACGACCTGACCCGAGCCCCGATCGGCGAGAGCGCGCTCGATCCGGAGCTCGATGCCCAGTACGCGCGCGACGAGGAGGCGTGCATCCTGGCCGCCGACCTGGTGCTCGCGCCGACCCAGGCCGCCGCCAAGGCGCTGCAGCACCGGGGCAAGCCCGATCGCGTGATGATCGCGCCCCCCGGCGTCGACGTCGATCGCTTCGACTGGGATGATCCTCCGACCGGCGGCCCGCCGCGGATCGTGTACGCCGGCTCGATCGACGCCGGGCGCGGCGTGCGCGTGCTGATCCGCGCGATGGCGGCGATCGTGCGCGAAGTCGACGCGCGGCTGATCCTCGCGGGCCCGATGGTGTCGCCACGCTTCGAGGCGGCGCTCAAGGACGGCATCCGCGAGCTCGGCCTGACCGACAAGGTCGAGCTCGTCGGCGTCGTCGATCACGACGAGATCCCGGCGCTGCTCGCGACCGCGAGCGTGTGTGTCGTGCCTGCGGCCTCGGACCTGACGCCGAACCCGACGGTGGTGTTCCCGACCAAGCTCCTCGAGTACATGGCGTGCAAGCGGCCGATCGTCGCGCCGCGCCGCGAGACCGTCCAGCTCGTCGTCGAGAACGCGCGCGAGGCGCTGTTGTTCGAGCCCGGTGACCCGATCGATCTCGCGCGCAAGGTGCTGCGGGTGCTCGGCGAGCCGATCCTCGCCCAGCGGATCGCGACCGCGGCGTACGACCGCGTGCGCAAGGACTTCACGGCGAGCGCCGCGCGGCGGGCGCTGCGCAACGCCTACACCGTGATCGCGGATCGCTTCACCCAGGTCGACGACGGCGATGACGAGGCGCCGAAGGTCGAGATGCTGACCGACGACGAGTTCGAGGCGACCGTGTTCGAGCAGGCGCCGATCTCGGTACCGGCGGTCGACACCGCGCTCAACCGGATCGGCGATCCGCACGCGCTCGAGGACGCGCTCGCGCAGCTCGATCACGCGACCGCGAGCTCGTCCGAGCGCCTCGCCGCACCACCGCCGCCCGACGACACGCTCGATCGCCAGCCGGTCGCCTCGACCCGCGCCGACACCCGGGCATGGACCGTCTCGGCGCTGGTGTCCCCGCCGGCCGCGGAGGCGCTCGGCGGCACCGAGTTCGCGACCCCGCCGCTGCCCGACGATTGGGTGGTCACGAACGTCGCCGGCGCCGTCCGTGCGATCGCGAGCCCGGCGGACGGCAGGACCGAGCTGATCGACGACATCGACACGGGCGCGGTCATGCGCAAGCAGCCCGACGACGGCACGCCCGTCGAGGGCAATGCCCAGGTCCTCTCGGTGCCGCTGACCTCGGCCGACGGGCTGTTCGTCGCCGGCGAGATCGACGTGCCCACGCCCCCCCCCGAGAAGCGCACCACCGAGCCGCAGGCGGTCGTCGAGACCGACGAGTTCATCGCCGCCAGCAGCCTGCTCGGCAACGCCGACGCGTCGGATCCCGACACAGGGAGACGCACACCGCCGCTAGAGCGCCGCAATCCGTAGTACCGTCTCGCCGCGTCATGCCGGTCGTGGCACTGGTGAATCTGTTGTTCGGAATCGGCTTCGCGCTGATCGCGCGCGATCGAATCAAGGCAGACGGTCCGTTCGCGTCCCCGGCGTTTCCGCTGGTCGTGTTGCACGCCGGCGCGGTCGTCGCTCCGATCGCGCTGTACTTCTACGCGGTGCACCCGGCCTGGAGCTGGATGTACTTCTTCGACCCCGAGAAGATCAGCGGCATCGCCGTGCTGCCGCTGATGGTCGGTCACGCGGCGCTCGTGATCGGCGCGTGGTACGGCGCCTCGATGTTGATCCGCAAGGGGCTGCAGGGCGCGTTGTTCTACATCGCCGGCGCGCTCGCGCTGACGCTGCTGATCCTGATCGTCGCGTGCATCCACCGCCTCGGTACGGCGGCCGACTACCTCGGCTTCGAGGACGGCAAGCACGGCGTGCCGCTGTTCGCGGTGCGGCTCGGCTGGGCGTTCGTCGTGTCTCTCCTCGCGCTGTTCGGTTCGGCGGTCTACGTCGCGATCGAGCTCGGCCGCGACAGCAGGCGCGTGCAGAGCCGGTGAGGGCGCGGGTTGAGCTATGATGCCCGCGATGGTGCGGGTGATCGCTCTCGTCGCGCTGCTCGTCGGCGCCTGCGGCCCGATCGCGTACGTCGGTCAGGTCACGCTGCGCGCCGACGACGCCGTCGAGGCGGCGCGCGCCGCGGACGCCGCGCAGTACAGCCCGTACTGGTGGACGCGCGCGAAGGAGTATCTCTACATGGCCCGCGAGGTCGCCGGCCATGCCGATTACCAGGGCGCGAACCACTTCGGCCGGCTCGCCGAGGAGGCCGCGATCCAGGCGAAGGCCGAGGCCGAGGTCGCGGCGAAGGACCCGACCAAGCGGCCCGGGGCCGGAGCCGCGGTCGCGCCGGCGAAGGATCCCGCGCCCGGGATCGCGCCGGCGAAGGACCCGCCGTGAAGGCGCTCCACCTCGTGCTCCCGTGCTGGTTGCTGCTCACCGCGTGTGCCGGCACCGCGGTGCGCGATCGAACGGCCACGACCGAGGGCCTGATCGCGACCGCGCGCGATCACGGCGCGCAGAAGTGCGCTCCAGTCGAGCTCGCGATGGCCGAGTCGCACAACGACTTCGCCGAGCACGCGCTCGACGAGGGCAACTACTACGACGCGCGCGGCGCCGCCGAGGTCGCCGCGACCAACGCCCAGGCCGCGATCGACAAGTCGCCGAAGGACAAGTGCGTCGGCTACGGCGATCGCGACGGCGATGGCATCAAGGACAACGTCGACAAGTGCCCGGACCAGCCCGAGGACAAGGACGGCTTCGAGGACCAGGACGGCTGCCCGGATCTCGACAACGACCACGACGGCATCCCCGACAAGACCGATAAGTGTCCGAACGAGCCCGAGGACAAGGACGGCTTCGAGGACCAGGACGGCTGCCCGGATCTCGACAACGACCACGACGGGCTCAACGACGCGATCGACAAGTGCCCGAACGATCCCGAGGACAAGGACGGCTTCGAGGACGAGGACGGCTGCCCGGATCCCGATAACGACAAGGACGGCTTCCTCGACAAGGACGACAAGTGTCCGAACCAGCCCGGCGTCGCGCCCGACGGCTGCCCGAAGAAGTACAACCTCGTCGTCGTCACGGAGAAGAAGATCGAGCTCAAGCAGACCGTGTTCTTCGACTTCAACAAGGCGAGCATCAAGCGGGTCTCGTTCGCGCTGCTCGACGAGGTCGCCCAGGCGATGGCCGATAACCCGAAGATCAAGGTCGAGGTCCAGGGCCACACCGACTCCGTCGGAAATGACGCCTTCAATCTCAAGCTCAGCCAGGCCCGCGCCGAGAGCGTGCGGATCTACCTGATCAAGCGCGGCATCTCGTCGGACCGCATGGTTCCCAAGGGTTACGGCGAGAACGTGCCTATTGCCGATAACAGGACCGAGGCCGGCAGGTCTCAGAACCGCCGGGTCGAGTTCGTCATTACAGAACACTGATTTTCTTGTTATGACAGTCGCATGAGGGTGTTCCGTCTCGTCGCGCCTATCGTGGCCATCCTGCTGTTCGCCGGGCCCGTTCACGCGGACCCGAGGGCGGAGGTCACCGCGAAGATCAAGGCCGCGATGGAGGCGTACGACTCGTTCGATTACGACGGCGCCAAGAAGCAGCTCACCGCCGCGATCGCGACCGCGAAGAAGTCCAAGCTCGATCGCGATCCGATCACGGCGAAGGCGTACCTCGATCTCGGCATCGTCGCGTTCGCGGTCCCGGACGCCGACGCCGCCAAGGCCGCGTTCCTCGACGCCGTGAAGATCGAGCCGAAGATCCAGATCGACGTCGCGTACAAGTCGCCCGATGTCGCGAAGCTGCTCGAGCAGGCGCGCAGCGAGGCCGGCTCGACCCCAGGCACGACCACCGGCGGCGGCGAGCCCACCCTCGACCTCGGTGGAGGCGGTGAGGACTGCATCAGCGTGAAGGGCCTCGAGCACACGATCATCGATACGGCCAAGGCCGGTGCCCCGCAGCCGATCGAGGTCATGCTCGGCTCCGACGTCAAGGCGACCAAGGTCTCGGTGATGTATCGCAAGGAAGGCACGACCGACTTCACGGAGGTCAAGCTGACCAAGCAGGGCGACTGCAAGTACACCGGCGCGATCCCCGGCTCGGCGATGAAGGGCGAGTTCGTCCACTACTACGTCGCCGCGTACGACGGCGGCGCGAAGCCGGTCGCGTCGAAGGGATCGTCGGGCTCGCCGAACATCATCGAGATCAGCGGCGTCGCGGCCAAGGGCGGCGGTGATGACGAAGATCCGATCGGCGGTAAGAAGCCGGACGGCGGCGGTGGCGGTGGCGGCAGCAGCGAGGTCTCCACGAACGTCACGGTCACGCCGAAGGGGCCGCAGAAGGTCTACCTCGCCGCGATCGCGGGTACGGGCCTCGGCTACGTCACCGGCACGACCGAGGGCATGAACACGGTCAAGAACTGCTGCATCGGCCGCAGCCTCGTCGTGCTCGTGGCCGAGCTCGGCTACTACGTGAACCCCAGGCTCTCGATCGGCGCGGCGTTCCGGATGGGCCTGCCGATCGATGCCAACCTCGACGGCCACGCCACCGGCGCGCCGGGCGGTCTGCTCCGCGTGCGCTATGCGTTGGCCGCTTCCGGCGAGGGCCTCCGCGTGATGGGGCAGATCGGCGCCGGTTACCTGCGCAACACGATCAAGCTCGACACCACGATGACCACCGGTGGCGACACCGACATCGTCGCGCAGGGCCCGCTGCTGCTCGGCGGCGGCATCGGCTACACCAAGCGGCTCGGCAACACGCTCGCGTTCGTCGCCGATCTCGACGTGCTCGCCGGCATCGCGGTCATCAACAAGATCGGGGTCTCGCCGCTCAACAGCGGCGTCTCGGCCGATGCTCAGATCGGCTTCGCGGTCGGGTTCTGACCAGGTTCTAGCTGAGCAGCGCGCGCAGCGGGTGCAGCACGATGTGGACCTCGCCGGCCGTGACCTCGGCGGCGCTCGGCGCGGGGCTCAACACGATCGCCGCCTCGACCACGCGGTCGCCACCTTCGTTGAGGTAGAGCACGCGCTTGAGCGGTCGCCGCGTCGCCGCGACGGTCTCGAGATCTTCGAACAGCGACGGGTAGATCTCGGGCAGCGCCGAGTCGCGGAGCTGCAGGCCGCCGGCGTCGCCCGCGGCGCCGAGGAACTCGAGGAACGCGTGGTTCGCGACGCGCACGCGCCCGTTCGGATCACACGACGCCATCGGGATCGCGACCGAGCCGAACACCTCGTCGGCGGCCTTCATGCGGTGATCGTGATCGCGGCGCTCGCGCGCGGCATCGGGCGCCAGCGCGCGCCGCCGCGCGTTGCCCGACTCCATGCCGAGCATCCCCATCAGCGCGCGCAGCTCGTAGAGGAACGACGGCACGTCGGGGTGGCGCTTCGCGGGATCCTTCGCGGTCGCGCGCGCGATGATCTGGTCGGCGCGCTCGTCGAGCGGCTCGTCGATCAGCTTCGACGGCGCGGGGCACACCGACGACAGCTGCTTCTTCATCACGTCCTTGGCGTTCGCCCCGGTGAACGGCAGCCTGCCGGTGATCAACTCGAAGAACACGATGCCCATCGCGTAGATATCCGAGGCCTGCGAGGCGGGCTCGCCATCGATGCGCTCCGGCGCGAGGTACTCCGGCGTGCCATCGACGCCGTCGTCGCGGCCGAGGTCGGCGCGCGAGAGCCCGAAGTCGAGCAGCTTGATCAGGCGGCGCTGCGCCGGCGTGCGCACGATGAAGATGTTCTCGGTCTTGATGTCGCCGTGCAGGATCTGGCGGCCGTGGATGAAGCGCACGGCATCGCCGACCTGCCACATCACGTCGCACGCGACCTTCGGCGTGAGCCGGCCGGAGTGCTTGAGCTTGGCGTGCACGGTCTGGCCCTCGAGCAGCTCCATCACCATGAACAAGCCGTAGTGGTTGTCCTGACCGAAGTCGACGATCGAGCAGATGTTGTCGTGGGTGAGGGCGGAGGCGAGCCGAGCTTCGCGATAGAACAGCTCGCGGATCTTCGGATTGGTCGCGATCGCGCTCTTGATCAACTTGAGCGCGAACGGCTTGCCGAGCGCGGAGTGGCGGACCTTGAGCACGCGGCCCATGCCGCCGCGTCCGAGCTGGCCCTCGACGACGTAGCGGCCGCCGACCATGTCGCCGGAGCGCGCGCCGCGCTGGCGGCCGACCATCGTGACCAGATCGTCGCTCGCGTTCGGGACATCGAAGATGTCGTCGTGCTCGCCGAGCGCGACCTGCGATCCGGTCGCGGGCGCACTGAGGCTTTCGGCGACGAAGCTCTTGGTGGAGAGCACCGATCGCGTGACGGACGGTAACAGCGTCTCCCGCCCATCACGCTCCACGGGCTCGCCATCGTCGAGGTCTATATCCGACGCGGGCGGCATGACCCTCATGCTAACCCAAAAAATGCGCTATATCGCGCCTATGGACGAGGCGACGTTCGACGCCAGTGCACACGCGGAGCTCCAGGCGATCGAGGATGCGTTCGCCGAGGTCGATCCCGACCAGGTCGAGGTCTCGGTCAGCGACGGCGTGCTCCGGCTCGACCTCCGGGACGGCACCCGGGTGGTCATCAACAGCCACCGCGCGGCACGCCAGATCTGGATGGCCGCGGTGGCCACGGCCTGGCACTTCGACCCGACGGGGACCGGGACCTGGGTCGCCCCCAAGACCGGCGACGAGCTGAGGGCGACGCTCGCGGCGCTCCTGCGCGACCGGATCGGCATCGCAGTCACTCTGTGAGATAGTTGCTGACGTATGGCCGAGTCGCAGATCCTGAGCGTGATTAGGGTGTGGGCCGCTGTCGCATGGGCGGACGGGGTGATGGTCGAGGCCGAGGCCGAGGGCCTGCGGCGGCTGGTGCGCACCGCCGAGCTCACTCCGGACGAGCGATCGGGCGCGACCGCGTTCCTCGCCAAGAAGATCGAGCTGCCGGACGTTTACCTCCAGAACCTCAACCCCGAGTCGCGGCGCGGCATCTATCGGGCCGCCTGCCGGATGGCCGTCGTCGATCACGTGTTCGCCCACGCCGAGCGCAAGATGCTCGACCGGCTGCAGGGCCTGCTCGGGATCCCCAAGGAGATCGCGGTCGAGATCGAGGCCGACGTCCCGGGGCTCGAGCCGTAGCCGGCGGATGCAGCGGCGCCATTCGATCCGGCACCTCGCCTGGCGCGGTGGCGTCGCGGCGGTCTCCCACGCGCTCATGTTCAGCGGCATCTACCCGCTCGTCCCGCACGCGCTGCGCGCGCTCGGCGGTGGCGGCACGACGCTGCGCTCGACCGTGCGGTCGGCGTTCGGAGAGTGGGGCATGGCGGTGCTGGTCTCGGCGGCGCGGCCGCTCGGGTTCTTGCCGTTCGCGGGCGGGCACGGGCCACGGCCGATCATCGTGCTGCACGGCTACGCGATGAACCGCGCGAACTTCGCGGTGCTCGCGTATCGGCTGCGCAAGGCTGGGCTGGGGCCGGTGTTTGGCTTCGAGTACTGGACGCTCGGCCGGGTCGCCGCGGGCGCCCGCCAGCTCGGCTGGTTCGTCGACGAGGTCCGCGCCGCGACTGGCGCCGACCAGGTCGATCTGATCGGTCACTCGATGGGCGGCGTCGTCGCGCGCTACTACGCAGCGCTCGCCGGCGGGCATGCCGCGGTGGCCCACCTGATCACGATCGGCTCGCCGCACGCCGGCACGGATGTCGGCGGCTTCGGCATCGGGCATCCGGCGCGCGAGCTCGTGCTCGGCTCGAAGCTGATCCAGCGGCTCCAGGCTGCGCCGGTCGCGACGCGGCTGACGACGATCCTCAGCGAGGGCGATGCCCTCGTCCCCGCGAGTCAGCAACCGGAGATCGCGGGCGCCGAGCGGATCGTCTACGACGATCTGGGCCACGTCGCGATGTTGGGCTCGCGTCGAGTCGCACGGGTCATCATCGACCGGTTACGCTCGCCCGTATGATCCTGGTGACCGGTGCGACGGGAAATATCGGCGGCGCGCTCGTGTCCATGCTGCTCGCCACCGGACACGAGGTCCGCGTGTTGACGCGCGACGCCGCGCGCGTGACCGCGAGCGGCGTCGAGATCGTCATCGGCGATCTCGAACAACCGGCGACGCTCGCGCCGGCGCTGGCTGGCATCGAGCGCGCGTTCTTCGTGTTCC
>JBDTEH010000329.1:0-16187 GCA_039922635.1 Kofleriaceae bacterium | reverse complement strand
CGCCTCGCGCCGCCGAAACTCGGGCTCGTCGCGCGCGACCAGCGCCGCGACCGGCTCGCCGAGCTTCGCGACCTCGTCGTCGAGATCGACGAAGCGCCAGCCCCAGCGCTCCGCGAGCGCCCGGCCGACCGAGGTCTTGCCGGCCGCCATGAAGCCGATCAGGAACGTCAGCGCCATTCGCGAAGTCTGGCGCTACTTCATGCAGGGAAGCGAGCCGCGGTTCGTGATCTTCGGCGTGATGAATACGAGGATCTCGGTGCGGTCGTCGTTCTCGCGGCGGTTCTTGAACAGCCAGCCGAGCACCGGGATATCGCCGAGCAGCGGCACCTTCTTGTACGCGATGCCGGAGTTGCGGGTGTAGATGCCGCCGAGCACGGTGGTCTCGCCGTCGGCGACGAGCATCTGGGTGCGCGCCTCCTTGCGCAGGATCGTCGGATCGCCGCGCGCGCCGACGTTGACGAAGTCGGGCTCGTTCTTGGTCACGTTGAGCGTCATCGCGATCGCGCAGTCGCGCTGCGACACCGACGGCGTGACCGTGAGCGCGAGGTCGGCTTGCACGAACTGGGTGTTCGTACCGGCGGCCGAGACGACCGAGATCGGGATCGAGACGCCCTGGCTGATCTTCGCCTCCTTGTTGTTGAGCACCGTCACCTTGGGTGCCGAGATGATCCGGACGTTGCCGGAGTCCTCGAGCGCGGACAGCCTCAGGTTGATGTTGAAGTTGCCGCCGATCGAGCCGAGCGAGAAGCCGAGGGCACCACCTTCGCCGGTGCCGGTCGCCGCCGGCAGGTTGACGGCGAAGTCCGAAGGAGCGGCGACGCCGTTCGAGTTGGTCTGCGAATCGCTGTTCGCACCCGTGATGCCGACGCTCGATGGCCAGATCAGGCCGGTCGCGTTGCCGCCGGCGGCGCCCGCGATCGCGTTGCCACCCCACTGCACGCCGATCTCGCGCAGGAACGTCGAGCGCGCCTCGACGATGCGCGCCTCGATCGAGATCTGCGGGGTCTGGGTGTCGAGCTCGTAGGCGAGCCGGGCGATCTCTGCGCGGTTCGCCGCGACGTCGTTGATGATCAGTGCGTTCGTGCGCTTGTCGACCTCGATCTTGCCGTGCGGCGACATCAGCGTCTCGAGCGTGGGCTTGAGCTCGGACGCGTTCGCGTAGTTGAGGTTGACGCGCTCGACGCGCGGCGCCTCGGACTTGATCGCGGCGTCGCGACGCGCGGCCTCGGCCGCATCCTCGCTATCGAGATCTTTCTGCGAGGCGACCCGGAAGATCGTCCCGTCGCGGCGGTACCACAGGCCGTACGACTGGAGGATGACCTCGAGCGCCTGATCCCACGGCACGCGCTTGAGCTTCACCGTGATCTTCGGATCGATCGATTCGGGGACGACGATGCTGATGTGGCCGGTATCGGCGAGCAGGCGCAGCAGGTCGTGGAGCGGCGCGTCCTTGACGTCGAGATCGACGACCGCACCGTGATAGACGCGGCGCTTGCTGCCTTGCGCCGGCAGCTGGGTGACGGTCTGCGCGCCGAGCGGCGTCGAGGCCGCTCCGAAGCCACCGACGATCGGCGACGGCACGTTCGTGACCCGGACCGGGCGCTTCGCGATCTCGTTGCCGATGAAGTGCCAGCGCACCGCGTTGCCGTCGCGTTCGACGGTCGGCGTCGCGGCCTGCGCGAGCTCGGCCACCAGGCGGATGCGGTTCGGCGTGCGGCGATCGTGGAACGTCGAGACCGTGCGCACCGGACTACCGAACCTCGAGACATCGAGCGTGCGTTCGAGCTTGTGCGCGAGCTCCGCGTTGTCGACGATCAGCTCGGCGTGGGTCGCGGTGACCTCGCCGACCTGAACCTCGGCGCCGCCGTCGACGGCGATCGAGACCTGGCCGTTGCCATCGCTGCCTTTGAAGTCGACCGCGGTGACCCGCGAGACCCGGTCGGGCGACACCTTCGCGAGCTTCGCCGGCGCCTCGGACCGGCCGGCGACCTGTGCCTTGACCTGCGCCGCCTCGGCCTTCGCAGCGAGCGCGTCGCGCCTGGCTGCCTCGGCGTCGGCCTTCGCGCTCGCGATCCTCGCGAGCTCGGCCTCCTCGGTGGTCCGCTTCTGCGCGAGCTGCGCACGCCGCGCCTCTTCGCGGCTCGCCGCGTCGTGCGCCTGGGTCGCCGCGGTCGCGAGCCGCGCCGCTTCGGCCTGCTGGTGCGCGACCGCCTTGCGTCGATCCGCGAGCTCGTCCTCGGCGCGCGTCCGATCGGCCGAGAGCTTGGTCAGCTCGGCCTTCGCCTTCGCGAGCTCTTGCTCGCTGGCCTTGCGGGTCTGGGCGGCCAGCGTCGCGACCTGGGCCTGCGCCGTCGCCTCGGCCTTGCTCCGTGCCTCGAGCTCCGCGGCCGCGTGCTCCGCGGCGGTCTGCTTGGTCGTCAGCTCGGCGAGCGAGCGTTCGGCCGACGCCTTCGCGGCGACCGCGGTCTCGGCCGCCTGCTCCGAGACCTTGCGCTGCTTGTCGGCGGCATCGCGCGCGGCTCGCGCCGACCTCGCCGCGTCGAGCGCGGCCACGCGTTGCGCCTCGGCCTCGGCGCGATCGCGCTCGGCCTGCGACTTCTTCTGCATCGCATCGCTCGCCGCGAGCTCGGCCGCCTGCTTCTGCTTCGCGGCCTCGGTCGCCGCGGTCTCGGCCTCGCCGCGCCGGCGCGCCGCATCGAGCGCGGCCGCTTCGGCATCGCTGCGCTTGCGCGCGGCCTCGGTAGCCGCCGCGACCGCGGTCGAGCGCTGCTGCTCGACGCTCGCGAGCGTGCTGCGGGTCTGCTCGAGCTCGTGCTTGGCGGCCTCGGCCGCGGCCTCGGCCGCGTGGCGCTGGCCCTCGGCCTGCTCGGTCGCACGGCGCGCCTCGGCGAGCCGGTCCCCGGCGGCCTTCGCATCGGCCGCGGCCTGCGCGCGCTCGGATGCCGTGACCTTGGTCTGGGCATGCTGCGCCTGCTGGGCCACGAGCTCGGCTGCCGCGCGCTCGCGGTTCGCCGTGGCCTCGGCGTCGCGCGCCGCGGCTTCGCGGGCCTCCGCGGCGGCGCTGGTCGCCCGCGCCTTGTCCTCGAGGCTCTGCGCCGATGCCATCTTGTGGTCGAGCGTGGCGAGCTGCGCCTTCGCGTCCTTGATCATGCGCTCGGCATCGCCGCGCGCCGCTTCGGCCTTCTTCTTGTCATGCGCGGCCGCCACGCGCGCGGCGTCGGCGTCCGACTTCGCGAGCTCGGCCTCGTGCCGCGCCCGCGCCGCATCGGCCTTCGCGTTCGCCGCCTCGCTCTTCGCGGTCGTCGCGGCCGTCGCGTTCGCGGCCGCCTCGGCCCTGGCCGCGCCGATCTGGTCGCGCGCGGTGGTCGCCTCGAGCTCGTGCTGCTGCGCCTCGGCGCGCGCCGCCGCGACCTGCTTCTGGGCCGCATCGACCTCGGCCGCGCGCTTCGCGGCCTCGCTCTTGGCGCTCGCGACCTCCTGCTGGGCCGCCGCGAGCTGATCGCGCGCCTGGCGGGCATCGGCGCGGGTCTGCGCGAGCGCCTGCTGTGCCGCCGCCGCTTCGCCGTGCGCCCTCGCGACCTCGGCCTTCGCCGCCGCGGCCTCCGCGAGCGCGGCCTGCTTGGCCTGGTCCGCCATCTTGTGGGTGCGCTCGGCCTCGAGCTGCGCGCTCGCCGCCGCGGCCTTCGCCGCCGCGGCATCCTGCTTGGCTTTCGCGGCCGTCGCCTTCGCGGCCTCGAGATCCGCCGAGCTCGCGTGCGTGGCATGATCGACGGCGCGCTGCGCCGCCTCCGCCTTCGCCGCCTGGGCCGTCGCCGCCTGGCGCAACCGATCGGCATCGGCCCTCGCGGCCTCGGCCTCGGCCCGGCTCTGTTTGGCCGTCGCGTTCGCCGCGGTGGCCTGCTGCTGCGCCGCCGCGCGTGCGGTCTCGGCCGCACTGGCCTGCTGCTGCGCGCGGACCAGCTCCTCGGGGTTGGTGGCCTTGGGCGCCGCGTCGCGCGGCATCACCATGACGATGACCTCGTTGCCGAGGGTCTTGACGTCGTAGCGTCCGGGTCGCGCCATCGTGACGACCACGCGCACCGCGTTGTCGTCGAGTTGCTGCGCCGCGATGGTCGAGACCGCCCACGTGTTCGGCGTGAGCACCGCCGCGCTGTCGTGCGCGCGCATCGTCTCGGACAGCCGCGCCTGCGGGATATCGACGACGATCCGCGCCGGGCGTTCGAGCTTGTAGACGGTGAACGTCGGCGTATCGGCGCCTCGCACGTGGACGTTTGTCGTCGGCGTCGTCCCGGAGGACTCGTCGAACGTCACCGCGCGGATCTCGTTTTTTCCGTCGGCAAAGGCGGTCGGCGCAAGCGTCGTCGAGGCGAGTGCGACGACGGCCGCGATCAAAGTTCTCGGGCTCATGCTCATGTCTGCTCCTGCGGTACTCCGCGCAGCAGGAAAATTTTCGCCTGCTATTCGCAGGACCACAAATTTTCGTCGCTCGCGGCGCGCTGCTAACGCCGGATCGGGTTCGCCGGCGTGTTGGACGGCGACACCACGGGCGCCATCGGCGTCGAGGTCGGCGTCGGCTGCGAAGTGACCTCGAACTCGACCCCACCGGGGTGGAGCTGGATCGAGGTCTCGGTCGCGGGGCGCTTCGTATCGGGATCTTCCTCGACGACGAACGTGATGTAGCCGGTGCCGATATCCTTGACGACGGCCTTCTCTTTGCCGACGCAGTCGCCGCGCTTGATCACGCGGCCGACGCCCCCCGGGTCCATCATCAGGACCTTGCGCTGGGTCGCCTGCGCGACGATGCCGACCAGCCGGAGGTCCTGATACGAATAGTTCGACGCCACGAACTGGTCCGCCCGCTTGCAGCTCTGGTGCGGCTCCGGCTTGGCCGTATTCGAGCCGTTACCGAGGCCGAGCTGCGGGACGACGAACGACTGGAACGGATCGCGGGCCTGATCCTCGACGAAGTCGCGGTCCTTGAACTCGTGGCGGATGCTCTCGCGCTCGGCGCACGGCTCGCACGTCCAGGTGTTCGCCACCTGCGTGCAGTACGTGCCCGGATCGCACTCCGGCAGCATCTTGCCGGAGCCCGCGCCCGCGGGGCCGTCGAGCGGCGTGCACGCGGGGTGGCCGGTCGGCGCATCGGGCACCGGGCACGCGATCTTGTCCTCGATGTGCTCGCGCGGCGCGAGCTGGCCCTTCGCCCCTTTGGCCTTCGCGGCGGCAGCCGGCGGGGCGGCGGGACGCGGCGGCGGAGCACCGGCGTCGTCGTCACCACAGGCGGCCAGCAGCGCGACCGCAATCCAGAGGTTGTTCAGCTTGTTCATCACAGGCCTCCCTTGAGGCGCTGATCCGCGCTACCGGTGCGCTGCTCGGCCTTTTCCATCGCGTTGTCGACCCGGACCTTCGCGCCCTTGGGCGTCGCGGCGGGTGGGAGCGGCTTGGCGGCCGGGGCGCGGGCCGGCGCGGCACCGGCGGGCTTCGGCGGCGTCAGATCGAGCTTCTCTTCCTGCCGGAACGTGTTCGCGGTGAACTTCGCGGTCAGGATGATCTCGCGGTTCTTGACCTGCGGATCGCCGATCGTCAGGTTGTCGATCGAGACGATCCGCTCGCGGTCCTCCACGGCCGGATCTCCGCTCGCGGTGACGTCGGACATCCCGGCCTTCTGCTGCTTCGGCACGAGCGACGCGAAGAACCGCTTGATCTGCATGAACGTGCCCTGGATCTCGAAGTCCACCGGCACGCGGATGAACGATTCGACCTTCACCTCGGGCTGCTGGTTCGAGCGATTCACCTGGACGCCCGACTCGGTGACCTTGCGGTTGAGGGTCTCGAAGAACGCGGGCAACTCGGCCTCGGTCGGCAGCGCCTTCTCGTTCTGCTCGATCTGCGCCGTCAACCGGTTCATCGCCGGCTTGAGGTCGTTGAAGGTCTTGATGTCCTGATCGGCCTTGTGGCTCGCCGCGACCTTCGAGTTGTGCTCGGCGTTGGCCTCCTCGAGATCGTTCGACAGCGGCTTGAAGCCGAACTGGTAGTACAGCAGGAACAGCAGGAAGCCCGCGACGACGAAGATCATCGCCTTGCGCTGATTGGGCAGACGCGCAAAATCGGCCATCACCGGCATCAGTAGGCGACCTTTCCGGTGATCGTGAACTTGTAGTAGGGCACGCCGGTCTCGCGATCGGTCTCGCGCTCCTCGGACGCTTGCGCGACGTTGTCGAAGTATACCGAGGCCTGCATGCGCTTCGAGAGTTGCGTGATGTCACCCTCGGCCTGCGCGCCGCCCTCGAGCTTGAACGTGCCGCCCTTGTCCATGAACGAGGTCAGCCACACGTGGCTCGGATCCCACGCGAGGTCGTAGCGCCGGTTCGGATCGCTCTCCGGGCCGTTGCCGGTTCGCTTCGTCATCTCCTGGGTCATCGTCGGCAGGTGGTTCGTCGTGAGGATCTCACCGAGCTCCTGGAGCACGTTCGCCGGGATGACCTTCGCCGCGATCAGGCGATCGATCGAGCGCGCGCGCTCGGATGCCTCGGTCTCGGCCTTGTCGAGCTCCGCGAAGCCCTGGAGCTGGACCTTCTTCGCGTTGATCTCGGCCTGGAGCTGGTCGTTCGAGGCGCGCACGTCCTTGAGCTTGGACCGCTTGGGCTGGTCGAGCACGAAGAACACCAGCGCGGCCGCGCCGACGAGCGACGCGATGCCGATCGCCATCTCGCGCTGGCCACCCGCGCTCGCCGCGCTGACCCGCAGCTTGGCCCGCTTCGCGGGTAGCAGGTTGATCTTGATCACTTGTCGCCTCCGGACCGCATCGACAACCCGACCCCGATCAGCGCCTCGGGCGAGTGCGCCGCCAGATAGCCGCGATCGAGCTGTGGGTCGATCTCGATGCGATGCCACGCATCGGCGACCTCGAGCGGCAACCGCGAGCGGCGCTCGATCGCGCGGTGCAGCGAGGTCACCTTCGCGCTGCCACCGGCGAGCACGATCCGCGTGACGTTCGCGTCCGCGGTGGTCGCGAGGAAGAAGTCGAGCGAGCGCTGGAACTCGCCCGCCATGACCTCCGCCACGCCCTCCATCACGCGCAGCACCTCCTGCGGCACGACGCCGTCCTCGGTCTGGCTGCCGCCGACCTTGTAGGCCTCGGCCTCGTCGGCCGCGATGCCCATCTGCTTCTGGATCTCTTCGGTGAACGCGTTGCCGCCGATCGTGACGTCACGCGTGAACAGCGAGACGCCCGAGCGCACGATGTTGATGTTCGAGATCGCCGCGCCGACGTTGATCAACACCACGGTGTCGCGCGGATCGAGCTGGTAGTTGGCCTCGAACCCGTTCTGGCTCGCGAACGCGGCGACATCGACGACCTGCGGCGAGAGGTTCGCGTCGCGCACGACCTGGACGTAGTCGGAGACGACCTCCTTCTTCGCGGCGACGAGCAACAGCTCGGTCTGCCCCGAGGCGGTCATCGGGTTGGTGACGTGATAATCGATCTCGACGTCATCGCGGCCGAACGGGATGTGGTGCTCGGCCTCGTTGCGAATGTTCGCCGCGAGCTCCTCGGGCTTCATCATCGGCACCGCGATCTTCTTGATGATCACGGAGTGCCCGGCGAGCGCGATCGCGACCTCCTTCTGGCGCAGTCGTAACCTGCTCCAGAGCTGGCGGATCGCCTCGGAGACCGCGCCCTGATCCATAATCGTGCCGTCCACGATCGTCTGAGGGACGAGAGGCTGCATGCCGAACGCTTGCAGCGCCCAGCCATTCGCCTTCCGTTTGAGCTGTACGGCCTTCACGCACGAAGAACCGATATCGAGCCCTATGCACTGTTTCGCCATGGAACCTCTGCGGCGTAAAATTTTGTCACGGCCTGCGGAGATCTCCAAAAACTGTCGTCGTTCGATCGTCGTCGCTACCCGAGGCGTACGACTTCGATAAGTCAGGAAATGCCGTACTCCTTCATCTTGTAGAGCAGCGCGCGGTGGCTGATCTCGAGCAGCCGAGCCGCGTTCGTGCGGTTTCCGCGGGTCACGCCGAGGGCTCGTTTGATCAGCGCTTGCTCGATGGCTCGCGTGGCCTTCTTGATACTTAGCTCGTGATCGTCGGGTGGGCTCGCTGATGTAGGTCTGACGTTCGTGACCGCCTCGAGGAACGTCCGGTCGACGATCGGCCCGTCGGCCAGCACGACCAGGCGCTCGATCGTGTTCTCGAGGTCGCGCACGTTGCCAGGCCACGGCTGGCCGGCGAGCACCTCCACGACCTCGTCCGCCAGCGTGACCGCGCGCTGGTGGCGCTCGGCGTGGCGCGCCGCGAAGTGCCGGGCGAGCGCCGGGATGTCCTCGGGCCGGTCGCGCAGCGGCGGCGCGTGGAGCGGTACGACGGCGAGGCGGTAGTACAGATCTTCGCGGAACCGACCGGCCGCGATCTCGGCGCTGAGGTCGCGCAGCGTCGCCGCGATCAGGCGGACGTCGATCGCGACCGCCTGGGTGTCGCCGACGCGGCGGATCTCGCCGTCCTGCAACACGCGCAACAGCTTCGCCTGGAGCGCGAGCGGCATCTCGCCGATCTCGTCGAGGAACACGGTGCCGCGATCGCCCTCTTCGAACAGGCCGATCTTGTCGCGCACCGCATCGGTGAACGCACCGCGGACGTGGCCGAACAGCTCGGACTCGAGCAGCGTCGCCGGGATCGCGGCGCAGTTGATCGCGACGAACCGCTGCGCGCGGCGCGGCGAGGCCTCGTGGATCGCGCGCGCGACCAGCTCCTTGCCGGTGCCGGTCTCGCCGGTGATCAGCACCGTCGTCCGGGTCGCCGCGACCGTCTTGATCGTGGCGCGCAGCTTCGTCATCGCGGGGCCATCGCCGACGAGCGACGACTCCGGAGCGGGTTGTGCGTGGCCCTCGCCCCGCGCCGCGACTCCGGAGGCCGTGCGGCGCCCGGTGGTGGCGTGATGCAGCGCGAGCCCGAGGGCCAGCTCGTCGACCGGAGCGACCACGATGTCGTCGATGCCCGCCGCGAGCAGTCGCTGCGAGATCTCCGGATCGCGCGTGCGGAGGATCGCGATCACGGGCGGGCGGTCGGCGACCGTCGCGACCTCGAGCGCCAGCTCGACCGTGACGAGCACGACATCGCAATCCACCGCCGAGAGGTGCTTCTTCGCGCGGTCGAGGTCGTTCGCGGCGACCACCTCGAGGCCCCGCCGATCGATCGACAGGTGCAACGCACGCCGCGCCTCGTCGTCGGGGCCGAGCAGCAGCACGCGGTGCACGAGTCCCAAGGTACCACGCGTGCTGTGGACCCACGCCACGGACAGAATGCGCCAGTGGCGCCATTTGTCCGTCGCGCGCCGTGACGGATCTCCGCGCGGCGCGCACCAACCTCCTCGACGACCCTGCGGTGCCGAACGGTTCGGCGACGCGTGGCTCGCCGATTGCTGCACGTCGTCCGTGGAGGCCGTTCATGCGTCACGTCTTGGCTAGTGCTCTGATCGCCGGCACCACGCTGACAGGTTGCCCCGATCGCACGATCTCGAAGGTCGATCCTCAGCAACAGGGCGCCGTGGTCAAGAAGATCCCGGTGAGCGCGGACATCGACATCCTGTTCGTGATCGACAACTCGGCGTCGACGCTCGACAAGCAAACGATCTTCGAACAGAACTTCCCCAAGTTCGTCGCGGCGCTCGATGCGTTCCCGACCGGGCGCCCGAACCTCCACATCGGCGTCGTCGACTCGACGGTCGACATCGGGGTCTCGAAGTACACGGGCTGTCCGTCGCCGGATCCGGGCGATAACGGCCTGCTCCAGAACACCGCGCATATTCCCGGCTGCACGGCGCCGACCGGTCGCTACCTCAGCGACATCAAGGGCTCGAGCGGCGCGCGCGTGACCAACTACGCCGGCACGCTCGATCAGGCGCTGTCGTGCATCGCGCTGGTCGGTGCGAGCGGCTGCGGCTTCGAGGCACAGCTCGAGGCGATGAAGCGCGCGCTCGACGGCACGCGGCCCGAGAACACCGGGTTCCTGCGCCAGGGTGCGTTCCTCGCGGTGATCTTCCTGACCGACGAGGACGACGCCTCGGTCAAGGACAACAGCGTGTTCTCGCTGCCCGATGCTCAGGTCGGTGGCGCGAACGATTATCGCGTCCAGCCGCTGTTCGCGTACAAGTGCGATACGCCGCTGTCGTCGACGATGGGCGGCACGTACACCAACTGCGTGCCGCGGCTCGATTCGTACCTCCAGGATCCGGGGTACTACGCGCGCGCGTTGACGGCGGTGAAAGATCCGTCGCAGCTCGTCGTCGCGGTGATCGCCGCGCCACCGCCGGGGTTGATGACGAACGATAGTCCGCCGCAGACCGCGAGCTCGCCCAACATCACGATCGGACCGTTGATGCTCAACGGCAACACGCAGGCGCTCGCGCTGCAGCCGTCGTGTTCTGCCACGATCAACGGCAACCCGGCGATCGGTCGCCCGGCCGTGCGGCTCGCGAACTTCCTGTCGAACTTCGGCGATCGCGGCCGGTTCTACTCGGTGTGCCAGGCCGATTACTCGCCGGCGCTCGCCGATATCGGCAAGACGCTGTTCAACGCGATCAGCCCGTGCCTCGAGGGCCCGATCGACCCCGCCGATGCCGATCCGAACAACCCGGGCACGCAGCTGCAATGCACCGTGACCGATGCGCTCGAGTCCGGCACTCCGACCGAGATGGACATCCCGATGCCGGCCTGCCAGATGCAGGACGCGACCACGCCGGCGCCGAACGGCGCGCGGCCCTGCTACTGGATCGACAAGAACACGACGAGCTGCCCGGCTCCGGACACGGGCTACGAGCTCAACATCGTGCGCACCGATCCGCCCGCGCTCGGCACCACGGTCAACGTCGAATGCGCCGTCACGACCGGGCCGTGAGGGCGGGCCTGAGGGCGGGCCTGAGGGCACGCGTCGTCGCCGTCGTCGCGGTCCTCGCCGGTTGCGGCAGCGGCGGGGGGTTCCCGATCGACGCGGTGCCGGTGTCGCACGCGCCGGGGATGTTCGCGCTCGCGTGGTCGCTCGACGCTGCGAACGCGCAGCCCGAGACCTGCGCGCAGGCCAGCGCCACGACCGTGACGGTCAGCATCGTCGACGAGGCGAGCGGCGCGCAGTTCTCCGCGGTGTTCGCGTGTGGCCTGGCGACGGCGGTGACCGGCGCGCTGTTCCCCGCGACCTACGATCTGGCGTTCAGCCTCGTCGGGGCGACCGGGGTCGTCGCCACCGCTCCGGCGCAGCGCGGCTTGACGATCGTCGCGATGCAAACCACCTCGGTGCCCGCGATCCAGTTCGTGACCCCGTGAGGGCGTGCGCAGGCTTCGCGGTCGCGCTGATCGCGTGCACGAGCGCCGACAGCACCCCGCTGGCCTCCGGCAGCGCGGCCTCGCCGGCGCGGGCCCGGGTCGTCGAGCGAGTCGCGTCGGAGCGCGATGCGCTCGCGACCGTCGAGGTGCTCGAGCGGCCGATCCTCGCCACGCTCGTGATCCGGATCGCCGCCTTGAAGCGCGCGCTGCGCGGCAACCTGCCCGGCTGGGAAGACATGCTGCGCGTCACCGATCTCGCGAACGACGAGCTCGGGCTCCCTCCGTTCAGCCAGGTCACGGCCCCCGGCACCGGCTGGCGGCCGAGCCCGGCGACGCTGCTCGGCATCGGCCCGTACGTCGAGCGTCGCGGTGAGGCGCTCGCGCAGGCGGGCCAGCCGGACGAGCTGAGCCGGCTCGTGATCGACGCGCGCCGGCGTTATGCGGAAGGGGCAAGCCGGGTCGCCGAGGAGCTCGCTCGGGTGGAGCACTGGCTCGAGCATCGATAATTCCGCTGCGAAGTTGCTCACTTGATTCGCGCCACCGCCGCGCCAACGATCGATCCGAACTGCCAACTTTGTTGGCGGATGGGCCTGCTCCGGAATCGTGTAAGCATTTAAAACTACCGCATCTTTCAACTGGCGAACGAATTGCTCTATGCTCCGGCAGCCCGTATCTCGCTTCTTGAGAGGAGCGCCACCATGCGCAACGCTGTCATCCTCACGTCGCTTCTAGGTCTCGGTCTTCTGGCCGGCTGTCCCGATCGCACCATCTCGGAGGTCTCTCCCGAGCAAGGTCGCGTCGAATACAAAGACATCCCGGTCAACGTCAGCCGCAAGGTCGACATCCTGTTCGTGATCGACGACTCGCCGTCGATGCTCGACAAGCAGACCAACCTGAAGGCGAACTTCCCCAACTTCATCAACGTGCTCAACACCATCCAGGGTGGTCTGCCCGATGTTCACATCGGCGTGGTCACCTCGGACCTCGGGAGCACCGGTGCGGATGGCGTGACGGGCCCTGGGATCGGTGGCAGCGCGCAAGGTGGCTGTAACGGTCAAGGCAAGGCCGGCGCGCTGCAGACGTACGGCACCGCGCTCGTGACGGGCAAGTACATCAGCGATGCCCCACCGACCACGATGGGCGGCATGCGGCAGGTCAATTATACAGGCCCGCTGGCGGCCGCGTTCTCCGCGATCGCCAGCGCCGGCGCCAACGGCTGCGGCTTCGAGCAGCACATCGAGGCCGCGAAGCGCGCGCTCCAGCCGAGCAACACCGCAAACCAAGGCTTCCTGCGCCCAGATGCGTTCCTCGCCGTCATCATCATCGCCGACGAGGACGACTGCTCGATCGAGCACGCCACGCTGATCGCGACCGACACGTCGCAGCTCGGCCCACTCCAGTCGTTCCGCTGCACGCGCTACGGCATCACGTGTGATACGGGCGGCGCGACGTCGGACGCGATGAACCAGGTCGGGCCGAAGAGCGCGTGCCACTCGAACGAGAGCGGCCAGTACCTGACCAAGATCGGCGACTACGTCACGTTCTTCAAGGGCCTCAAGCCCGACGACCCGACCAAGGTCATCATGGCCGCGATCGCGGGCGTGACCACGCCGGTCGAGACCGAGCTCCGCGCGCCGCAAGGCTCGTCGACCGCGATCCCGGCGCTCGCTCACTCGTGCACGTACACCGACTCTTCGAACTCGGCCGAGGTCGCCGACCCGGCGATCCGCATCCACGAGCTGCTCGATGGCTTCCCGAACCGCTCGACGTTCTCGACGATCTGCCAGCAGGACCTGTCCGGTGGCCTCGTGCTGATCGCCCAGCTGCTCAAGACCGCGCTCGGCTCGCCGTGCATCGACGGCACGCTCGCGACGCCGTACGACTGCTCGGTCTCCGACGTGCAGAACTACGGCAAGGCGAACCAGGTCGAGACCATCTTGCCGGAGTGCGACAACACGACGACGCCCGCGAGCTCGACGAACGAGCCGTGCTGGGCGATCGAGACGGACCCGATGTGCTCGGCCGGCCAGCACCTGACGCTCAAGATCGAGCGCGGCTCGACGCCGGCTCCCCCGGACGGCACGCACACGATCTCGTACTGCGTGACCGAGGCCGGCGGCGGCTCGGGCTCTAACTGAGCTCACCGGTCGCGTGAGCGAGCGAGAGGCCCTCTTCGGAGGGCCTTCGTCGTTTTCGGCGGCGGGCGGTTTCGGCGGCCGGCGGTTTCGGCGGCCGACGGCCGTTTGTCCGAACTTGTGAAACTGTAGTACGTCCCCGCACGGGGGCGCCTGTTCTCGCGGGGTTACGCGAGCGAACTTGTGAAACTGTAGTACGTCCCCTCAGCCGATGACGCGGTTGCGGCCTTCGCGCTTGGCGCGATAGAGGAGGTCGTCGGCGATCTTGATGAACGAGGAGACGTCGATGTCCTCGCCCTCGACGCACGCGACGCCGACGGAGACGGTGACGGGGAACGTGTCGCCCTCGTACTCGAAGCCCTGGTCGGCGATCAGGCGGCGGACCTGCTCGGCGAACGTGCGCGCGCCGGTGATGTCGGTCTCGGGCAGCACGGCGGCGAACTCTTCGCCGCCGTAGCGCGCGAGCAGCTCCTCGCGGCGGACGCGGCCGAGCAGGCGGCGCGACATCTCGCGGAGCACGTAGTCGCCGGTGAGGTGGCCGTGCTTGTCGTTGATCGCCTTGAAGTGGTCGATGTCGAACATGAGCAGCGACAGCGGCCGCCGGTAGCGCGCGCAGCGCGCGATCTCGCGCTCGAGGAACTCGAGGAAGTAGCGCTTGTTGTGGGCGCCGGTCAGGGCGTCCACGATGGTCATCCGATAGATCTCTTCGTGGTAGCTGGCCTCTACGCCGGAGCCGGAGAGGAACTTGAAGATCGCCGCGCCGATCTTGAGGAAGTCGGCGTCGCGCAGCACGGACTTCGAGACCTGGACGTCGTTGACGTACGAGCCGTTGGTCGACTGGAGATCCTCGACCGACCACGCTTCGCCGTTGCGAAACACCCGGGCGTGGCGGCGCGACACCGAGTCGCGATCGACCTGGATGTCGCAATCGGCGCCGCGGCCGAGCACGATCTCACTGCGCGCGAGCGGGAACCGCTTGCCCATATCGGGGCCCGGCGGATAGATGAGCACGAGGCACGCTTCGCCGCTGTCCTTGGTCGGTTTGACGACCTGAACCTTCGTGATGCGTGTCTTCCACTCACTCATCGAAAAAATTGCAGCGAGCTCGCAGGATCCTTTTAGATCACAGCGCAGTCGGCGTGACCTGTCAATGTGCGCACCGGTGTGATAACGACGCGAGGTGCTGCCACGAGGGGGCGAGCCGTTCGATCTCGTCGGAACGGGTGACGAAACCACCGCCGTGGTGTGCGTGCACGGCTTCACCGGCACACCCTACGAGATGCGGTTCCTCGGCGACCACCTCGCCGAGAGCGGGTTTCACGTCCGCGGCGTGCTCCTGCCGGGCCACGGGACCTCGCTCGAGGATCTCGACCGCACGACCTGGCGCGATTGGGCCGGGGCCGTCGAGGCCTCGTTCGACGAGCTGCGCGGCGAGTTCACGCGGGTCGCGGTGGTCGGCCAGTCGCTCGGCGGGTTGCTCGCGCTCGAGCTCGCGAGCCGGCGGCCGGAGGTCGCGGCGGTGGCCAGCCTCGCGGCGCCGTTGTGGCTCGACGGGCTGTCTGGAAGGGTCGCGCGGTGGGCCAGCTCCGGAGCGCTGGGCTGGCTCACGCAGATCCCGAAAGTCTATGGCAGCGACGTCCGCGATCGCCAGGTCCGGCACGATAATCCGAGCTACCGCGCGATCCCGATCAAGGCGCTCGCGCAGCTCGCCGCGTTCATGAAGGTCACCGCGGCGGCGCTCGACCGCATCACCCAGCCCGTGCTGGTCGTCCACGGCAAGCACGATCACACCGCGCCGGTCGCGTGCGCGGCCGAGATCGCGAGGCGCACCCACGCGCGCCGGACCAAGCTGCTCGAGCGCAGCTATCACCTGATCGCGGTGGATGTCGAACGCGACATCGTCGCCGAGGAGGTCCGTGCGTTCTTGCGCCAGACCGAGGCCCGAACCGAGGAACAGCCATGCGCCACGTGATCGCGATCGACCAAGGCACCACCGGCTCCACCGTGCTCGTCCTCGACGAGCAGCTCGCGGTGCGCGGCCGCGGCTACAAGGAGTTTCGCCAGATCTATCCCAGGCCGGGCTGGGTCGAGCACGATCCGGAGGAGATCTGGAGCTCCGTGCTCGACGCGCTCGCACAGGCCCTGAACGGGACCGCCGGGAGCGGGACCGCCGGGAGCGGGACCGCCGGGCGGATCGACGCCGCGCCGATCGACGCCGCCTCGATCGCGGCGATCGGGATCACCAATCAACGCGAGACCGCGATCCTGTGGGATCGCAAGACCGGCCAGGCCGCGCACAACGCGATCGTGTGGCAGGACCGGCGCACCGCGGAGCGTTGCGCCGAGCTCAAGGCGCAGGGCAAGGAAGCGCGGGTCAAGGAGCTCACCGGGCTGACGATCGATCCGTACTTCTCGGGCACGAAGGTCCAGTGGATGTTGCACGCCGTCGACGGGCTCGCCGCGAAGGCGCGCACCGGCGACCTCGCGTTCGGCACGGTCGATGCGTACTTGCTGTGGCGGCTGACCGGCGGCGCGGTCCACGCGACCGACGTCACGAACGCCTCGCGCACGCTGGTGTTCGACATCGCCAAGCTCGCGTGGAGCGACGAGCTGTGCGAGCTGATCGGCGTCCCCAGGCAGCTGCTGCCGCAGGTCGTGCCCTCGTCGGGTCCGATCGGCACCACCCGGGGCGTCGCCGGCCTGCCCGACGGCATCCAGATCGCGGGCATCG
>JBDTEH010000328.1:0-21537 GCA_039922635.1 Kofleriaceae bacterium | reverse complement strand
GCGCCGCGGGCCTCGAGTGCCGGATCTCGAATCTCGACGGGGACGCGCGGCAACTTGCTCGCGTCCAGGTTGCGACGACCGTGCGGCCGCGCCTTGCCGTTGGTCTCGGAAGGATCTGGGGCCCTCGAATGGACAATGTGATTGATCACGTTGCAATCGGTCGCGGTTGAATCGTGTAGTTCCAGTCGCCGTGGAAGGCATGCGGCTCGATCTTGAGTTCGCGCATCTGCTTCGGCGTGACCTTCTTCCCAATCGGATACCGACGACGATCGATGGTCGCGCTCACAACGAGGCCGCCGCTGTTCGTGGTGTTGCCGATCAGATTCACAACGGTCTCGTAGGTTCGGAGGGGCTTGCCGCGCCAGTTCATCGTGATGAACGAGAACAGTCGGTGTTCGATCTTGTTCCACTTGCGGGTACCCGGTGGGAAATGGCTGACGTGGATCGGCAGGCGGAGCTTGTCGGCGAGGCGTTGCAACTCGAACTTCCAGACTCGCGCGCGATAGCCGTTGCTGCCGCCTGCGTCGGCGGTGATGAAGAGCTCAGTCGCGTTCGGGTAGCGCTTGCTGCCCATCCGTTTCCACCAGGCCTCGATCGAGGTCACGGCGAATACCGGCGTGTCGTGGTCGGTGCCGACGTTGACGAAGCCGCTGTTGTCCGCAACGTCGTAGATGCCGTACGGAATCGCTTTGCCGAGCGCGTCGCTCGGGAAGTCGTGCACGTCGACCAGCTCCGGAGCGTCCTTCGGCTGCCACTCAACGCCAGCGTTCTTGAAGTTGCCGACCAGCTCCTTCTTCTTCGTGTCGACAGAGATGAACGGCACGTTGCGCTCGACGCAGCGCTTGGCCTGCGCTGCGATGTGCTCGAACTGCGCGTTGCGATCGGGATGCTGCTTGCCCTCGACGGTCTTCTTCGCCGCTTGAAGGCTATAGCCAAGCTGATGCAGCAGCTTGCCGACGGTCTTGTCGCTCACCCGGATGCCGTGCACATCGAACATCTCGCGCGACAACGCGACGGCGCTCTTCGCGCTCCATCGCAAACCGGACTCGGGATCTCCCCTCGTCGCTGGATCGACGAGCCGCTTCAACGCGGGCAACAGCTCGGGATGAACCTCGATGTGGTTCCGACCGCCAGCGCCACGGCGCCGCACATTCACAAGGTCGTCGGACTTCGCGCCGTCACGCAGCTCGTTGCGTCCTCGCTTGACGGTGTTGAGCGCGAGACCCGTTGCTCGCGAGACCAGCGCAAGACCACCGCGTCCGAGCGCCTCCGCTTCTGCTCCCGCCCACAACCGTGTCATGCGCTCATCCATCGAGCCTTTGAGCGCGGCGAACTTCGTGCGGATGAGCGCCTCGGTCGTCAGGTGATCTGTAGATCACGATCGAGCGATCCTGTCGATCCCAATTCGGGCGTCCTCGATCAACTTTCTGATTCGAGGGCCCTTAGCGTTCGCCTGTCATGTTGTTGGGAACACGAACGATCCGATGGGTTAGTGAGACGCCGAGACTCCCGAAGATATGACTAGCGTGTCTTAGGAATTCAACTCCTTGAGATGGGATGTCAAATTTTGCCAAGATCGAGAGGTTGATTTTTGTTCCAGATTTCACCTCGACACCGAACTCTGACTTCAGTCGGGTAAACACATCGCCGCTCTCGATAAACGCCAGATATGTATTAAGTTTTTCTTGCAATAGAAGAACGTGATTCTGCTCGTCATTCCAATCAAGATCATCGATTACAGTTAGGCCGATCGACCCCTTGTCCTTTTCAATTCCGAACCAGTCTACGACTTGGAGTTGCGCAACGGTCATGGACGTCTCACCTGAATGGTGGTCGGTGGGATTGCTGCCCCCCCGGGGAATCCTGGTTTTCCCTTGCCAACTATAACCGCACCCGTGCGTGCGATCTCAGGGAAAGCGAGCTTTTGGTTCGAGGTGAAGGGTGCCGTTTCTGATGACTTGCATTCGAGACAGCCCAAGGTGTTTCCGTCGCGATACATCCAGTCGATCCGGGTTCGAACTCCGCTCTCTGTTACAACGGTGATCTCGCTACCGACCTCCGAGTACGTCGCTCTCAGCTGCTCACCAACGGCAGCCTCCCACGCGTCCCCTTTTGCTGCGTTTGCTCGGATTCCCGAGAGCGCTGGCGTCCCGACCGAAACGCTCTCATTGGTTGGAGCTATGGGCGCGCTGACTGAAGTGACCCCGTACGCCAAACCAAAGCCCGCGACCCCAGCCTCTTCGACCGCCTGGCCACCAGAACCAAGGACCTGTCCGACGACGCTTCTCGGTGGCTCACCAGTGACCAACGAGTATATGTGGGCCCCTGCAATGTCTGCAGACGCGGCCATCATGGGGCCGCCGAGCGTGCAACCGATATACGTAGCACAGAGCGCTGTACCTCCGACAAATCCCGCGGCTCCGCCCGCAATCGCAGCTAGATCGCCAATCGTGCCACCGAGCATCTGCAATGTGCTGGTGTCGTCAACACTCAACCATCGATTCATGGTGTTTAGTTGAGAGAAGCGGGCGTCGAATGCAGCGTTATAAGTGGCCAGTTCCGGGAATGTCGGTTGCGTCATTGGCATGCCCGGCGCGGAATGGGCGGCAGACAGGAAGTCAGCGAGCGTGAACGCAAGCGCCACCAGACCAGCAGTTCCTGTATCGCTGTAGCTACCGTATGCAGTGATGCTACAGCTCGAGAACTGGGTGCAGGGATCCATGCCACTCGGATCGGACGCGTTCATAGGGTCGTTCATCGCAAACGCGTACGGATTCGTCGTCGCCGCCGTTCGCGGAATCATCAGAGGGTCACGACTCAAGAACCGACCGATGCTCGGGTTGTAGATGCGCTTGCCGACTTGAACGAGTCCGAAGGCATCGAGCGCATCGCCGTCATTCCACTGATCGGTCGTGAACGTCGGCGAACCTGCCGTGACTCCGGTCGAAGTCGCAGTGCCATACGGCGTGTAGCTGACGTCCTGGAGGAACTTGCCGTCCTCGTCGGTCGTGAACCGTGTGCCTTGTGGCCCGCCGAATTGGAAGACCCACGGTCCCTGTGAACCGCGCCGCGAGATCGTCATTCCCGGGCCCGGAAACTGGCGCGAGACGAACGACGTGCCAGCGGACTTCGACGATCGCTGCGTGATGAAATCGCCGAAGTTACGGTCGTGTCGCAACTCGGTGGAACCAACGATGTCGAGGTCCTGTACCGCGCCGAACGCGTCGTACGCGAACGTCGCTGTCACTCCGGCTTGGTTGGTGATGCTATGGACGTCGCCGGAGTTGAAGAACGCGAGCTTGTTGTAGCCGGTTCGGGTCTGCTCTCCGACCACGTTGCCGAAGCTGTCGTGAGTGATGTTACAGCGCGGTGGCGGCGGCCCGCGGAATGAGATCGAGCAGAGTCGATCGCGATCCGTCGACTGGTAGGTCAGCGTCACCGGACTCGCCTGTTGATCGTACAACTGACGAATGTTGCCGAGTGCGTCGTAGCTGAAATTCCACTGCGCCGGCGTGGTGGTGCCCGCAGTACGAAGCGTCGTTCCCAGACGACCGAGGGCATCGTACGTCGAGACGGTTTGACCACTGACGTTCGGAACATCTTCATCGCGGGACGTCTCGCGACCGAGCGCATCGAAGCCCGTGAACTCGATCTTGCGTTTGTCCACCGACCCGATGACTTCGACGGCTTGCGGCAGGCGGCGGCCGACGTTCGCGTAGGACGCGGAGTACGAAGCCTTGCCGAAGTCGGCTTGGAGCACGCGCCCCCAGGCGTCGAGCTTCGTCGCGTTATAGAGCTCCTGGGTATTCACGTCGTCGGAGAACCACATCCAGCGCAGCTGGCTCGCGGTGTCGTAGTCGTAGTCGACGCGTTCGTTAGAGTAGGCGTCATCGGGAAGCTGTAGCTCGATCCATGCCTGGGAGCCGTCGGCATGGACGCCCTGCTGTTCCACGTACTCGACGTTGTTCAGATCCGTATAGCTACGCGCGTTGACGTTCCCAAGGCCATCGTAGCTCAGGACGATATCCTCCGTCGGACTCGATGCCTTCGCGAGCCTACCCACCACATACGACGGCGCGATCCTCGATGACGAACCTGGAGTGTCGTACGCGTACGTATTTACCGTCAGCGGATCGAGGACATGGTTGTTCTCCTCGTATGACGCCAGCGTACGCCCGAGCGAGTCATAGCTCATCTCGACGCTGTGCACCGGCTCCGGCGAGCTCGGCTGCCATTCCATCTTCGTGAGTTCGCCCCAGCTATCGTACGTGCGGCTCTGAGGTGCGTTCGAAGGCTCCGACAACGACGTCACCTGTCCGAGCGAATCGAACTGCCACGACCAAGTCACCGGATTTGCGGCATTGAGCGGATCCTGATAGCGGACCAAAGAGCGCTGGTTACCGAGGAGGTCGTACGCGAAGCTCGCGTATTCAATACGATTGTTGTTCTGATATGTCGAGCGCCACATCACGCGACCGATGGCCGTGGACGTGGCTTGTCGGTAAACGGACTCCTGGGGCGTGCCGATGGTCAGCGCGTCGGCGGTCTTGACCCCTGTCGTCTCGAGGTGATTGTCGAAGGTATGCCAATATCCGGTCGCGTAGATCTCATTCGCCGGATCCGGAACTAACCTGTACGGCTGAGGCCCGGGTCCGCGGATCTCCGTAGATAGCGACCCATCGGCGTCGAAGAAGCGAGACGTACCGTACGCGGTTGCCTCGCTCTGGCTCGCTGGATAGGCATCGGCTTCGAACACCGTACGGCCCTGCAAGTCGTACGTTCGCTTGCCGACCACCAGGGTCTCGTTGTAGTCGGCGCCGAGCTCGACTTGAGCGAAGCGCTCGCGACCGAGCTCGTCGAAGAACGTGGTAGTGAAGTGCCCGTTGGCATATGGAAGGTCATTCGGCCCCATCGGGTCAGCGAACGTTTCGACCGAGACGCGGCGACCGTACTGAATGTTGATGCCATCGAAGCCTTCGTAGTACCGAAAGCTGACGAGGCCTGGTGCAGGATCGTCGGGGCGTTGGATCGTGACCGAACTCGAACGCCCGAAGGCGTCCCACGTGAATCCATGAGTCGTCCCGTTCTCGTCGGTCGACGACAACAGCGCGCCGCTGGTCGCATCGGTCGTCTGACTCGTGTGGCGCAGGGACGCGTCGGAACCGACGACCTCCGCGTTGGTGGCGGCGATTCCGAAGTTGTCGTAACCGACGGTCGTCGTGCGCCACGCTCCGTCATCCCGGGTGGTGGTGACCTTGATCGGGTTTCCCTGCGCGTCGTAATCCGCGTCGTATTCTCGGTTCACGGCGAGCAGCGCCCCGGTATCGGTCGCATGACGGTAGACCGTGTGCGCCGTCGGCAGCCCTTCGAACACGAATCCCGGGTATTGCTTGTCGTACTCCCACGACTCCTCTGCGACCGTGTGACCGTCTTCCTTGGAACCGCATGCCCAGATCTTTTTCGATGCCGGGGCGGACAAGACGTGAAGCACGGCGTCGGTGGAACTCGCGTAGGTCGTATCGACGCAGACGTCGTCATCGGGCTGGGATGCGTCGTTCTGGTAGATCATGCTCGTGATGCGGCCGAGATCGTCGACGCTCCGAACCGAGGTGTAGACCTGCACGTTCTTCGCGGACGGTGGACCTTCGCTACCGCGCCAGGATTCAGTCGCACGTGTGTACAGGAACCCTCTCGCGGAACATGGATTGTAGGGGCTGTGGGTATTCTCTGAATTCGACAGGTGAAAGTCGTATGGAAACATCATCTCGATGCATGCTTCGTTCGACGGCGAAGACGCATCCGCGTAGTAGTGCGTGTCAGATGTGTCGATGCCGTAGTGCGTGCCGGCGATGCGATGGGAGTCGGTGGTGACGTCCACCGAGAGCAGCGCCCACGGATCGGTTCCGATGTTCCCCGCGAGGCTAGTCGTGTCGCTAGTCCTACCGGCTTCTAGATAGCGACCCAGTCGCTGCTTCTCGCTCAGGTACTGAAACGTGTTGGCATTCGCTTGATCAAGCGGATAAGCGTCCGAAATCGTCGCATTCGCGATCGCGCTGCCATCTTTCGCCGTTCCAACGGTTGTTACCTCGACGCGCCGCTGATATCCGAGCGTTCGAAACGCGTCGGTTACCGAGTCGTAGAACATCTCGATGTTGCCGTAAGCGTACCTCGTCGCAGCGAGCGTCCCACCAAGACGGAATGTGCCGTCTGTCTGGATCGAGTTGACGACGATCTCCGGGAAGGGGACGTGGTGTTGCGTCCTCGTATCGTCCTTCGCCGACGTGTAGCTCAGAGAGATCGACGCTCCGTATCCGTTATCGATTCGTATGATTCGACCAGCCTCGGGAACACCCGGCTGGCTGCCGCCGGATAGCTGGCTCACGCTGAGGTTGTTGCCGCTGATGCCGACCAGATCTGGACGCCCGTCGCCATTGACATCATAAAGGCCGAACTCGGTCCAAGACGAACTCCCGTCGCATCGTTCGCGACCCGACGATACCGGAACATCGACTGGAAGTGGGACGTCCGTAAATCCTGCACCCGTACCGACGAATACCTGATATCCATTCTCTGCCTCACTCCACCTCACCAGGTCAGGAATCCCATCTCCTGTCAGATCTATAAGTCCATTACTTTGATTAACAATGAAGTTATCGTCACCATGATTGCATTTGTCGAAATATTGGGTGTCCTGAGTTGCCAAGAAGTTTGGCGGGGGAATGTGAAACTGTGTTGTCCGAAAGCTGAAGCCTGTTCCTAGCGAAACGGTCTGTTGCTCGACGCGATCGAGCAATCCGTCGCCATTCACGTCGGCAAACGTGCACTCGGCCACCTGGCGACGGTCGCCCGCTGTCGCATCTCCGGACCACCACTCCACGCCGCAATCGCTCGGCACGATGAGCGAGGATTCGTCGGCAAAAGGGTTGGTTCCCGTATTCTCCAGGAGTACGCCAGCGGTGTTGTACGCAACCGCGATCGTATTTGTTGCCAACATCCCGAAGTGAAGATGAGAGTCCGCGTAATAATCATCTCCGCTATATGCCGTCCTCGGTGGAACAGGCACAGGATAACCGATAGCCGAGGTGTTAAACACGACATCTGGATAACCATCACCATTAACATCGACGATCTTGAACTCGGTGTATGTCTGTTCATTCCCCGCCCAATCTAATTCAGGTGGATTTGGCCAATCAGGAATGATCTCGTAGTGATCCGTATTCCACGCCCAATGCAACTTGTAGCCGAGGTCCCGTCCTGTCTTCCGACCAGAAAGTGGAAGGTAGTCCGCAGGAACGTGGAGACCATGCGCCAGAAGCTCTTGGTGTAACCGTGTCACATCGAGCTCGCGGCGCTCCCACCTTATGCCGGAGGGCCCAGGGTCGGGGGTATTCAGGTAAGCGACCCAGGTATTCGGCTTCTCGGCAGCATCGAGAACATCGATACGCCCATCACCATTCACGTCGATCGATTGTGTCCAGACATAGTCCTGAACCTGATCGTCGGTCGTGCTCTCGCTTGCGAAGCGATCGACACTGGAGGAGCGAGTGTCGAGTACGTTCCTGGCGAACACATTGTCGGTCAGCGGTGCGGCAGCACCAAAGCCCAGCCCGCCTTGGCCCGCCGCGATCTCGAGCTTGCCTGCGTACGTCGTGTAAACGAGATCCGCACGTCCATCTCCGTTGAAATCCTGCAACGTCTGGGTTGCCGCGTAGGGGCTTCCAGATGCGGGAGGCTGGAACTGGGATGTCGAGACCTTCGAGGTGGAGGCAACAACGGCCGACGCGCCAGAGGGCAAGGGGGTCGTTTGTGGCGCACCGTATTGAAGCACCGCCTGCCCCGCCTTGTTGATCGTCGACGCTGTTCCGTAATGGTAGGTCGCGACTGGAAGCGTCTGGGTGTCACTAGGGATATCCTCTCGTCCATGTTCCAGGACCGTACTCAGCTGTTGTTGCTGAGTATCCTGGTCACTCGAGTACGTGAACTCGTACGCGCGTAGTTGCTTGGGCGGGTCGGCACAGGTGGCGCGGCTACGAACGACTACATAATCGAGTTTGTGAAACCGCGCGAGAACGCGCTCGCCCAGAATCGAGAGTGCCTGGGGCTTTGCGCCGTCCTCGTCTGCATCGTACAAGATATCGATCTCGTGCTTGAAGCAGGTCTTCGACGAGTCCGGGTTGTATTGAATGTCCTGCAGGTCGATCGTGAGTAGCGGTGTGGGGGACGCGTCGGACGCGTCTACAAGGGCGATCTTGTAGTCGAGATCGACTTCTGCGCCACCTCTCCCTCGGATCGCGGAAAGTAGCCAGAGACCTCCGCTGTCCCCGAACCCAGGTCCACCCGTCGAGTAGAGACGCGCGTCTTTGACGAACGTGTACGACACTCCGTTCGCGTCGACGACTTGCCAGGTCCCGGCGACGTCCGTCATGGTCACGCTTGGATCGTTACGCGCGATCCATCCGTCGCCTTGCCGCAACATCTCCAGGTTGCGACCTATCAACGCGATCGTGGCTCGCTCGCGTGCTGCGATGCCGTTGGTCGAGGTCCTGGCGGGGCGTCGTCGAGCGAACGAGTCGTCGATGAACACGTAGGACAGCGGGATGTCCCACCCGACCCCGGCTGCTCCGAATCCTCGGGTGCCGGAGGCGATCTGCAGCGGGATCGGCAGTCCCGCCCGCGACGCGGGGAACTCCAGAGGGACGCTCGCGCTGTAGCCCCCCTGGCCGTTCGGCTCGACGTGACCGGTATCCGAAGGCCGACCCCCGTAGTGAGAGCCGGTGGGTGCAAGCTGTGCCTTGCTCGAGCGTGACAGCAGCGCGATCACGAGCAGGGTTGACCAGACGAGAGCGTGTCTAAACATCCGAATTACCTCGGTTGAGCGAAAACGTAGGAGCACTGGTCACGGCTATCGGTCGGCCGCGGCGAGAGTTGCGTGGGATTTTCGCCCTTCGCTTTAGCGACCCCGCAGATTCCGATCAACGCAGCAGATCGTTGCAGGGGGATCTTTGTCCGAGACTCGCATTCAACGCTTGACTTGTCCGAAACTCGGACAAGAAGTCCCCATTGCTTCGTCTGTGTCACGTCACTATCGTGATGGCGAACGATGGAGGTACTGAAGGAACCACGTGTCGTGCGCCGCGTTCTGGTCATCGACGACGACGAACTGGTGCTGAAGGGCTGGGACCGCGCACTGCGAGCCGAAGGCAAGCATGTCGTCGTCGCAACCGAGCTCGACAAAGAGCTCGAGCTCGAGCCCGACCTCGATCTGGCGGTCGTCGACTTGTGTCTCGCCCGCGGTGTTTGCGGCATCGAAATGATCCGACAGATCAAGCGAGCGGTCCCCCGCGTCCACGCGGTGCTCGTGAGCGCTGCGATGTCGATCCCCCAGGCCGTCCGCGCGGTTCAAGCGGGCGCCGATGACTGTGCGAGCAAGCCGATCACGCCGCGCGAGCTACTTCGACGTGTCGAACAAGGAGTGCCGATGACCTCCGAGCTGATGACGCTCGACGAGGTTCAATGGGAGCACATCTCTCGCGCGCTTGCCGACTGCAAAGGCAACCTGAGTCAGGCTGCCAGAGCGCTGGGCATCCACCGCCAGAGCCTGCAACGAAAGCTGCGGCAACGGCGCGCGTGACCTGCTTACTTCTTGGGCGCCGCCGCGGGCGCCTTCGCCTCGGGCGTGGCCGGCTTGGTCACCGGCGCGGCAGGCGCGGGCGTCGCCGCCGGTGCCTCACCCGGCGGCGTCACGGCGAGCGCTTGCTCGAGATGAAACTGCACCGAGGCCGGCTTGGAATCGGCGCTCACGCTCGCCGTGAAGTCGTTGGTCAGCTTCGACTCGGATCGCGGCACGAACGTGCCGTCGGTCAGCGTCATGTCGACGCTGCCACTGCCGGCGATCTTCTCGAACTTGGTATCCTTGATCTGCTGGTCCTTGCCCGCGAGCTTGATCTTGCCCTTGAGCACCCACGCATTGCCCGTGTGCGAGACGACCTCGTAGTTGGTCGTCTCGGTGGCCTCGATCCGATCCGCGATCGAGGTCGTCGTCGTGACGGTCCACTTCGCGCCGACGCCGACCGGCTCGGCCGGCACGATCGGCCACATCGGCATCAACGAGATCCGCACGAGCTCGAGCGCGGCCATCGTCTGGTCGTTCGGCTTCTGCACGTGCAGCGACAGGTTCGAGAGCTGGCCGTTCGCCGCGACCATGCCCGAGAGCTGGACACCGGCGAGCACCTCGAGCGACTGCTTGAACTGCTCCTTGGTCGCCTTGGCGCCGGCGCGGTCGCGCGCGTCGACGGTGTTGAACGTGACCTTGAACTTCGCGCCGTCCTTGTCGACCTCGCCGACCTCGAGGTCGCTCGCGAGCACGAGCGTCGGCGCGACGTCCTCCTGGGTGCCGCCGAGCTCGGCGGGCGCGACCTGCTTGCCCGCGAAGTCGATCGCGAGCTCGAGCGGCTGCTTCGCACCCTGGGTGCCGGCGATCTTGATCGCGGCCTTCTTGCCCTTGCCGGCGGAGACGAGCTTGTAGGTCGGCTTGCCGGTCGCGATCGGGACGTCGATCGGATCGGGATCCTTCGGCGGCGGCGTCGGCTTGGGCGCCTCGGCGACAGGCGCCGGCTCCGGCTTCTTGTCCTCGGGTAAGGTCGGTGCGGGCGTCGCGGGCTTGGCGGGTCCGCCACACGCCGCGATCAAGAGCACGATCAAGATCCTTCTCATCGGCCCCCTATAGCATTGGGCTAGCCGGATAGGCTGCTTGTGGTCGGCACGATCGATGCTTCTGTTGAGCCTACAGGAGCGAACGTGACCAACGAACCTAAGATGAAACCCGAGGTCTTCAACTCGTGGGAAAGTCTCTTGTCGCAGGCCGCTCGCCGCTGTGACGTCGAACCAGACGAGTTCGTGCGCAACGCGTGGGCGGCATATCTCGACGCACACCCGGGCATGCGCGAGCACCTCGAGGAGCTCCAGCTGCGCGCACAGCTCGACGAGCTCCGCAAGAACGGGCTGATGGGTCAGGCCTGAGCGTTCGCGCTCGGCCGGCCGCTCACAGCCCGTTGATCGTGACCTTGTTCATCTTCACGGGAGTACGCGGGCGATCTTCGGCGCTGGTCGGCGTGGTCTCGATCTTCTTCACGATGTCGAGGCCCTCGGTGATCTTGCCGAACACGGGGTGACGCGACGGTCCGGGGCTGAACCAGTCGAGCCGCCCGTTGTCGACCGTGTTGATGAAGAACTGCGCGCCGCCCGAGTTCGGGCGGCCGGTGTTCGCCATCGACAGCGTGCCCGGCGCGTTCGAGATCTTCGCGTTCGCCGGGTGCTCGTCCTGGACGTTGCCGAGCGGCGAGCTGCCGGTGCCACAGCGCGGGCTCGCCGGATCCTTCGAGTACTCGCACCCGAACTGGATCATGAAGCCGTTGATCACGCGGTGGAAGTGCAGGCCATCGTAGAAGCCGGACTGCGCGAGCTTGATGAAGTTATTCGCGGTGATCGGCATCTGATCGAGGAACAGCTCGGCCGTGAACGAGCCGAGCGAGGTGTCGAAGGTAGCGGTCGGATTCGCCATGCCCGTGCTTATCACAGCTCAGGCGATGGTCGCGTCGATCGCGAGCGCGATCATCGCGATCAGCTTCTGCGCCTCGACGTTGTCGACATTGGCCTGGATGAACTCGTGGATCGGTAGCTGCGCCTCCTCGAGGCGCGGCAGCGGCTCGCCACGGGCGGCACCGTCGAGGTCGTCGTAGGTCAGCGTGCGCACGCGCGATCCGGCGCGCCGAAACGCCTCCGCGACCAGCGCGCAATGAAAGATCACCGAGATGATGCCCTCGGTGCCACCGAGCTCTTGCTCGTGGGCACTGATGAAGCTCGAGACCTGCTGCTGTTGCTGGAAGAACCCGCCGACCATGGTCGACGAGTAGTTCGGGTCCGACATCTTTTGGCCCGCCTCGGTCACGACGGTCAGTACCTGATCTTTGGTCAGCTTCATGGAAGTTCGACGGGCGCGAGATCCGGGCGATGCGCCGAGAACCGACATAACGCTTCGGCGGTCAGTGCGGCAACGTCTGCGGCGATGTTCGTGCAGAATGCCTTGCGCGCGGCCCCGGCGAAGTCGCCGTGCGGGCGCACGAGATGGTCACAGATGATGTCGGGGTCGTTCGCGCGGATGCGCACCAGCCAGGCGTCCTGGAACCACGTGACGGCGGCGCGCAGCTCGGGCGTGACGCCGCCGACCGGGTCCGGATCACCGAGCAGCTCGCCGAGGACCTGCTCGCCCGCGCGGATCGCACCGCACGTCCCTTTGCCCGTGATGCCGCCGCGGCGCAGCGCCTGGTACGGACGCGAAGGCACGCCGAAGGTCTCGGCGATCGCGATCCCGCAGCTGCGATGCGGCACCTGGACGCCCTCGTAGAGCGTGAACGCCTTGGCGTGCGCGGCGGCGATGTAGGCTTGCTCGTCCGGCGCCAGCTCCCGGGTGGACTCGGCCATGGGCAAATGCTACTGCGGAGCGACTCGCCCGTCGAGAAACTGTGACGCGCAGCGCTCTAGATAGCCCGCTTCCAACGGGCGCGACGGCCTGGTTGTCGCGCGCGTTCGTCGTGTCGCTGATCGCGCACGTCGTCGTGCTCGTCGCGGTCGTGCACTGGTTGCATCGCGGCGAGCAGCACGAGGTCGAGCTCGTCGATATCGAGGTCGCGCCGGCGCCCCCGGTGGCAGAGGCGCTGCCGGCGGAGGTGGCCCGCCAGATCGAACAGGCGGAGCACGAGCGCGCGACCGAGGCGGCGGGCTCGGAGCCAGCCCCGAACGAGCCGGGCGAAGGTGCGGCGGGGATCGATGCGGGCGTCGATGCGCCGCCACCCGATGCGCCGCCACCGGATGCGCCGCCACCCGATGCGCCGCCACCCGATGCGCCGCCACCCGATGCGCCGCCACCCGATGCGCCGCCGCCAGATGCGTTGCCGCCGGATGCGTTGCCGCTGGTGGCGCAGCAGCACGCCGACGCAGGGGGCGATGCGCAGCGGGTGGCGGTGGCGGACGCGCGTACAGAAACGGTCGCGGCGGCGGGATCCGGTTCGGGCTCGGGCTCGGGCTCAGGCTCGGGCTCGGGCTCGGAGGTCGCGCTCGCCGGCTCGGGCTCGGGCTCGGGCTCGGGCTCGGAGCTTGCGCTCGCCGGCTCGGGTTCTGGTGCGAGCACCGACCTGGGCTTCGGCGCCGGCATCTCGCTCGGTAGCGGCAGCGCGGGATCGGGCTCGCCCGCGGCGATCACGACCGGCGCGGGCTCCGGCATCGCCGGCATGGACGACCAGCCCGCGGTCGAGGGGGCGCCGACCAGCGCCGGCACCGCGGCGAACCTCCTGGCGTACTTCCCGGCCGGTCACACGATGAGCGTCCTGGTCCGCTTCGATCGCCTGCGCGGCAGCGAGTGGGCGAAGGCCGCCGAGGAGCTGTTCCGGCCGATGCCGGACTACCAGGGTCTGTTCGGCTCGCGCACCGCGGACATCGCGACCAAGCTCGACATGCTGGTGATCTCGACGCCACGCCCGCGCGACGCGACCGCGACCACGCTCGTGATGAAGACCACGCTGCCGCGCTCGGCGGTGCGCGATCTGTTATCGAACAGCGGCGCGCCGATCACGTGGTCGGTCGTGCGCGGCGGGGCGCTCGGCAGGCGCAGCGGCAAGCTGTTCCCGAACGACAAGCGTCTGGTGCTCTCACCGTGGCAGGGCTGGTACCTGCTCGCGCAACCCGAGGACCTCGGCCCGCTCACCGCGACGGCGCGCGGCAGCGTCGACCGCGTCGAGGCCACGGGCAAGCTGCCGGCGTGGATCGCCGGGATCCGCACGATCACGAAGGAGTCGGGCGATGATCCACAGGTCCCCGTGGCGCCCCACGGATCGCCGCGACCGCGAGATCTAGCGCCACCGCCGAGCGCGCCTGGCTCCGGCCCGGCGCTGGTGATGACGGTCGGCGAGCCACCGAGCAACACGGGGCCCGCGAAGTCGGGGCGTTACAAGCTGCCGGAGGTCGGGCTCGGCGTGAGCTCGTTGCCGGTCCCGACCCGGATCTCGCTCGCGATGGAGCTGGTCAAGCAGGGCTGGCTGATCCGCGGCAACATCGTGTTCGCGAACGAGGCCGCTGCCGCGGAGCTGGTCACGACCTTGACCGATCTGCGGACCCGGATCACCGACAGCCACATCCTGTCGGCGGTGCTGCGCAAACAACACGTGCTGAACATCGTCGCCGGGCTCTCGCTCGCGCGCACGGGGGCGCGGGTATCGTATGCGACGTCGATCTCGATCGCCGATGCGCGCGCGATCCTCGCGGCGGCCGCGCAGGAGCTCGCCACCTACTTCGGCCAGGTGCCGTGAGTCCGAGCACGTGCGGGTCGCCCCGCGGCGGCCTGTTCGTGCGGCACGCGCTGGATTTGGCGCGGCGTCACGGCACACTCGGGGGGTGACACTCCGGTGGACCCTCGCGTGCGCGTGCCTCGTCGCGTGCGGTGGCTCGCGGCGCGATCCGTCGACGCCGGCCGGCGATCACGACGATGGTTCCGGGCTGCTCGCGCAGGCCTCGACCTCGCTGAGGATCGGCAACACCGGCTCGGACGAGCTCGGCGCCGTTCCGTCTCCGGGACCGAGCGAGGGCGCGTTTGGCGGTACGAGCTACGCGCACTGGACCGCGCCGGCGTGGAGCTACGCGAACACGCCGCGCCCACCGCGCTATGTCGTGACCGACACCGGGCTCGATGCATCGATCGAGGGCACCGTGACGTGGCCTGGAGCGATGCCCGCCATGTTGAAGACGCCGTGCGGCCCGCTCCCCGCGATCCGGCTCGGTGCGCAGCGCGGCGTGCGCGGCGTCATCGTCTTTATCGAGCACATCACGACCGGCCGCGGGCTCGGCGGCACGGACCGCGCACAGCTCGGCGGCGTGATCGCGAAGCACGGCTGCGCGCTCGGTCCGACCGCGCAGCTCGCGGTGCCGGTGCCGAGCTCGGTCGGGATCCACGGCGACGCGCAACCCACGCGAGTCCGGATCACCCCTCCGGGTGGTCCCGCGACCACGTTCGAGCTGCAGGAAGGCGGGCTCGTCACGGCGGAGATCAAACCCGGCGTGACCCGGATCGACGGCGAGGACGGCAAGCTCGCCGCCGCGTGGGTGATCGGGATCGAGTCGCCGTACTACTCGGTCACCGACGACTTCGGCCGGTTCAGGATCGAGCAGCTCGCGCCCGGAACGTACGACGTCACGTTCTGGCAGCCGCCGATCGCCACCATCAAGGCCGACGGCAGCTTCGCGTACGGGCCGCCGATCGTGGTGCACCGGTCGATCCACGTGGTTGCGAAGCAGACCGCGAACGTCACGATCGCGCTGCCGCCCCGCTGAACGTCCGGTGGCCGGACGTCATGTCCGCCACCCGTCGGACGGCGGACGGTCGCGCTAGCAACCTCGCGCGGTTGCGGCTGGCACTCGCGTTGCTTTGCAAGCTCGCGACGCACCCACGCGTCGCGAAAGAGAGCCAGCCATGACGATGATGCCCGGTCGCAAGATGTTCAAGGTGCTCTGCCCGATGGAGAGCCACAGCGGTCACAAGTTCTGGATGCGCATGGGCAGCGCCTTCACGAACAAGGACCACTCGATCAACCTCTATCTCGACGCGATCCCGACCAAGTTCACGACGCTGCAACTCCGCGAGGTGACCGAGGAGGACCTGCGCGTCGCGAGCGAGCGGCGCGCCGCGTTCACGCCGCGGAATTCGAACGCCGCGGCGACCGCCGGAGATCACGTCGCGTCGCGCCACGGCGACGTCGGTGCGGGTGCAGGTGCCTACCCCGGTGCAGCACCCGCAGCGCCCGAGCTCGACTTTCCGCATCCCGCGGATTCCTTTTCCACCAACCACGTCCCGTTCTGAGGTGTGCCATGACCAGACTCGCAGACTCCACGCAGGCCACAACGGCCGGATCCTCCACGTCGAACGGTTCGCCCGGCGTGTCCTCGACCGCGATCCTCGCCGGGTTTCCACCCGGGCTCGCAGCTCCGATCCGGCCCCCCGTTCCGCGCCGCACGTCCGGCCTGCCGCCACTCGCCTCGCCCGAGAGCGCGTCGCTCGCCTCGCCGTCCGGGTCGTCGCCAACTTCACCGGATAGCGCAGGCCTGGCCGGTGCTTCGACACCGAGCTCGCCCCTGATCTCGCGCCTGGCCTCGCCGATCATCGAGGTCGATGACGATCTCGACGAGCTCGATCTCGAGGAGCTCGATTCCGACGACGATCACGACGACGACGACGACCACGACGACGACCACGACGACGACCACGACGGCGGCCACGCCCTCCACGGTGACCACCCTGTAGCATCGCGAAGCCGCACCCGCATCGCGGCATCGCCGGACGCGCGCGCGCGTGGAGCGATCGTGCCGGTCGCGGCGACGCTCGGCGACCGTGCGCGCCGGCTCGGCTCGCGGTTCGCGACCAAGGTCGTCGTGCCGGTCGTCGCGATCGCGATCCTCGTGATCGCGATGGGCGGCACGTGGTCGACCGCCGGTGCAACACCGACGCCGTTCGCGGCGACGCCGGCCGGGGTCCGCGCCTCCGCGGCCTCCGGGGTTTTTGGCGTGCAGCACGCCGCCGGCGACGGGCCGGTGGTGCGCTCGAAGTCGGCGCACCACGAGCTCACCGGCAAGCTCAACCTCAACACCGCGACCGAGGACCAGCTGATGATCTTGCCGTCGGTCGGCCCGGCCAAGGCCGAGCGCATCGTCACCTGGCGCAAGAAGAACGGCGGCTTCAAGCGCACCGCCGATCTGCGGCGGGTGAAGGGCTTCGGCTACAAGACGTTCAAGAAGCTCGAGCCATACCTCGACATCAAGGGTGACACCACGCTCGCCGCGAAGTGAGCTGGACCGTCAGGAAGTCGAGGTCATCGCACTGACGCGTGCGCGTAGCGCGTCGCCAAGCGATGGCGAGTAGAGTCGGTGCTCATGCCAACCTCGCCCTCGTCCTCTGCGCCGTCGGCGGCTGCCCCGTCGAGCCTGGTCGCCGATACAAAGCGGCTGTGCCAGCAGCTGTTGCAGATCGATACGACGAACCCACCGGGCAACGAGCGCCCGGCGGCGGAGCTGGTCGCCGCTGCGTTGCGCGAGGCCGGGCTCGAACCGGAGCTCCTCGAGGGCGCGACCTCGCGCACGAACGTGGTCGTGCGCTATCGCGGCACCGGCAAGCGCCCACCGCTGCTGTTGACCGCACACCTCGATGTCGTCGAGGCGGATCCGACCAAGTGGGAGGTGCCGCCGTTCTCGGGCAAGGAGCACGATGGCTGCCTGTGGGGGCGCGGCGCGATCGACATGAAGAACATGGCCGCGATGTGCACGGCGATCATGCGCCGGCTCGCGCAGACCCACGCGCAGCTCGATCGCGACATCATCTTCGCCGCGGTCGCGGATGAAGAGGCAGGGTGCGATCTTGGATCGCGGTTCCTGGTCGAGCAGCACCGCGCGAAGGTCGAGGCCGAGTACGCGATCGGCGAGTCCGGGGGGTTCTCGCTGCACCTCGGCGACACGACGTTCTATCCGATCCAGGTCGCCGAAAAGGGCTTCTGCTGGATCAAGGCGCGGATCACCGGCGAGCCGGGGCATGGCTCGATGCCGCGGCGCGACAGCGTCGTGACCAAGCTCGGCGAGGCGCTCGCGACGCTGGGCACGGCGGCGATGCCACTGCACGCGACGCGCTACGTGACCGAGTTCCTCGACGCGCTGCGCGCGCGCCAGCCGGCGCTGATCCAGCCGCTCGTGAAGCTGGTCGCGCGGCCGCAACTGCTCGCGCGCGTCGCGCGGCTCGTACCGGGCGTCTCGGTCGCGCGCAGCTTCTCGGCGCTGCTCAGCAACACGGCGGCCGCGACGGTCGTCCGCGCCGGCCACAAGACCAACGTGATCCCCGGCCTCGCGGAGTTCGAGATCGACGGCCGCACGCTGCCCGGCCAGAGCGACGAAGATCTGTTACGCGAGCTGCGCGAGGTGCTGGGGCCCGACGTCGAGCTCGAGGTCATGAAGTCGGCACCACCGATCGTGACCGAGCCGATCGAATCGCCGGTGTTCGCCATCATCAAGCGCGAGATCGAGCGCCGCGAGCCGGACGCCGCGGTGATCCCGTACATGATCCCGGGCTTCACCGACGCGAAGTACTTCACCCAGATGGGTGCGCGCTGGTACGGGTTCTCGCCCGTGAAGATCGAGAAGGGCTCGGGCATCAAGTTCGCCGATATGTTCCACGGCCACAACGAGCGCGTGCCGGTCGCGGGGCTCGCGTGGGGCGTCGAGGTGCTCGATGCGGTCGTGCGCGAGATCGCCGGCGAACCCAGACCCGGCTAACGCAAACACACGAGCGTGCCGATGAAGATCGCCGCGAAGGCGATCAGGACCAACACCGGTTCGAGCGTGCGATCAAAGCGCGTCATCGGCCCTCCCTGGTGCGAGCGCCACGCCAGCGCGCGGTCGCACGATTTCGGCCAGTCCCCGCGCAGTTCGCCGGGCGGCGCGGCCGCGGCGACCCGATCCTGGCGGCAAGCGGGTCCGGTACGACCCACACCGACGAGTCGGAGAGCCGCGTAGCTGCCGGGCGCCGCGAGCTGATCGCGCAGATCGAGCTGCCCGCGCGGCGGCGGCGAGCCGGCGGAGCCCCCGACGAACACGAGCTCCGGGCCCAGCCCGAGCGTCCCGAGAGGGCCGATGCGTCCCGATGCGTCGGAGCTTGGAGTGATCAGCGAATCGTGTCGCCGGCCGGCTGGTCCGCCAGCTCGGTCGACGGTAGCTGGCGAATCCGGCGCAGCGGCCACAGTACGAACGGCACGGCGACCGGCAGCGCCATGCCGATCCAGATCGCGACGCGGATCGAGGTCGCCTCCGCGATCACGCCCGCGAGGATCGCGGCGATCGGCGTGACCCCGGACGTGCACGCCGTGATCGCGGCGTTCGCGCGGCCGAGCACCCCGTGCGGCAGGACGGTCTGGCGCAGCGTGACGGTGTGGATGTTGAACACGACCGACATGCCATCGCCGACGAGCTGATGGACGCACAGCAGGCCGATCGCGACCGCGACCGGGCCGCCGGCGAGCGGGATGCACGCGCCGATCGCGACGATGATGATCGCAGAAACCAGGATCGTGCGGCCGAGCCCGAGCACCCGTGCGAGCGGCCGGGCGGCGAACGCCCCGATGATCGAGCCGACACCGCCCATCGCGATGATGATGCCGAACGTGCTCTGCGACAGCCCGAGCGTGCGCAAGCAGAACAGCGTGTAGAGCGCCGCGAAGAACCCGTAGGACGCGTTCCAGATGATCGACGCGATCGCGATCGGCCGCACGAGCAGGTTACCGAACACGGCGCGCATGCCGACCCGCAGATCCTTCGTGGTCTGCCACATGCTCGCGGACATGCTCATCGCCGGGAGCTCGGCCGCCGCGGGCGGCTCGGGCTTCTCGATCCGGCCGAGCATCACGGCGGACCACACGTAGCTCACCGCATCGATCACGACCGCGAGCGGCGCACCGAGCACGGCGATCAACACGCCGGCGCTCGCGGGGCCGGAGATCTCGGCGAACGCATCGGTGGTCTGCAGCTTCGCGTTGCCCTCGACCAGGTCGGCCCGCGCGACGAGCGCGGGCAAGTACGCGATGTCCGCGATCTGGAACAGCGCACTCGCTGCGCCGACCGTAGCGCCGACCACGCAGACGTGCACGATCGACAGCACGCCGCACGCCCAGGCGATCGTCAGCGAGATGATCGCGACGGCGCGGATCGCATCGGCGAGCACCAGGATGCGGCGCTTCTTGCCGCGATCGACAAAGCCGCCCGCGAACAGGGCGAGCACCGCCGCGGGTGCGAGCGAGACCGACGCGAGCAGCGCCACGACGCGCTCCGATTCGCCGAGCGTCGCGACCGCGATGATCGGCAACGCGGTGCGCGTGATCCGCGAACCGAACGCGCTGACCGCTTGCGCGATCCACAGCCGCATGAAGTCGGCATTGCCCCATAACCCAGAGCGCGACTTCACGGACCGCTAGTTAAGCATCGATCACCCTGCTCCGCCGGCAACTCGGCGGCAACTCGGCGGCACGTTCGAACGCCGTGCCCGGCGCTCACACGCCATGCCAGTGCGGCCGCGCCCGACCAGGGGGGCTCGGGTCAGAACGGAATATCGTCGTCGGGGCCGCCGCCACCACCACCGCCGCCACCGCTGCCACTGCCGCCGAAGTCCGCGTCGCTCGGAGGCGGACCCTCGTCACGCTTGCCGCCGCCGCCGCCGCCGCCACCACCAGCACCACCGCCCTCGCGGTTGCCGCCGCCCAGGAACTGGACGTCGTTCGCGATCACCTCGGTGATGTAGCGCTTGTTGCCGTCCTTGTCGTCGTAGGTGCGGGTCTGGATCCGACCCTCGACGTAGACCTGGCGGCCCTTGGCCAGGTACTTCGAGCACACCTCGGCGCGCTTGCCCCACACCACGATGCGGTGCCACTCGACGCGCTCCTGGCGCTGCCCGTTCTTGTCGTTCCAGCTCTCGCTCGTGGCGACGCGGAGCTCGCAGACGCCCTGCCCACTCGGCGTATACCGCATGTCCGGGTCCGCACCGAGATTGCCAACGAGAATGACTTTGTTAACTCCACCGGCCATAGATCCTCTTTCGCGTTCCGGAACCACCAAGTTCCGTTTGTGATGTGGAAGTAGCACGGGTCTGTGACATAAACGGCTCCGATGTACCGGCAGCTCCGCGTCGGGGTGGTGATTCCCGCGTTCAACGAAACTCGTGCGATCGCGAAGACCGTCGCAACGATTCCCGATTTCGTCGATGCGGTGATCGTCGTCGACGACTGCTCGAGCGACGACACCTCGGATCGCGCGCAGGTCAATCCGGAGGTCGTCGTCGTCCGTCACGCGGAGAATCGCGGCGTCGGGGCGGCGATCGCGACGGGCTATCGCCATGCGCTCGAGGCAGGGCTCGACGTCGCCGTCGTGATGGGCGGCGACGGCCAGATGGATCCAGGCGATCTGCCGGCGCTGCTCGCTCCGATCGCGGCGGGAGACGCGGACTACGTCAAAGGCAATCGGTTCCTGCACCCCGACGTGTGGAGAGAGATGCCGCCGGCACGGATCGTCGGCAACGTGCTGCTGTCCGCGGCGACGCGCGTGACGAGTGGCTATCGTCACGTGTTCGATTCGCAGTGCGGCTACACCGCGATCCATCGCGACGCACTCGCACGCATCGATCTCGGCGCGGTGTGGACGCGCTACGGCTATCCGAACGATCTACTCTCGCGCCTGCACGTCGCCGGCGTGCGCGTCACCGACGTGGCGGTGCGACCGATCTACGGCGAGCACTGGAAGAGCGGGATCAATTTCGGCACCGCGCTGCACCCGCTGCCGTACGTGTTGCTGCGCTCGTGGGGCTCGCGCCTCGTCGCCGAGTCGCTGCGCAGGCCGTGAAGATCGGCGTCATCACGACGTCGTATCCGCGCTGGCCCGGCGATGCGGCGGGCAACTTCGTCGCGGCCCACG
>JBDTEH010000327.1:0-17805 GCA_039922635.1 Kofleriaceae bacterium | reverse complement strand
GGTGTTGCCGCCCGGAGCCGCGGTCGTGGACAGCACCGCGGTCTGGCGCCCGAGCAGCGACGCGTTGGCCGCCCAGCGCAGGTGGTCGCGCGCGAGCCCGCTCACCGCGAGCCGCCCCATGCCGCGCACGCCCGCGTCACCGGCGAGGTGATCCTCGACGCCGATCGGAATCCACACGTACGCGGAGGCGTCGATCGCGAGCGCGCCGTCGCCGTCGTCGCCGCCGTCATAGAGCCGCGCGCGCGCGCCGAGCCGGGGATCTCCCGCGGTGCTGCCGCTCGGGCCGACGCCGGCGAACGCGGTGCCCGATTGATCGAGCACGATCGGCACGCTCGCCGACACCGCGACGCGATCGAGGAGCGACGCCGCGAAGTTGACGTGCCCGGTGCCGGCATTCGCGATCGGGGCCGGGTCGGAGATGATCTCGCCACCCGGGCCCACGTGCTGCGCGATCACCAGATCGTGCGCGTAATCGAGCGTGAAATCGGCGGCGAACCAGCGCGTCGACGCGTACCACGGCGACTCCACGAGCATGAACGGATCGCCGGCGGGCGTGGGCTCGTAGTGATCGAGCTGATAGCCCACCGGCTCGCCGTGCGCGGGTCCTCCCCCGCACACCACACCAGCCGCGAGCACCCAGCCGAGCTCTCGAACGCGGATGGTCACGCTATTCGTCGACGGAGACCACGAACGTGGTGCCACGAACACCCAGCACCGTGCGTGGGGTCTTGATCTTGACCGAGCCTGGCTGTTGCCGCGTCAGCTCGCCGGTGCGCACCATCATGGTGCCCTTCTTGAGCTGCGCGAGCATGCTGCCCTTGAGGTTCTTCGGATCGAAGAAGTAGGTATCGATCGCGACGTGGCTGCTCGGCCCGATCGAGAACGAGGTGTTGTCGGTGAACGTGATCCCGAGGCTGCCATCGGCGCCGGTCTCGAACACGTCATGCTCGTTGAGCGGGTCTCCGACCTTGAGTGGCGTCTTCGTGGTGCCGCGGACGACCATCACGGCGCCGCTCACGATCTTGGCCTTGCCGATCGCCAGCGTCTCCGCGCCCGCCATGGAGGGCACGGAGGGCACGGCCAAGGTCAGCAGCACAAGTAGCACTCGCATTCGTACGGCCATCGTGTTCCTCGCGCTCGTCGGTCTTCCTTTGTATCACGTTCGCGACTGACGGCGCACGCCAGATTGCTCTACAGTGAGCACGTGCGATCGTGGGTGTTCGTCCTGTCATGCACGATCGCCGCGTGCGCGCAGCCAACGCTGCTCCAGTGCCCTGCGGATCACGCGGCCTGCACCGATGGCTGCTTCGATCTGCAGATCGACCGTGATCACTGTGGTGGCTGCGACGTGGTGTGCGCGAATGGCATGACCTGCGAGCAGGGCGCGTGTGTCGGGACCAGCTCGGGCGTGTGCGCGACCAACAACGGCGGGTGCAGCCCGAACGCCGATTGCATCGATCAAGGCGGCTCGGCCTCGTGTGCATGTCGGCCGGGCTTCACCGGCGACGGGACGGGCTGCACCGCATGCTCGGTCTGCGACCCGACGCAGTTCGCCGCATCGCTGTGTGATCCGGCGATGGACACCGTGTGCCTCGCTTGCTCGACTGGCTGCCCGAGCGACATGTTCGAGGTTGCCCCGTGCTCGCCGCTCGCGGATCTGGCCTGCGCGCCCTGCTCGGTGTGCGCCCCGGGCAGCTTCCAGGTCGGTGGTTGCGTCGGGTCGCAAGACACCGCCTGCGCCGTGTGCGCGGCGAGCTGCGCGGAGTGTTCGGGCTCGAGCGACTTCTGCACCGCGTGCGCACCGGGGTTCATGCTCGTCGGCGCCAGCTGCGTGCTGGCGTGCGGCAACGGCATCATCGACCCCGGCGAGCATTGCGACGACGGCAACCGGATCGCCGGCGATGGCTGCTCGCCCGCGTGTGAGGTCGAGGCCGGCGCGTACTGCTATGGCGAAGGGCCGAGCACGTGCCACGCCGGCTCGTGCATCTTCGAGCCGGCGACCGCGCTGCCGCTCGGTCCGGACTTCGCGATCGACGGTGCCGGCACCGCGTCGGCCGCCGGCATCACGTTCTCGCAGCGCTCGACGCTGCACACCACCGCCGACGTCACCTACCCGATGATGATCGAGGCCGACGTGGTCTATGCCGCGCCTGACACCACGTTCCTCGGCTCGCGCGGCTCGGGCCTGCGCCAGGCCGCCGATGCCGACGAGCCGACCGACTCGCTGCGCGCGCGGCTGTCGGCCTCCACGGTCGAGCTCGCCGCGGGCAACACGATCACCGACTCGACGCCGACCCCGTTCACCCCCGTGTTCGGCGTGCGGTATCACGTGCGCTACGTCGACGACGGCATGCTGGCCTCGGTGGTGTGGATCGACACGATGAACCCGATGAACGGCATCGGGCTGCAGACGATGTCGAGCTATCACGGCGGCGGCGATCGCGCGTTCGTGGGCGGCGGCGACATGGCCGGGCTCACGGTCGCGAACATTCGCGTGTGCTCGGCGCCGCCGCTGCCGGTGACCGCGGGGCTGACCGCGCACTACAGCTCGATCCCGTCGTGGACGGCGGTGCAAGACGCGGGCGGCCACGTGACCTCGTGGCTCGATTCGAGTGGCAATGGCCACGATCTCGCCGAATCCGGCCCGAACCCGGCCCTCCTGCCGCAGCTCATCGCGGGGCACACCGGGCTCGACTTCTCCGGCGGTGCGCGCTTCGCAACGGCGCCGTTCGCGCTCACCACCGACGTCACCGTGTTCGCGGTGATCGTGCAGCGCGTCCCCGATCAGTGGGGCGCGATCGCGCATCACGGCGATCGCGATACCGACTGGTCGATGGAGCAGAACGGCGGCGCGCCCGACGAGCTCCACTGGCAGACCAACAACGACAACACGAACATGAACCTGACGCTGGTCCCCGACACCGCCTACATCCTGACCGGGCGCTTCGCGGGCAACGCGCGCTACTTCTCGTCGTCGACCCTCGATGGCGCGCCGCCGGACGAGACCGCGATCGTCGACGCCAGCCACACGATCACCGCGGGCTCCAAGATCCTCTACGTCGGCGCTTCGGACGCCAACGAGGCCTCGAACGCGTACATCGGCGAGCTGCTCTACTTCGCGCGTGCGCTCGACGACACCGAGCGCGATCAGGTGATCGACTACCTCCGCCAGCTGTGGCGTCCCTAGGAGACCAAGCGATGATGAAGGACAGCTTGAGTGTGACCGCGCAGGGTGGAATGCCGCGGCCGGAGGCGGCATCGGACGCGCAGGAGGCGATCCCGTGGTTCGACGGCGCGCTCGAGGACAGTGACGCCCCCACGACCAAGCCACCGCTGCCGCCGCGCCCGCCCCGGCCGCGGCCGCAGGTGGCGAGCCGGCTGCGCGACGAGGGCGAGATCGCGCGCGGTGGGATGGGCTCGATCCGGCGGATCTATGACACCGAGCTTCGCCGCCACCTCGCGCGCAAGGTCATCGATCCCAAGCTCGGCGCCGATCCGTTCGCGGCGCAGCGCTTCATCGACGAGGCGCGGATCACCGGCATGCTCGACCACGCGAACGTGGTGCCGATCCACGAGCTCGCGGCCGACGATCGCAGCACCGCCTCGTACACGATGAAGCTCGTCGAGGGCCAGACCCTGACCGAGCTGATCACGGCGCAGCGGACCCGGCGCGACCTCGAGCACATCCTGCAGTGCCTGATCAAAGCGTGCGACGCGCTGTCGTACGCGCACAGCCGCGGCATCATCCATCGCGATCTCAAGCCCGACAACCTGATGGTCGGCAGCTATGGCCAGGTCTACGTGATGGACTGGGGCTGCGCGCAGGTGATCGGCGATCGCTCGATCGTCGACGGCGACATCGAGCCCGATGGCATGGTGATCGGCACGATCCAGTACATGGCACCCGAGCAAGCGCGCGGCATGGTCAGCGAGATCGACGCGCGCACCGACGTGTTCGCGATGGGCGCGGTGCTCTACAAGGCGCTGACCGGCACGAGCCCGTATCCGGGCGGGCTCGAGGTCGCGCTGCCCGCCGCCCAGCGCGCGGAGTTCCATCCACCCGACGAGATCACCGGCGCTGGCGTCAAGCCGCCGCCGCACCTCAGCCAGATCGTGATGAAGGCGATGGCCGCGAGACCCGCCGACCGCTATCAGAGCGCCGAGGAGCTCGCCGAGGCGCTGCGTCAGTTCTTGCGCGGCGGCAACTGGTTTCCGCTCCACAAGTTCCCGCGTGGCACGGTGATCGTTCGCGAGGGCGATGTGGCCGCGGCGGCCTTCATCATCACCGCCGGGCGCTGCGAGGTGCGCAAGCGCGATCCGAACCATCCAGATCGGTTCCTCACCCTGCGCGTGCTCCAGACCGGCGATGTGTTCGGCGAGACCGCGATCTTCGCCGATGTTCCGCGCTCGGCGAGCGTCGTCGCGCTCGAGGATGTCAGCGCCGTGGTCGTCGAGCGGACCGCGCTCGAGAGCCTGGTCGCGAGCTCGTGGCTCGGTCAGTTCGTCAAGGCGCTCGCCGATCGGTTCCTCGACGTCGACGCACGGCTCGCCAAGTTGACGAAGCCCACGCCATAGTCAGCGCAGGTGCTTCGTCGCGCTCATCCGCACGATGGTGATCTCGTCTGTGTGGTCAACCGCGCGGCGCGTCGCTCGCCGATGGTTGCGCGGCCTCGTCGGGTGCTCCCTCGGCGCCACCCGGCGCTTGGATCAGGGCACGGAACTTGACGATCGAAGCGTCGGTCGCCGCCAGCAGCAGGCCATCGTGAACCTGCAGCCGGGTACCGCCGTGAGGGATGATGTCACCCTCGCCGCGGAGCAAGCCGACGATCAGCGTATCCATGTCGGCCAGGCCCAGGCTGCGCACCTCCTTGCCGGCCACTGGCGAACCAGGGGGCACCACCAAGCTGTAGAGGCGCTCCTGGCGCCCGCGCAGCGCGACGCCGTCGCCGCGGTCCAGCGCCGCCTGCAGCTCGCTGGTCAGGAGGTCACGGTCGAGGTGGACACTCTGGCGGCGCAGCAGATCGGCCGCCGCTTGATAGAACACCTCCCGATAGATCGGGCTGTCGGCGGGGGTGCGAACCTGACACTCGTAGATCGTCGGGTACTTTGCATGGCGCGACAGCAACAGCTGCACCAGAAATGCGATCGCGACCGCGAGCATCGTCGGCATGATCAGCGTGAAGCCGCCGGTCATTTCGATGACCATCACCATCGCGGCGATCGGCACCCGCGCGGTGCCGGCAAAGACGGCTGCCATGCCCACGACCGCCAGCCAGGTGCCCTCGATGTTGATGTGAAGCAGATGCAGCACGCCGGCAAAGGCACCGCCCAGCATGACCCCGACATAAAGCGTCGGCCCGAACACGCCGCCGGACCCGCCGGACCCGACGGTGAGCGACAGGGTCACGATCTTGCCGAACGTGAACAGCAGCAGCAGCGACACCGCGAGGCCCGAGCCGCCCTGCAACACGAACTGCATGTAGCCATAGCCACCGCCCGTGATCGGTGGCAGCGCGACCCCGATCAGGCCGACGGCCAGGCCGCCGATCGCCGGTTTGAGCGCACGGGGCACCTTCAACGCGACGAACCAGTCGCGGACCCCGTAGTAGATCCGCGGCATCAGCGCACCAACGCCCCCGGCCAGGACGCCGAGCAAGGAAAACCAGACGAGGTCGAGCGGGACCAGGTTGCGACTGTCTTGGGGCAACAAGAACAGCGGCGTGAAGCCCGAGAACACGCCGGTGACCGAATAGGCCACCGAGGCCGAGATCAGCGTGAAGATCAACGCTGCACTCTCGAAGGCCATGCGCGAATACAGGATCTCGACCGCAAAGATCGCGGTGCCGAGCGGGCTCTTGAAGATCGCCGACAGTCCGGCTGCCATGCCGATCAGGATGACGATCCGGCGCTCTTCGTCGGGCAGCTTGAACAGTCCCGCGATGATCGCGCCGGCACCCGAGGCAATTTGTGCCGTCGGCCCCTCGCGCCCGCCGGAGCCCCCGGTGCCGATCGTGATCGCGCTCGCGAGCGTCTTGACGAATGGCACCCGTGTGCGCATGCGCCCGTTGTTGCGGTGAAAGGCGACCAGCGTCGCGTCGGTGCCGTGGCCCTCGGTCTCGGGCGCGAGCCCGTAGATCAGCAAGCCCGCCGCCAGGCCGCCCAACGTCGTCGACACGGGCAGCCACCAGTACCAGTGCGTGAAGGGCAGTGGCGCCGCGGTCATCGCATGCGCAGTCGCGACCCCGATCGTCTGGTAGCCGCCGATCGTGGCCAGGACATGGGTGTCAACCACAGACAGCAGCCAGAGAAACAACTGCGCGCCCAGCGCCCCGATCACGCCGAGCATGACGCAGATCAGGATCAGGCGCGGGGTACGTTGAAGTTTGAGCAACCACATGTCGAGTCAGGCGAGCCTCAGGGTCAGCCGATGCCGAGCGCTCTGCTTAGAGTGCGATCCGCCACGTAGCCGCGGTAGCCGCGGCGGTCAGCTTCTTCATGATCCACCCTGCCTTTTCAGTCCAGCTCCTGCACGCCGCCACCCGACACCGTCAAGATCTGTCCGCTGATCCAACTCGCCGCGGGCGAGCACAGGAACAGTGCCGCGTTCGCCATGTCCTGCGGTTCGCCAAGCCGGTGGATCGGCGTGCGCAGCAACATGGCTTTCTCGATGTCGTCGTTCAGCACCGACTCCAGCGCCGCGGTACGCGTCGCCCCTGGCGCAATGCCGTTGACGCGGATGCCCATGGGCCCCAGGTCGAACGCGATGTTGCGAATCAGGTGATTCGTCGCTGCCTTCGACGCACCGTACGAAGCCATGCGTTTGTTCTTGTTCTCGCCCGCCATCGATGTGATCGCGAGCAGCGACCCGCCACCGGCCTTCGCCATCTCCGGGGCGGCGAGCTGCGCGAGCCGGAACAGCGAGAACACATTGAGCTCGAAGGCGCGCCGAAAGTCCGCCATTGGCATGTCGAACGGCTTCGGCCCGCCGCCACCGGCATTGCTGACCAGGATGGTGAGCTTGCCGAACTTCGCCACCGTCTCGCCGACCAGCCGGACCAACTCCTCGTCTTTCGTCACGTCACAGGGCACGCTGACCGCCTTGCCGCCAGCGTTCACGATCGCCTCGGCCACAGCCTCGGCCGTCGCCACATCGCGATCGCTGACGACGATGGCCGCACCCGCGGCACCGAACGTCTCGGCAATGGCGCGGCCTATCCCTGCCCCGGCGCCGGTGATGACGGCTACCTGCCTATCGATTCGGAATGTCTTCGGATCGAACATCTCGAGTCCTCGGTGTTGGAGCGTGTGGTCTTGGTGATCGGGGAGTCGGCCGCCTATGCCGGGATCGAGTCGATCGGCAACCGGGCGATCGCGCGGATCTCGGTGCGGCCGCGCAGCTCGAAGAACTTGAGCATGCGCATCGACCGCCGATCCATCGAGATCGAGGTGTCGTCGTACGACGGGCCGCCGCAGTTGAGGCCGACCGAACCCGACCGCGTGAAGCACACCTGGTGATCGCCGTCGAGCAGGTCGAGCTCCCACTCGGTGCGACACGAGTCGGTCGTGATTTTCGGCTGCTGGGTCGACGTGATCTCGATCGACGAGTTGCGGGTCCACAGCGCGAAGTCGAGCTTGATCGCGCGATCCTCGAGCGTGCGCGGGTCGAGGTTCAGCCAGCGAAAGTAGTCGCTGCCGTCGGCCTGCGGCGGGAGCTCCGGCAGCTCGCCGGCGACGATCTTGCGGCGGAAGTCGAAGCGGTGAGCGATTTCGTAGACCATGCAGGTCGCCGACGCGACGCAATCGTTGTCGATCTCGTGAACCCAGAACGCGCGGTTCGCGAGCACGGTGCGGCTCCGCTCGCTGCTGCGGCGATGCACGAACCGCCCCTGGGCGTCGAACAACACGAGGTTGACGTCCGCGTCGAAGCCGCCGTCGAGGTGGCGCTTCGACGGCGCGATGAACCGAAATGCGGTTCGCGATCCCGCCGAGTGCTTCGTGACTTGCCCCGCCTCGAGGGTGAACGCGACGGACTCCAACCCGGCTGTGTTCGTCATGTCGAGACGCTACCATCGCGCTCACCCGCTCACCCGTGCCAACCCGACCAACTCGTCGACGAAGTTGTGGGCGCGCGCGCTCGGTCTCGATTCCGCGACATGTCGAACGTGCGGCGTGTTCGTCCGCGCGCTCGCGGGACAGCCTAACCTCGTGAAGTAGTTCGCGCTCAGAGTGACGAGTAGGCCAGCTATTGGAATCTCGCGCAGCGCGCACCGATCTCGTAAGAGCGCGTGGCCGGCGTGGCGATGACAAACGTGGCGCCCCCTCGCTTCGGTGGACCATCGAAGGGCCCGCCACGCATAGACCGAAAATTAACTCCACCCTCGGGGATGAGAGCCGCGCAGTTGTCACACGAGCCCGTGAGCATGTTCCCCCAATCGAGCGCCCAGTCGTACAGGTTGCCGACGAGATCCGACTGTCCCCACTTGCCATCACCCTTTGGCGACTCGCTACCCACGCGATTGGCAACACCTGATCCCGTGCAAAACGTGGTGAAGTTAGCCGAGTAGTTCGCGTACGTGCAGTCGAAGGTCAATGACGAGGGTGGGTTCGAGAACGCATACGCGCGTTGTTCGCTGCCTCCAGAGGTCGCGTACTGCCCCTCCGCGAGGGTCGCCAAGAACCCACCGTCCCACGCGCAGAACGCCGCCGCCTCGTACCAAGTGAGGCAGTTGATCGGGAGGCTTTCGTTGCTGCCCGCGATGTCCGTCCAAGTCTGGCGTGCGGCGCTGCACTTCAGCGCCGTGGTGAGGGCAATGGTGCTGCTCGCGAGACTCGTGTTGAAGCTTGAATCCCAGCCACCCTGGTTCGCGATTCCGTTCAGCGGCCGCGCGCCGTCGCCCGCGGCGGGTGGACTGCTCTGCGTGCCCATTCCAGCGTTCACGAATTCGCGGAACCGCCCGACCGTCACCAGGTACTTGTCGAGTCGGAAGTCACTCACCGTTGCCGGGTAATTCATGTTCGTGTACATGCCGTCGGTCCCGACGTCGTAGATCCGGTAGTACGCCGTGCCGGCCAGCGAGGCGCCCACCGCATTGCCTGCGACGACGGAGCTCGCGCAGCAGTTAGCCGTCCCGTTCGCGCCGCAGGTCAACGCGCAAAACGGCCTCACGATCACCGACATCGCGGCCATCGCTGTGCCGAGCGCCGCCGACGACGCGGTCACCTGGAAGTCCTCCTCCGCGGCCGGGATCCCACCCGAGAGATTACCGATCGCCGTACAGGTTCCGCCCGGTGCGAGCTCGGTCGTGCACGTGTTCGCGGTGAACGTCATGCCGCTGTTCGTCAGACCGCTGACGCCGAGCGTGGGCGTCCCGGACTGCGCCGTGCCGTTCGTGATCGTGATATGCGTCTCGCGCAGGTCGCCCGTGTGAACGATGAAGCGCGACGGCGATGCCGTGATCGTGAGCATGTTGGACGGCGCATCGAGCTTGGCGTCGCCTTCGACGTGTGCATCATCACCACCACCACCGGCCACCATCGGCAGCGCCGGGAAGCCGCAGCTTCCGAGCAGGAAGACGATCGCGAGCTGGATCCGCTTGCGTGCATCACGCATCAGAAACCTCCCACGAGCGCGATGCCGACCGGCGTGACGACGAGCCGGCTCCGTGCCGCGCTCATCTTTGATGGCTCTTCCTCGTCGGGATGGCGCAGATAGAGCCACACCGCGAGCCCCGCAGCGGCCGCGCCTGCGACCACCAGACCTTCGGCGACATAACGCTTGTCGTTGGCCGATCCGTAGAGCGACGCGCGTCGCGTCTGATTCACCATCTCGGCCTTCGCGTCCTTGTACGTCGCCTCGCCCCACAGCTCGAACCCGAGGCTGCCGCCGAGGAGTGCGAGGGCCCCGGCGCCGACGACGATCGGTACGACCTTGGACGGCTGCGGCCGGGGGGCTTCCGGCACCGGCGACGGAGGCGCAGCCACGGTGGGAGGCGCCGGCTTGAGCTTGGGGACCGCGACCGTCTTGGCGTCGTGCTCGACCCCGACCGTCACCGTCGTCGTCCAGTCCTCGTTGCCCGGAGCGCGCGCTGCGATCGTGTACGTGCCGCCGTCGATCGGCAGAGCCTTATTGAACGTCGCGCCATCGACCACCTCGCCGTTGCGCGAGAGCTCGAGACCGCCGACTCGACTGTCGGCGGGGACCTGGATGGTAAGCGTCGAGAGCCGGCCCTCGAGCTTCTGCGCTCGGTCCTGCGCGATGCTGTGGAGCTGCTCGGTCGTCGCGCCGGCGGAGCGCGTCTGGCGCTCGGCATCGAGAAAAAATCCCCAGGCACTCGCGAGCTGGTTGTTCTTCTCGCGACATCCGGCGAGGTTGAGCAGCGTCGTGACGGCGGGCTCGAGCTTCTGGCTCTCGGCGAATGCCGTACATGCCTCGGCGATCTTACCTGCGGCCATGAGGTCGCGGCCCTGGCGGAACAGCACCTCGGCCTGCGCGCCAGCAGGCTGGGCGTACGCGGCCGACGACCACAGGATCAGCGCGACGAATATGACAGTGACTCGAGTCATGCGGGTTCCTTCATCGTGCGATCGGCATTCCGTTCTCGTCGAGCTGCACGCCGTCCTTGGGTTTCGTCACGGGCGGCTTGGTCGTCGGAGGAGGGGGGCGCGGCTGGGGCTTCGTGGCTGGCGTCGGCGCGGTCGGGTGCGGCCGCTTTACCGTGCCGACCCGCGGCGGCGGCGCGACGACCCAGCGTGCACCATGCACCACCGCCGTCACGTCGCGACCGAGTTGCCACGACGCGATGTCGTCGTTGGTATCGGGCACGCCGTCGGGTCCTGCCGAGATCGCGCCGATGATCTGGTTGCCGGGCTGATCCGTGCAGGTGATCCGGAATGGGTGGGACCACGGATCGTTCGTCGTGATCGCGAGCGTCGCGGCGTCGGGGCACGGCGCACCCGCGTGATCGCGCGCCCACGCGACGAAGCTCGTCAGCACCGCTTTCATCCGCTCCGCGATCACGACCTTTGGATCCGGCGGGCTCGGGTTGGGGGCGACCGGTGGCGGCGCAGGCGCGGGCGCGGGCGCAGGCGCGGGCGCCACGGCGGGCTCAGACCCATGGCTCGATCCGCGCACGACGAAGAATGCGGCAGCCCCGCCGAGCGCGGCGACGATGACCCCACCGACGACCCTGCCGCGAGATGGTTTCGACGGGACGGTCGCGCCCGCCAACGAGCTTCCGGATGCGGTCGTCAAGGTCGTGTGCGCCGTGCCCACGAAACTCGGCGTGGGATACGCAGAGATGCGACGCGGTGCGCCGATCTGCGACGGCGTCCCGAGCAACGCAGCAATCGCGGCGGCGAGCGCGTTGGCCGAGCCGAACCGCTCTGCCGGATCCTTGGCCATGCAACGCAACACGAGCTGATCGACCTCGGGCGAAATCCCGGCGACGCGACTCGACAGTACGGGGGGGGGCTCACGCAGGTGAGCCGCGATGATCTCGCCCGCACCCTCGACATCGAACGGAGGACTCCCGGCGAGCAACATGAACAACACGCAGCCGAGTGAGTAGACGTCCGCGCGCTGGTCGACCTGGCCGCACCTGGCCGGCGCCGCGGCACTGCTCCGGCGACATGAACGTCGGCGTACCCATCATCGCGGACGTCTGGGTCTTGAGGTTTGTATCGCCGACGAGCTTGGCGATCCCGAAGTCGAGGATCTTCGCGCGCTCCCCGCCGGGAACTTCGGGGTCGCGCACGAGAAAGATGTTCTCCGGCTTGAGGTCACGGTGGACGATGCCGGCCGCATGCGCCGCACCGAGCGAGCCGCAGACCTGCCGCATGATGCGCAGCGCGTCGCCGACGGCGAGCACGCCGTTGCTTTGCAGCCGCCGATCGAGACCCTCGCCATCGAGCAGCTCCATCACGATGTACGCGCTGCCGTCGGTGTGGTGGCCGAAGTCGAAGATCTGAACGATGCCAGGGTCAGAGATCGAGGTTGCCGCGCGCGCTTCGTTGAAGAACCGCGCCACGATCTCGGCACGACTCGAAACCTCGCGGCGCAGCATCTTGACCGCGGCACGACGCCCGAGCATCTCGTGTTCGGCCAGCCAGACCTCACCCATGCCCCCCGAGCCGATCAATTTGAGGACGCGATAGCCACCGACCCGCGTCCCCTCAAGCATCCCGTTATTTTACATAGACTTGCAGTACTCGGTCAAGCGATCTCCGTCGAGCCACGTGTAGATCGACTGCCCCCGACAGGCCGACCGCAGCGCCACAGAATGTTGCGACGACCTTCGCCGGAATAGGCCCCACGGTCATAGCTCGTAGGCCAGGAACGACGAGATCAGCGGCGTCTGCACCCACTGGTTGTAAGCGTGATCGGGCGTGGCCCGGGCGCGGCCCGGGCGCGGTCGGGCGCGGTCGGCGAGCGCGTCGAACCGCGGGTCGGTGATCCGGCTCTGCCGAACGTATTGGCTTTCGCGGTTTGCTTCAGTTCCGATCGCTTCGGCAGTTCCTGCCTGAACTTCTGATTACCAACGATACACATCACCGCTCGGACGCTGCGCTGTGCTGCGCTCGTGCGGCGCCGTTGCTTTCCGGAATCCGACGCCCGCCTGGTAGGGCATCCCTCGACCTGAGTGTAAGCGCCCCCCAGTGCGCGGTAGGCGTACGTGTACTCGGAGGTCGATGGTTGGATCAGTTAGCTTGGTTCCGCCTGCCGCATCAGTCACCCCGGTTCGGTCAGTTCACACCCCGGTTCGGTCAGTCGGGTCTGTCGTGTCGTCGGTCTGTCGTCTAGCGCGCGCGTTACCTCGGTTCGGTCTGCCGGTCTGGCCGGTCTGGCAGTTTCCCGGCCTCGCGTAGCTTGTCCTTCTTGCTCTTCCGCGCGCCCTTCACGCCGCCCGTCGAGGGCGGTCGTACAGGCGCCTGCGTTGGCTCGAAGCCGGTGATCCGCTCGCGCGCCACGTAGTGCGCATGCCGCTTCTCGATCAGCGCGAAGTGCCCGGCCATCTCCGGTGTGATGAAGCTGACCGCAACGCCCGCATCGCCCGCGCGCCCGGTGCGGCCGATACGATGCACGTAGTCGGTCGGCGATCGCGGTAGGTCGAAGTTCACCACCGCCGGGAGCCCCGTGATATCGAGGCCGCGCGACGCGAGGTCCGTCGCGACCATGACGTGCACGCCCGACGCGCGGAACATGTCGAGCGCTCGCGTGCGCGCGCCCTGGCTGAGCTTGCCGTGCAGCGCGACCGCATTGATCCCCTTTGCGCACAGCTTCGCCGTCACGTGGTCCGCCCCGTGCGTCGTGGCCACGAACACCAGCACCCGCTCCCACGCGTGGGTCTCGAGCAGCTGGAGGAGCAACTGCGTGCGGCGCGGTGCATCGACCTCGATCGCGCGCTGGGCGATCGCCGGAACCTCGGTGACCGGCTCCGCGACATCGATCCGCACCGGGTCACTCATCAGCTGCGTCGCGATCCTGCGTACCGATGGCGAGAGCGTCGTCGAGAACAGCAGCGTCTGCCGTTTGGCCGGCACGAGCGCCAAGATCCGCGCGAGCTCGTCGCTGAAGTTGTCGTCCATCAGCCGATCCGCCTCGTCGAGCACGAGCTGCCTCACCGAGGCGAGTGAGAGCGCGTTGGTGTGGACGAGATCGAGCAGCCGCCCCGGCGTAGCCACGACGATGTCGGCGCCGCCGCGCAGCTCCATCATCTGCGGGTTGATCGAGACGCCGCCGAGGATGACGACGGTCTTGGGTCGCACGGGCAGGTACCTGCGCAGCCCGGCGACCACGTCGGCCGTCTGCTTCGCGAGCTCGCGCGTCGGCACGAGGATCAGCGCCTTCACCGGACGCGGCACCGAGAGTCGCCCGAGCATCTGGAGGATCGGCAGCACGAACGCCGCGGTCTTGCCGGTGCCGGTGCTCGCCTTCGCCACCACATCGCGTCCGGCGAGCACCTGAGGAATTACCGCCGCCTGGACTGGCGTCGGCGCGCGGTAGCCTTGCTCGGTCACCGCGCGCAGGAGGGGATCCGATAGGCCCAGGGACTCGAACGACATGCAGCATTCTACGCGGCCATCGCATCTCGCGGGTGTCTCGAGCTGCGTGCTGGTGGCTCGAGTACATGCGGCGGAAGCTCGGGACCGCGTCGCCGCCTCGGATCCGGAGCGCTGAGTTTCGGCTAAGCTCGGAGCGTGAGCGACGCTGACGATCTGATGAAGGGTGCGAGCAAGCTGTTCGGCAAGCTCGGTGGTGCGCTCCGCCAAGCTGGTGGCCAGGTCAAAGACACGGCGAAGCACGTGACGGGCCTTGGCCGCGGCGACGTAAAGCTCGAGATCTCGCAACCCAAGGCGAGCCCGGGTGGCACGCTCGTGGGCAAGGTTGTCCTCGTCCTCCCCGAGCCGATAGAGGCGAAGCGTCTGCTCGTCACACTGCGCGCGCGTCAGAAGGTAATGACGGTCAGCAACAGCGGTAGCAACAAGTCGGTTGGAACATCGCACGCAGACGTCTATCAGTTCGATCGCGAGATCTCGGGCGCGCAGAAGTACACGTCGGGGGCGCACGCGTTCGAGCTCGTCGTGCCGTCCGATGCGCTCGATCTGCGACCAACCAGCGCTGGCGCGAATCCGCTCGCAGATGCCGTGCGCGTCGTCGCATCGGCGCTTTCGCCTTCGACCGGGCCCATCGAGTGGGAGATCATCGGCAAGCTCGAGATCGCGTGGGGACGAGACCTCACGAGCAGCGTCGACATCGTCGTCACGCGTTGACATTGTTTCGTGCGCCCGATGAATCGAGCGCCGCAGTCGCCGCCGCATCCCGGCCGTGCCGATCGAGCACGGTGGCGAACCAGTCCGTCATCGTCAGAACGCGGCGACCGCGCCCAGCGTGAAGGTGACCTGCTGCGACGACGAGTACGGCATCGCGTCGCTGCCGGTGAATGGCTTGTAGCTACCGAGCCCGCGATCGAGGCGGGCCTCGCCGCGCAGCAGCAGCCCGGTCGCGGGTGCGTACGTGAACGTCGCCTTGCCTTCGACGACGTTGCCCTTCATCGGCAACAGGATCCCGAGCGTCGGCGAGTCGTTGTCGTGGAAGTACTCGGCGCGTCCGGACGCGGCCGTCTTGTCGCTGGTGTGCCACCGCGCGTAGCCCGCGATGCCGGCGAACACCTTGTCACTCGGCAGCGACGCGTCGATCGCGATGTCGCTGTTCGCGGCGAGCTCGAGGGCGCCGGACACGGTCCACGGGCCTGACCGAACCGAGGTTAGTTGCGGCGGCCTGACCGAACCGCGAGGCCTGACCGAACCGCGGTTAGTTGCGGGACCTGACCGAACCTTGCGGGACGATCCGCTGGCCGGATGTCCGGCGGGATGCGGACACGACGGTCCGGCGCACGGACGTCGCGTCGATCAGTCTCAATGATTTCGCGCCTCACACTTCGGCGCGAGGTTTGCTTTGACGCCTCGCGATGTCGAAGCCACGCCAAGTTCTTCCTGGTCAGTTCTACATGATCACGCGGCGCTGCACCCAGCGCCTGTTCCTGCTGCGCCCTGATGCGGCGACCAACAACGCGTTCGTCTACTGCCTGGCCGTGGCTGCGCTGCGTTGCGAGATCGATGTGCTGCTGACGGTTGCGGCATCCAACCACCACCACACGGTGATCTTCGATCGACACGGGCGTTGCTCGGAGTTCGTCGAGCATTTCCACAAGCTGATGGCACGTAGCCAGAACACGCTGCGCGGGCGATGGGAGAACTTCTGGGCGTCCGGCGAGCCGTGCATCACGCGACTCCTCGATCGCGACGCGGTGGTGGCCAAGTTGGTCTACGCCGCGACGAATCCGGTGAAGGACCGGCTGGTCGAGCGCGTGCATCACTGGCCGGGCGTGAACAGCTATGCAACGTTTCGCGCGGGCCGCGCGCTCGAGGCGACGCGACCGCGTCATTTCTTCCGGACTTCGGGACCGATGCCGGAATCGGTCAGGCTCCCGCTCACCGTCCCGCCCGAACTTGGTGCGGCGCCGGATTTGATCGCGGAGGTGAAAGCCGCGGTCGAAGCGATCGAGAAGCAAGTGGCGGAGGAGCGCAAGGCAACCGGAGCTCCCGTGATGGGACGGCGCGCCGTGCTCGCGCAGTCGTGGAACGCATCACCACAGAGCGTGGAGCCGCGTCGAAACCTGCGGCCCCGGTTCGCTGGGAGCACCGAGGTCCGGGTGCCTGCGTTGGAGCAGTATTGCGAGTTCCTCGACGCCTACCGGAAGGCGCGTAGACAGTGGCTCGGAGGCGCGACGCCAACGTTCCCACGGGGAACGTATTGGCTTTCGCGGTTTGCTTCAGTTCCGATCGCTTCGCCAGTTCCTGCCTGACGGTCTGATTCCGACCGATACCATCACGCTCGGACGCTGCGCTGCGCTCGTGCGGCGCTGCTGCTTTCCGGAATCGGTTGCCCTTGGCAAATCAGCGCACGAGCTGAGTGTTAGCTACCCCAGTGTGCGGCAGGCGTACGTGTTCTCGCAGGCGATCCGGCTTCAGAGGGCCAGATCAGCTGAGAGCCACCGGTTCGATCTGTGACAGTTACCTCGGTTCGGTCTCCTCGATCTGTGACAGTTACCTCGGTTCGGTCTCGCGACGGGTCTCGACCCCGGTTCGGTCTCGATCCGGCTTCAGGGGGCCAGATCAGCTGAGAGCCACCGGTTCGATCTGTGACAGTTACCTCGGTTCGGTCTCGCCGCGGTCTCGTCGCGGTTCGGTCTCGCCGCGCCGCGGTCTGGCCCGGGGCGGGTCCGAATTCGGGCCGGTCACGTAACGGAACGACCGTACTCGATCTCTCATCCACGTGACGCTCACTACACGCGTACCGCTTCGGGTCCTGATCTGCGAATCCAACGAGCTGAGCGGCCTGATGTTGCGCCGCCTGCTCGAGTTGCGTGGTCACGTGCCGGCGCTGGTGACGCTCGACGAAGCGCTGGCAAGGATCGACTCCCACGCGTGCGATCGCTTGTTGATCGACACCCAACTCGTGCCGTCGACGCCTCTCGAGGGGACGTCGGTGATCGCGCTGACGTCGGCGTTGCGGCGAACGGCCGAACCGGCGTGCCGTGCGGCGGGGATCGCGACCTGCCTCTCGAAGCCCGTGCTCGCGGCCGAGCTGTGGGCCGCGCTCGACGATTAGCGTGCGAGATCGCGCGACCTGACCAGATCGCGCGACCTGACCGAGGTTAGGCAGAGGCCGCGGCCGAGCTATGGGCCGAGGCAGAGGCCTGACCGAGGTTAGGCAGAGGCCGGCAGAGGCAGAGGTTGCAGAGGTTCGGCGAGGTTCGGCTAGGATCGCCCAGTTGTCAGGTCACCCCACAGGCGCCCAGGTCAAGCGCGGGCTCGCGTGGATCGGAGTCGCGAGCTCGCTGGTCAGCGTGCTCGACTTCCTCGCGCTGCTGATCATCCTCAACCGCTGGATCTCGAAGGACGACTACGGAATCGCCACGATGTGTACGTGGGTGTTTCCGATCCTCGATCAGGCGACCGACCTCGGACTGTCGGCGGCGGTCATCCAGCGCGACGATCACTCCGATACGAAGCTGGCGACGGTGTTCTGGCTCAGCCTCGGCATCGGCGGCGGTGTGTTCGCGCTGTTCGTGATCGGAGGACCGATCGCCGCGAGCTTGATCAGCCACCCGATCGTCGCGTGGATGATGGTCGTGTACGCGTCCAAGCTCGTGATCCAGAACGCCTACTTCATCCCCGTCGCGCTGATGAAGCGCGAGCTCCGGTTCAAGGAGCTCTCGGTGATCCGGATCATCGCGAACCTCG
>JBDTEH010000326.1:0-12490 GCA_039922635.1 Kofleriaceae bacterium | reverse complement strand
CTTGTAGTCGAGTACCCACAGCTCGTCGTCCCATGCCACGAGCGCGTCGATGTAGCCCTTGACCAGCCCGCGCGGCGGCGCACCCGAGAGCCCGGGAATGGGATATCCGAACTCGACCTCGCGCGCGAACGCCACCGCGTCGACCAGTGGCGGCAACGGATCGCGCCCGATGATGGCGAGCGGCTCGGTCAACGCCGCGTGGACCAGCCGCTCGGCGTGCGCGTGGAACGGTAGCGCGATGCCGCGCGCGCGCGCGTGCTCGACGATCATGGCCCGCACGCTCGGCTCCGCCCTCCCCGCCGCGAGATCGCGGTCGCGGGCGAGCGCGAGGTCTGCGTGTTCGAGCAGGTCGTGGAGCAACAGGCCACTGTCGATGCCCGGCGGCAGCTCGTCCGGCCCGACCAGGTTCTCGGTCGGGCTCGCCGGCTCGAGGTCGAACTCGGCCGGATCGATCGCGACCGGTGGCTCCGCGGCTCCGCGCTCGTGCCCGGCCCCGGTCCTGGGCCCGGGCATGGGAAAGATCGCGGCGGCGTCGAGCTCCTTGCCCAACCTCGTGTACGACAGCATCGCGAGGCCAGCGCGGCGGGGATCGAGCGCGGCGAGCTCGGTGGTCACCGGTGGAGGTGGCGGCTCGAACCGCGCGAGGGCATCCGCCGGGGCGGGCGGGGCCGGCGGGGTGCCGATCGGTACCTCGCGAAGGTCGAACAGCTCGTCGCGGCGCGCCGCGAGCGGCGCGAGGCAGCGCTGGATCGACCAGTACATCGAGCGCGGATCGACGGCCTCGTCGGGATAGCGCGGCAGGTACATCGCGACCTTCGCGCGGGTCAGCGCGACGTACGCGAGCCGCTGGTGCTCCGCGTCGGCCTCGGCGACGAGTTGCTTCGAGATCGCGTCGTCCTGCGGACCGACGACGAGCGCGCGGCCCGCGCCATCACGCAGCGTGTGGACGGCCGACGCGCGCGGAGGGCTCGCCGCGCCGTAGACGAACACGTAGGGCGCCTCGAGGCCCTTCGCCTTGTGCACGGTCAAGATCCGCACGGCGTCGAGGTCGGTCTCGGCGCGCTGGACATCCCGGTCGTCGGGCAGCTCGCTGCCGTCGGCGATCCAGCGCCGGAGCTGGGTGACGAGCTCGTGGAGATCGCTGCGCGATCGCGCGACCTCCTCGAGCAGCAGCTCGATCAGGTGCCAGGTGTTGATGATCGCGCGCTCGCCGCCGCCGAGCACGAGCGCCCGCTCCGCGAACCTGCTTGCCTCGACGAGCTCGCGAAACAGCGCCTCGTAGGCCCGCCGGCTCGCGAGCGCGGCCCAGTCGAACAATCGCGCGATCAGCGGGTGATGGTCGGGCGCGTCGACGACCCGCATCAAGTCGGCCCACGGCACGTCGAAGAACCGCGTGCGCAGCGCGCGCATCCGCGCCGAGCGATCGCGCGGCGCCGCCGCGGCCGCGAGCACGTCCGCGAGCTCGTGCGCCTCGCGAGTCTCGAACAAGCGGTCACCTTCGACGAGCGCACACGCCAGGCCGCGCGCGCGCAGCGCCTGTGCGACGCCATCGCTGTCGCGGTTCGTGCGGGTCAGCACCATGCAGTGGCCGAGCGAGAACGGCGTGCTCTGGCCGCGGCTGGTCCACGCCGGCGGCGCCGCGCGCAGCGCTTCGATCTCGGCGCCGATCGCCGCGCCGAGGGCCTGCCGCGATTCCTCACGCCGGCCCGCGCCGGTGAGCTGGAACACCGTGATCGGCCGGAGCCCCGCGGGTGCCTCGATATCGCCGGAGGCATGGACCGGATGGTCGTAGCGGATCGCCTGATCTAGTAGCGGCGAGATCCCGTCGGCGACCAGGATCTTGTTGACCGCTTCGACCATCGGCGCTGTCGAGCGGCGGTTGACATCGAGATCGATCCGGGTCGCGCCGTTGCGCACCAGCTCGTCGCGCGCGTCCATGTAGGTCGCGACGTCCGCGCCGCGAAAGCCATAGATCGCCTGCTTCGGGTCACCGACGATCGTCAGGCCGTGGGCGGTCGGGTCCATCCAGACCGTCCGGAAGATGTTCCACTGGACCGGATCGGTGTCCTGGAACTCGTCGATCATCACCCATGGCGTGCGCGTGCGCAGCCGGACCGCGAGCTCGGCGCCGCGCGGGCCGTGCAGCGCATCGCGCACGAGCTGCAGCATGTCGTTGTAGTCGAACATGCCGGTCTCGGCCTTGTCGGCGCCGATCCGCGCGATCACCGGCGGCAGCATCACGGCCGCGATCGCCTCGTCGAGCGAGGTCATCACGAGCGCGCGCTTCACCACCTCCGTGATCGGAGCGAGCGCGGGGAGCTTGACCAGGCGAGCGAGCAGCTTGGGCCCGGGCTCGGTCTTGTTGCTCTTGCGGATCGCATCGCACAGCGCGAACACGCCGGCCGCCGAACCGTCCCAGGCGGCGACGGCCTGACCGATCGTCGCGACCCACGGCGGCACGTAGCGCTTGTCGTGACCCTTCAGCGCCATCCGATCGAGCAGGGCCGCGCGCGCCTCGTTCGTGCCGAACACGAGCTGCAGCGAGGCGCCGAGCTCCGCGGCTGCCTCCGGCGCGTAGCTCGCTCGCGGTGGCGCATCCTTGCGCGCGCAGGCCAACAGCAGCGCGCGCAGCTTGTCGACCGTGTCGCCGCGCGTGAGGTACGCGCTCAACAGATCGCGGTCGGGCGCGACGTTCGCGAACCGCTCGCGCAACAGCGCGACGAACGCGGTCTCGAACGCGACCTCGTCGGCGACCTGGGTCTGCTCGAACAGGCGGTGCGCCGCGAACGCATCCTCGACGAGGATCCGGTAACAGAACCCGTGGATCGTGAAGATCGGCGCGTGATCGAAGGCGGTGACCGCGTCGCGCAGGCGCTGCTTCGCCGCGGCATCGAGCTGCCACGTCGACGACGTCACCGCCACCGACGACGCCGTCGTCGGATCGCTGCCACGCTCGCGCGGAGGCGCAGCGCCGCGCTCGTGCGGAGGCTCGGCGCCATGCTCTGGAGCCTCGCCGAACCGCGTCTCCGTGGACTCGCCCGCGGACCCGGTGCTCTCGGTCGTACGCGCGAGCCGATCGAGCAGGTCGCGGATCCGCAGCCGGAGCTCGGCGACCGCCTTGTCCGTGAATGTGACCAGCAGGATCTGGCCGAGCTCCGCGCCGGACAGCACGAGGTCGACGACGCGATGCTCGAGGAAGTACGTCTTGCCGGTGCCCGCCGACGCCTCGACGACGACGAATCGATCGCCCGGCGGTGGCAGCGAGGCCGGCCGCGCGACCCGAATGGCTCCGGCGGCTCCGGCGGCTCCGGCGGCTCCGGCGACCGCGCCCTCGCCGGCGGGTGGCGTGGTGGGTTCGGTCGCGCTCACTCGTCACCGCCGAACTTGATGTCGCCGGTCATGCGCTCGGCGAGCGGACCGAGCCGGAGCCGCGCGAGCTCGGCGAGCGCGCCGGGTAGCGCCAGTCCGTACGGTTCCACGATCGGCCCGTAACCGAGGCCACCGGTCGGATCGAGTTGCCTTCCGGACCCCCATGGCTCGCGGTTCTCGAGCGCGCGGCGCAGGACATCGAACGGCAACAGGTAGCCGTGGGCGTGCTCCATCAAGTCGCGCACGAGCTCGATCAAGTACGCGCGCGCGTCGGCCTGCGCCCACGGTGCATGGACGACATGGCGGTGCGGCCCGGCGGGATGGAGCAGGACGTGCTCGTGACCCGCGGGCGCGAGTCCCGCCGCGGCGAGCACCACGTGATCGAGCGCACCGCGCAGGTGATGGCGCGAGGTCCTGGTCGCCTCGCCGACCATCGGGATCACCGAGATCGCGCGATCGGGTCGCCGGATCAAGATCTCCGTCGAGCCGACCAGGCGGACCGTGCGGTCGGGACCGAGCTCGAGCTCGAGCGCCGGCCGCAGCTCGGCCTCCGCCAGCGAGCGCCCGAAGCCGATCCGCGTGGAGGCGCCCGCCCCGATCGCGCCGAGCTCGGCGCTCCACCGGGTCAGCATGCGCAGATCGACCGCGCGCGCGGCCTCGCCGAACACCCCGACGGGAAATTGCCCGCGCAGCTCGAGCTCCGCGACCACCGTGTCGTAGCGCGCCGCGAGCTCGCCGGCGGGGTCGCGCAGGTGGGCCGCGAGCACCTCGCGCAGCAGCACCGCGCGGGCCGGCTTCTCGACGTGGAACGGCTCGTCGCTATGATCGATCACCGCGTCGTCGGGGAGGTCGTCGAGATCGAGCACGGCCTGGGCCCACGCCTGGATCGGCGACTCGAGGAACGCGCGCAGGTTCGCGATCGAGAGCTGCCGGCGCGCGGGGAGCGGCGGGGGAGCGGGGAGCGCGTCGACGATGCCGAGCTCGTCGCGCAGCCGCGCGTGGGCGGGATGCGCGAGCAACGCGAGCATCCCGTCCGCGTCGGGGATCGGATGGCCGTTCGCCCGCAGGTGCGCGCGGATCGCATCGCGCACGCGCGCGGCCCAGCGCTCGCGCCCGATCGTGGGCGGGAGATCGCGACCGGCGGCGGGCGCGCCCCAACGATGCAGCGGCTCGCGTACGGTCAGCGCGTCGAGCGTGGCGCGGCTCGATCCGGCGGCGAGGTACGGCGCGAGCGCATCGGCCAGCTCCATCACGACCGACGACGGGCCGAGCGCCTGTCCGCTCTTCGGCTCCGCCGCGACGTACGACAGATACACGGCCTCGCGCGCGCCGAGCAGCACCTCGAACATCGCGTGGCGATCGCGATCGCGCGGCGAGACGTCCCCGGCGCGTGGTTCGCGACGCAGATCGAGCGGGCTCGGTTGGTTCTGCGCGGGGAAGCCACCCTCCGCGAGGCCGACGACACACGCGATCCGCACCGGCACCGCGCGGTGCGGGCGCAGCGGCGCGATCATCACCCCGGCCGCGAGCGGCTCGCCACGATTCGACCGCGCGCCGACGAGCCTGCGCACCGCGTGCTCGCGCGCCTCACGAAACCCCACGCGCCGGCCATCCAGATCCGCGCGCGCGATCCCCGCGAGCATCGACCGGACGCGCTCGATCTCGCGCGAGGTGTCGTCGGCCGCGCGGGCATGGCGATCGATGTACGCATCGACGAGCCCGACGAACAGATCGGCCCACTCGGCGAGCGCCGCCTGGTGCGCCCCGAGCCACGCTGCGTCGGCGGTCAGCGAGCGGACGAGCAGCGCGTAGGTCGCCGCGCTCGCGAGCTGATCGGGCCGGACCTCCTCGGGCGCGACCGCGATGTCGCCGATCTGCGCCGGCCCGCGATCCGCTCCCACCATGTACGCGCCGAGCGCGAGGCGGCGCACGCCTTGATCCCAGTGGAACTTGTCGCGATGCGCCTCGAGGTACGTGCCGGCGTGCGCGTGCGCGTCCGCGCCGTGCACGATGCCGAGCCGCTCGGTCCACCGCACCCAGTCCGCGATGTCGACGTGGGGATGTGCCGCGAGCACCGCCGGGTGGGTCATCACGCGCAACAGGTCGCTGCGGGTCATCGCGCAGGTCGGCAGCTCGAGCAGCGCGAGCACGGCCTCGCCGATCCGGCCGCGGTCGTCGAGCGGGGCATCGATCAAGTGACACGGCACCCCGACGGCCTCGAACGCCGAGGTCGCCTGCGCGAGATAGCGCTCCGGCTCGCCGGCGATCCACACCGCCAGCTCGTGGGCGCGCAGCGCCGGGTCCGCGTCGAGGTGTGCGCGCAACCGCGCCGCGATCGCCTCGAGCTCGCGGCGTTCGCTCGGGCATGCGAGCACGGTGACGCCAGCGGGCTCGCCGGCACCATCACCTTCGGGTGCGCCTGGTCGTGGCGCAGCCCGCACCGCGACGTCGCCCAGCATGCGGTGCAGCGCGGTTGCCGGCGGCTCGGTGACGAACGCGTCGTCGACGTCGCCACCGCTGCGCTCGACCAGCGCCGCGAGCGTGTCGCGTGCGGCGCGGCCCCACAGCGAGAGCAGCAGCGGATCGCCGCTGGTCGGGCCGGCCGTGCGTCCGGACACGTCGTCCCACAGCTCGGCGCATGGATCGAGCAAGTAGACCGTGACCTCGCCGTGCTGCGCGAGATCGGTGAGCGCCTCGAGTTGCGCGCGCACCAGGTACGAGATCCCGAACACGCGGATCGGTGCGTCCAACTGCGGCGGTTGCATGCCGGCGCGACGGCGGGCCCACGGCAGCATCGGGATCGGCACGCGACCCTCCAGCCGGCGCAAGGCTTCACCGACCAGCGCCGCTTGCCAGTGCGCGGTCGGATCGCCGGCGAGCTCCGCGGGCGCGCGCCCTGCGCTGAACGCGGCCATCCAATCCGGCCGGGTCAGCGCGTACTGCCAGACCAGGTTCGCGAGGTGCTCGGCGAGCTGCACGCGGCGCGGCCCGGCGCGATCGCCCGGCGCGGGCGCCGCGCGCAGGTACGCCGCGACCGCGGGCAAGCGCCCGACCACGTCCCCATCCGCGACCACCGAGGCGAGCGCCGCCGCGAGCTGCGTGCGGTCGATCGCCCCGACGGTCGCGCCCGCGCTCCACGTCCGCTCGACGAACGCGTCGAACGTGACGAGGTCCAACCCGGCCGCGATGCCGCGTGCGAGCGCGATCTCGCGGTTGAGCCAGCGCGCGACGAGGTGACTACCGACGACGATCGTGGCGGGCGCGAACGGATCCGCCGGCGGTAACGTGGCCAGCAGCGCCTCGAGGAGGCCCTCGACGCGATTGCCGTGGACCGCGCGCAGCACTAGCCACCACCGCCACCTGGCGCGCAGACGACCTTCAACGCTCCGGGCATGACCTCGAACCGCGCGGGCAGCCGGCCGAGCGGCTCGCCATCGACATCGAGCTCGACGATCGCGTTCGGATCGACCGGCTCGGCCTCGACGAGCTTCGCGCGCCGCGCGGTGACCTTGGCCATGCCGAGGTGCGTGCCCTGGTACAACCGGCGCCCGCTCTTGAGCAGGTCGGCGAAGCCGAAATCGCCCATCGCGATCACGTCGAACTGGCCGTCATCGAGCTCGGCGTTCGGCGCGACCATCATCGCGCCGCCGAAGTACTTGCCGTTCGCGACCGCGACGGTGTTGATCGTGGCCTCGACGCGACCCTGCGCGTCCCCATCGAAGATCAGCTGGACACGCTGGTTCTTGTACGCCCAGGCCGCGCGCGCGGTCGCGAGCGCGAAGCTCAGGCGCCCGAGCTTCTTGCCGCTCTCGTTGACCAGGCGATCGACGACGCCCGAGACCCCGAACGACGCGATGTTCGCGAACATCCGCATCGCCTGGGCGCCGGTGGCCGTGACAAAGTCCAGCCGGCCGACGTCGATCGAGCGGACGTGATTGGCGGCGACGAGCTTCGCCGCCTCGAGCGTATCGACCGGGATGCCGAGCGTGCGCCGGAAATCGCCACCGGTACCAAACGGGATCAGCGCGAAGCTCGCGTGGGGCGCGAACGCCTTGCCGTGATCGAAGAAGCCGTTGACCACCTCGTTGACCGTGCCATCGCCCCCGATCGCGACGATCCGTTCGGCGCCGCCGCGCAGCGCCTCGCGCACGAGCTCGGTCGCGTGGCCGGCGCTCTCGGTGTGGACGTCGTCGAACGGGAACTGGCGCTGGAGCAGGTCCGCCAGCTCGGGCCAGCGCTTCCCGAGCCGCCCGCCCTGCGACTTGGGATTGACGATGACGACCGTGTGCGGAGCGACCATGCGGCGGAACTATATCCGCTCGGTCTGACGGGGGGGGCTCCTCAACCCGAAGCGTCGGTCATCGCGCGCTCGATCTTGGTCTTGAGCTCGACGTAGCGGCGCAGGAAGTCGTAGTGGCGCTCGCGAAACGCCTGGGTGTAGCGCCGCTCCCGCGCCTTCGCGCGCCACGCGTCCGCGAGCTCGTCGAGCCGGCCGATCAGCTGGCCGGCCTCGGTGAACGGCTTCACGATCGAGCGCTTGCCGTGGGTCTCGACGAGCTCGACGTGGCCATTGTCGGCCGGCCCGAGGAACGTCAGCACCACGGTGTCGGGGTGCTGGTTGCGGATCGTGCGCGCGATCGTCATCGCCGGGAGGTCGGTGATGTCCTCGGCGATCATCGCGTAGTGATACGCGCCGCCGCTGATCCGATCGAGGCCTTCGCCGCCCGACGTCGCGTGGGTGAACGTGAAGCCCTTGGGGTTCGCCTCCTGGATCGCGCTCACGAAGTCGTCGACCTCGTCCACCACCAACACGCGCAGCTCGTCGAGGTTCGCGACGCGCGAGGCATCGCGCCCGGCGACCTGGTCGGCGAGATCGATCGCGCGGCGCTCGGTGTCCATGAAGCGCTGCAGGAACTCCTCGTGCACGCCCTTGATCTCGTCGAGGACGGTATCGACCTCGCGCCGCCCGACCGAACGGAACGCGGCCTCGAGCACGCGCTCCTTCAGGTACGCGACCGAGTCGGGCGCCTTGAGGATCAGATCGACCGCACCCGCGCGCACCGCATCGACCGCGTCGTCGTACGAGCGCCGCGGCGTCATCGCGATCACCATCGTGGTCGGCGACGCCTTCTTGAGCGCGCTGATCGTCGAGATCCCGTCGCGCGGCGAGGCGGTGTCGATGTCGACCAGCGCGACCGAGAAGAAGTTCCGCTGCACCAGCGCGAGCGCACGCTCGGCGTCGGTGACGCACGTGACGTGCAGGCTCGCCTCGGACAGCAGCTGGGCGATGCCCTCGTGCACGCCCTTGTCGGCGTCGAGCACGAGCACCTCGACCCCGACGAGGTAGTTGCCGGTGTGGACGGTTCGAAACGATCCAGAGTCGATGGTCATGGGCGTCTCTAGTTAAAGATGAAGGGTCGAGAGATCAGCACGGGCTCGGCTGGATGCGACGTGAACGCCCAGCGCGCGATCGTCGCGGTGAGGCAGCTCGCGAGCTGCTGCGAGCCGGTCTCGTTCTGGGCGACGTGAGGACGATCGATGCGGCCGTCGGGAAGCACGGTGAACGCGATGTCGATCCGGCCCTTCAAGTGGATCTCGGGAGACGCATCGGCATAGCACTTGTCGAAGTCGCCGCGCGATCGCGCCGCGGCGAGCTCGATCTCCACGCCGAGCTCGTTCTTGACGTCGTGTTGCGGGGGCGCCTTCTTGGCCTGGACGACGGGCCGTGGCTCGGGCTTGGTGTCGCTCTTGGTCGGCTTCGGAGCTCTCGGGGCGGGCGCGGTGTTCGAGCCAGTGGCGGCCACGGCGTTCGAACCGGTCCCTGCGGACGCGGCGTTCGCGAGGCGCTCGGACGTCTCCGGTGAAAGGGCCGGTCCGGAGCCTGCGGTCAGCAGCAACGTGGGCCGCGCTGGAGGCAGTGCCGCGTGCGCCGAGCCGTCACTCGCGGGGCCGGGCTCCGGCCTCGCGAGGCCCTTCTGCAACATCACCGCGCCGGCCGCCGCGAGGCCGAGATCGAGCACCAGCACGACGGCGATCAAGCCCCAGCGCGCCCGCGCCACCACCGGCATCGACAGCGAGGCTTCGCGAGGCGTGAACGCCGCGTTCGCGCGATAGGTGTTCGGCGGAATACTCGCGGGCCCCGGATACGCGTTCGCCGCCGGGGGGATAGTCGCGGGCCCGTTTGCGGGTGGAATGCTCGCGGGGCCACTCGCGTACGGCTGCGCGGGCACCGGGGTTGGATAGCGCTGCAGCGGAAACGCGGCGTCGTCCGAGATCTTCGCGGTCGGTGCGACGCGGCTGACCTCCGGGACGAGCTTGGCGCCACAGCCACCACAAAACCGGGAATCCGGTGTGTTCTCGGTGCCGCACGTCGGGCAACGCATCCCGTTTGACAGCGTAACCCAAGCCCGCGGTGTTCACCCGTCCGTCACACCAATCTGGTCACCGGATCTCGTCGACCCGGTGTGTTAACCTCGGGGACGGAGATGAGTCAGATCCTCGATCGGGTGCTGACGGCGGCCCGTCAGCTCGGCGCCTCCGATGTTCACCTCAAGGCCGGACTCCCGCCGATCTTCCGGATCAAGGGCGACCTCCGGACCGTGCGCGACGTCCCCGCGTTGACGCGTGAAGCGATCGCGCAGTTCGCCGTCCACATGATGAACGACCGCCAGCGCGAGGACTTCGAGACCAACCTCGATATCGACCTCGCGTATGGCACCCCGGATGGCGTGCGCTACCGCGTCAACATGTTCCAGCAGCGCGGCTCGATCGGCATGGTGATGCGCCTGATCCCGCCGGAGGTACCGCCGTTCGATCGGTTGAACCTGCCGCAGTCCGTGCTCGATCTGATGAACCACAATCGCGGCGTCATCCTGATCACCGGTGCGACGGGCTCGGGCAAGTCGACCACGCTCGCGGCGATGATCGACTACGTCAACACGCAGCAGGCCTACCATATCGTCACGATCGAAGACCCGATCGAGTACACGTTCCGCGACAAGCGCTCGGTGATCAACCAGCGCGAGATCGGGTTCGACACGATGTCGTTCGCGCGCGCGCTGCGTGCGGCGCTGCGCCAAGATCCCGACGTCATCCTGGTAGGCGAGATGCGCGACTTCGAGACCGCGCAGATCGCGATGACCGCGGCCGAGACCGGACACCTCGTGCTGTCGACGCTGCACACCGTCGACGCGACCGAGACGGTCTCGCGCATCATCTCGATGTTCCCGACCCACCAGCAACAGCAGGCGCGGCTCACGCTCGCGAGCGTGTTGCGCGGCGTGGTCTCGCAGCGCTTGTTGCCGCGCGCGGACGGCAAGAGCATGGTGCCCGCGCTCGAGATCATGGTGAACACCGAGCGCGTGCGCGAGATGATCGAAGATCCGGTGCGGACGCGCGAGATCAAGGATGCGATCTCCGAGGGCCTCCACCCCTATGGCATGATCTCGTTCGATCAGAGCCTCGCGGAGCTGGTCAAGCAGCGGCTCGTCACCTACGACGAGGCGGTCAAGCACTCGACGAGCCCCGCCGACTTCGCCTTGTTGTTCCGCGGCATTTCGGGTAGCGCCGAACGTTCGTGGGCCCCGTCCGAGAAAGGAGCGACTCCCACGCATGACGACTTCGAGATCGAACACTTCGAAAAGTAAGCTGCTGGTGCTGCTGGCCGTGTTGGTGTGGAGCGGGATCGCGTTCGCCGGCGGGAAGAAGATCGTCGTCCTCGACTTCAAGGGCCCCGAGGCCGAGAAGTTTCACGCCGCCGTCGTCAAGCTGGTCGAGAAAGACAACAAGGTCGTCAACACCGAGAAGTGGAACGGCGCGGCCGAGGAAGCAGACGCGAAGAAGTTCAACACCAAGAGCGTCAAGAAGGTCGCGAGGAAGGTCAAGGTCGACGGCGTGGTGTGGGGCAAGATCGCGAAGGATGGCGACACCTACACGATCAAGCTCAAGCTCCGGGCCGGCAAGACCGGCGAGATGGTCGGCGACGAGATCGAGGTGACCTCCGACGTGGCGACGCTCAAGGGCCACGTGCGGAAGCAGGTCCGAGAGGCATTACTGCCCGGGATCGATGGCCTCGAGGACATCGGCAAGGACAAGGACGAGCCCGAGACCCAGACGCCGCCGCCGGAGACCAAGCCTCCGGAAGACGTCGCGACGAACAAGCACACCGACGCGACGCCTGCCGACGATGGCGAGAAGCACGGCCGGCACCACAAGCACACCGCGAAGGCCGATCCCGACGACGGCAGCGGCGAGGGTAAAGGCGACGAGCACGGGAGCACCGAGCAGCCGGTCGCGATGTCGGCGGACGAGGCACTGCTGCCCGCGAACCGCGCGGTCGACTTCACGATCGGCATGTCGTTCGTCGCGCGCCGGCTGTCGTTCACGTTCGACTCGGACCTCGCGGATCAGCCCTCCGGCTACAAGCAGACCGTGCCGGTCGCCGGCGGCGTGATGGATGCGACCGTCTATCCGCTCGCGTTCTCGCACAAGAACACCGGCATCCTCACGGGGCTCGGCATCGAGGTCATGTACGACAAGGTGATCTTCATCAACTCGCAGAAGAACTACGTCGACGACATGATGAAGTCGGCGTCCGCGAAGCTGTCGACGGTCGAGGATCGGTTCTCGATCGGTGCCGTCGTGCGCTATCCGGTCAGCGCATCGCTCCTCGTGGGCGGCAAGATCCTGTACTCGAGCCAGCAGTTCAACATCCAGCAGACCTTCGCGGGCACGATGTCGACCGACGTACCGAACGTGCACTACCAGATGGCCGAGCCGAAGGTGTGGGCGAAGTACTCGCTCGGCGGACCGATCATGCTCGACGCGGAAGCTGGCTTTCTACTGGTGACCAAGACCGGGGACATCCAGGCGAGCACCAACTACGGCTATGGGCCGGCGACCGTCTCGGGCTTCGAGCTCAGCGCCGGGCTCGACTACACGCTGACCAAGAACCTGTTCGTTCGTGCACTCGCGAAGTACGAGTCGATCAGCCTGGCGTTCAAGGGCGATCCGGCGTCGCTCGCGAACACCCGGGACTCCGACCCGATGCAGGACGTCCACGGCGCAAAGGACTCGTATTTCGGCGGGATGGCGACGATCGGCTACGCGTTCTAGCGATCGA